>NZ_JBEXCR010000011.1:0-287522 GCF_040605375.1 Nonomuraea sp. NPDC005650
TCGCCCACTGCTCCGCGGTCAAATCACCCCGACCCACACAAAGATCATCCCGGAGGTGGACCACCTAGGTGATCCACTTCTGAAACAGGCCCTAGTTCTCAGAACGGTATTCGGGGACCGTGATGGCGCTCAGTAAGGTGTCGGACAGGGGAGCGGAACCGATGGGCGTTGCGCAGCAGCCGGGGGTGTTCCTGCCCTCGTGCCCCGACCTCAAGCTGGCCCTCGTGCTCGGCGAGCGGGCGCTGTTCGTGAACGGCGACCTGCAGACCGCGCGGCGCTGGTTCGACTCGGCGTACCGGCTGGCCGAGCTCTGCGGCGACCCGTCGTCGCTGGCGCGGGCGGCGCTGGGGCTGGGCGGGGTCTGGGTGCACGAGCACAGGACGTGCGCGGAGTCGGAGATGGTACGCGCCCGCCAGCGGCACGCGCTGTCCCTGATCGACCCCCGTTCGTCGCTGGCCCTGCGGCTGCGCGTGCGGTTGCTGGGCGAGGAGGACTACCGCGCCGGCCGGCACGCCGCGATCATGCGGCTGCTCGCCGAGACCAGGGGCTCCGGCGACGCGATGGCGCTGGCCGAGGCGCTGAGCCTGGCGCACCACTGCCTGCTCGGCCCCGAGCACGCGGCGAGCAGGCTGGAGCTGGCCAGGGAGCTGATCGGCCAGGCGGCCGTCACCGAGCGCAGGGGCGACCTGCTGATGGGCCTGCTGTGGCGGACGGTCGACCTCTACCTGACCGCCGATCCGCACGCCGAGCGCGGCCTGGAGGAGCTGCGCGGCCTGCTGGCCGGTCACGCCCATCTCGCGGTCGGGTACGTGGTCGAGGCGATCGAGGTCATGCTGACCATCCGCGCGGGCCGCTTCGCCGAGGCCGAGAAGCGGGCCGGCGAGTGCTTCGAGCGCGGCGTGGCGGCCGGCGACATGGACGCGACCGGCTGGTACGGCGGCCAGCTCGGCGCCATCCGCTGGTTCCAGGGCCGGGCCGCCGAGCTGCTGCCCGTGCTGTCGGACCTGGTCAGCTCGCCCACGCTGAGCCCGATCGACAACTCGTACCTGGCGGGCCTGGCGCTGGCCGCGGCCGTCGCGGGCGACCGGCGCGCGGCGGCCGGGCACCTGGCCAGGCTGCGCGTGGAGGAGCTGCCGGGGTCGAGCACCTGGCTGCTCTCGATGTACTGCGTCGTGGAGACCGCCCACCTGCTGCAGGACACGGACACGGCCGCCCGCGCGTACGGGTTGCTTCGCCCGTTCGCGGGCCTGCCCGTGGTCGCCAGCCTGGGCGTGGCCTGTTTCGGCTCCGTCCACCACTCGCTGGGCATGGCCGCGCTCACCACCGGGGACCTGCCCACGGCCGTGGAGCACCTGCGGGCGGCCGTGCGGGAGAACTTCGCCCTGGGCCACTGGCCGGCCGCCGCGCTGTCGCGGTGGCGGCTGGGCCAGGCGCTGGCGCTGCGCGACGGGACGCGGGACCCGCGGGCCGTCCGGGAGCAGGCCGCCGCCGAACGGGAGGCCTGCGAGCTGGGCATGGTGCTGCCGGCCGTGGCCGGGCGCCCGGCCGCGGGGCAGGGCGGCTGCCGGATCCGCAAGCACGGGCGGCACTGGCAGGTCGAGCTGGGCGGGCGGCTCGCGCTCGTCGACCACAGTGTCGGGATGGGGCATCTGGCCACGCTGATCGCCAATCCGGGGCGGGAGATCCTCGCCGCCGACCTGGCGTCGGAGACGTGGACGCGCGAGCCCGAGGCCGGGTCGGCCCAGCCGGTGCTGGACGAGCGGGCCAGGGAGACCTACCGGCAGCGGCTGGGCCAGCTGGAGGCGGAGATCGACGAGCTGGAGTCGATGAACGACCTCGAACGGGCGGCGGGGCTGCGGCTGGAGCGCGAGTGGCTGGTGGCGGAGCTGGCGGCGGCGACGGGCATCGGCGGGCGGGCCCGGCCGTTCACGGGGAGCGAGGAGCGGGCCAGGATCGCCGTGGGCAAGGCGATCAGACGGGCGCTGGCGCGGATCTCGGCGGTGGACCCGGCGGTCGGGGACGAGCTGCGCGCCACGGTGCAGACGGGGCTGCGCTGCTGTTACCGGCCCCGATAGCGGACCCGGTGATGGAACGGGATGTCACGCCTCAGGTGAAGGGGGCCGCGTAGCACTTTCACCTGGGGGATGTTCCATGCGTAATCCGCAAAGGCTCAACGTGCCGATCCAGCTGGATCGCGACCTGCCTGAGCCGCTGCACGACCAGCTCGCGGCCCAGCTCCGGCGGGCCATCGCGCGCGGCCAGCTCGCCGGGCGGATGCCGTCCACCCGTACGCTGGCCGGGGTGCTGGGGATCTCGCGCGGGGTCGCGCTGGCGGCGTACGAGGTGCTCCTGGCCGAGGGGCGCATCACGGGCCGGCACGGCTCGGGCACGTACGTGTCGGGCACGGGCTCGGCTCCGGTCGGCGCGGGCTCGCTTCCGGTGCGGGCGTCCGACGTGGTGGTGGACCTGCGGTCGGACCGGCCGAGCACGCAGGCGTTCCCGCTGGCCGCGTGGCGGGCGGCGTGGCGGCGGGCCAGCCATCAGGCGCCGCCCGTGGAGGAGCCGCCGCCGGCCGGGCTGCCGGCGCTGCGCGCGGCCGTCGCCGCGTACCTGCGCGAGTCCCGCGGCCTGGTGCTCGACGGTCACGAGGTGGTCGTCACGGCGGGTTACGCCGACGCGCTCGCGCTCATCCTGCGGGCCCGGCACGGCGCGGGCAGGGCGCTCATCGCCCTGGAGGACCCGGCCCCGCCGGCGCTCAGGCACGCGCTCGCCCGGCTCGGCACCGTGCTCCCGCTGCCCACCGACGCCTCGGGCGCGCGCCCGGACCTCGTCCCTGCCGGGTGCGACGTGGTGGCCGTCCTGCCCGAACGCGGCGTGCTCGGCGCCCGGATGCCCACGGAGCGCCGCCGGGCCCTGGCCGCGTGGGCGCGCGAGAGCGGCGGCCTGGTGCTCGAACCCGCCTTCGACGGCCTGTTCAACCCCTCCCTCACCCCGCGTCCCAGCGTCCTGGCCCTGGGGGACGCGGATTCCACGGCCATGGTGGGCTCGTTCTGCGACCTGCTGACGCCGACGCTGCGGCTGTCGTTCGCGGTGGTGCCGCGGCGGCCGGCGGGGGCGGTCGAGGAGGGCCTGCACGGCCAGCCGTCGGTCACCTGCCAGCTCGCGGTGGCCGACCTGCTCGCGTCGGGCTGCGTGGCCCGGCGCGCCGAGCGGCTGTCGGTCCTGTACGGGGCCAAGCGGGCGTTCGTCCGGCAGGTGCTCGGGGCGTACCCGGACACCCGCCTGCTCGGGGGCGACACCGGCGCGGCCGCCGCGCTGCTGCTCCCCGCGGCGGTCAGGGCCGAGTCGGTCGTCGGCGCCCTGCTGGCCCGCCGCGTCCGGGTGGCCGACCTCGCGGCGTTCTGCCACGAGAGCGGGGTCCGGGAGAACGGCATCGCCTTCAGTTACGGCCATCTGGACGCGGGCCTGCTCAGCGGCGCGCTGCACGCGCTGACCGGCACGCTCGACGACCACCGCCTCCCCCGCCGCTCGGCCGCCTAGCCCCCAGACCGGGGTGCGGTCTCCATCCGGGAGACTGTTCCCATGGAACAACGCACGTTGGGACGGACAGGACGCCAGGTGGGCACAGTCGGCCTCGGCGCGTGGCAGCTCGGGGCCGACTGGGGCCAGGTGACGGAGGACGAGGCGTTCGCCACCCTCGGGGCCGCCGTGGACGCCGGGGTCACCTTCATCGACACGGCCGACGTCTACGGCGACGGGCGCAGCGAGCAGATCGTCGGCCGCTTCGCCAAGGGCCGGCCGGGGCTGACCGTGGCCACCAAGATGGGCCGCCGGCTGGAGCAGATCCCCGGCAACTACGTGATGTCCAACTTCCGGGCCTGGAACGAGCGCTCGCGCCACAACCTCGGCGTGGACACCCTCGACCTGGTCCAGCTCCACTGCCCGCCGACCCCGGTGTACTCGGCGGACGCCGTGTTCGACGCCCTGGACACGCTGGTGGCCGAGCAGAAGATCGCCGCGTACGGGGTCAGCGTGGAGACGTGCGAGGAGGCGCTGACCGCGATCGCGCGGCCGGGGGTGGCGTCCGTGCAGATCATCCTCAACGCGTTCCGGCTCAAGCCGCTGGAGCGGGTCCTGCCCGCCGCCCGGGCCGCGGGGGTCGGCGTCATCGCCCGGGTCCCGCTGGCCAGCGGCCTGCTGTCCGGCCGGTACGACGAGGACACGACCTTCGGCGCGGACGACCACCGCACCTACAACCGGCAGGGGGAGGCGTTCGACGTCGGCGAGACCTTCTCCGGCGTGGACTTCGGCACGGGCCTGGAGGCGGTCCGCCGCCTGGCTCCCCTGGTGCCCGAGGGCCTGACGATGGCCCAGTTCGCGCTGCGCTGGATCCTCGACCAGCCGGGCGTGTCGGTGGTGATCCCCGGCGCCCGCAACGCGTCCCAGGCCACCGCGAACGCCGCCGCCGCGTCGTCCCCGCCCCTCCCGGCGGCCACGCTCGAAGCGGTCCAGGCCGTCTACGACGACCTGATCCGGCCCCAGGTCCACGACCGCTGGTAGGCGCATTGACGGGGCGCCCACGCCTCCCCCACCGGCTGCACGGCTCAGCTCAACACCCAGGAGCGCTGGGCCACGAGCCTGTGCACGTCGGGCACCGGCGAGCACCGCATCCGGGTCCTGCAACGGCACTTCCTGCCCGAGGTCGGCCTGATCCCGATCGAGGGCCCGTGGCAGCCCGTCGGCACCGTCTCCTACACCGGCATCACGCCGCACACCACGGTCAGTTTCTGGGTCGAGACCCGAGGGTGACCTGCCCGCGGCTCGATCCGGGTAGTGAGACCCGTGTGGCGGCGGGGTGAGGCACGGGTTGCCGGGACGGCGCGCGGGTCATGATTGTCGGTGGCGGCGCGTAGCGTCGCCGCTGTGAATCGTACCGACCGGCTCTACGCGCTCGTCGAAGACCTGCGCGCCATCGCGCCCCGCTGCCGCTCCGCCCGCGAGCTGGCCAAGCGGTTCGAGGTGAGCGTGCGCACGATCGAGCGCGACATCACCGCCCTGCAGGAGTCAGGGGTGCCGATCTACGCCGAGCCGGGCCGCAAGGGCGGTTACGCGATCGACAAGAAGATGTCGCTGCCCCCGCTCAACTTCACCCCGGCCGAGGCGGTGGCCATCGCGGTGGCGCTCAGCCAGGCCGGCGACCAGCCGTTCGGGCGGCAGGCCCGCAGCGCGCTGCGCAAGGTCGTGGCCGCGATGCCGGGCTCCGAGGGCGAGCTGGCCAGGGAGCTGGCGCGGCGCGTGCAGCTCGTGCGCGACCCACCGGAGCCCGGCTCCGCCGAGATCCAGCCGCTCGGCGCCGAGGGCATCTCCCGGGCCATCGAGGAGGCGCTGCTGCGACGGCGCGTGCTCAGGCTCGAATATGCCGACGCCAAGGGCGCGCTGACCTCGCGGGACGTCGAGCCGGGCGTCTTCCTGGGCGGGCGCGGCGGGTTCTGGTATCTCGTGGCCTGGTGCCGATTACGCGATGACGTGCGGGTCTTCCGGCTCGATCGCATCGCCGCCGCGACCGTGACCGCCGAGCGCAGCCCCGACCGGCCCCTCGAAGGCTTCGCCGCCGACGTGCCCCACATGATCGTGAACAGTGCCGTGCTCGATTAGTCAATCGAAAACACCGACATAGGGTTGTCGCCAACCCGTTAGATCGTTGTCTTGTTCGAGAAAAGGTTCAGTGACGAGGAGACGACGATGGACAACACCGTGACCTGGTTCGAGATCGCGACCGACGATCCCGAAGGCGCCCAGGCGTTCTACGGCGGGTTGTTCGGCTGGGCGTTCACCGCCGACGAGGGGCCGATCGACTACCGGATGATCGGCTATCCGGGTGCCGAGCGGCCCGGTGGCGGCCTGTTCAACACCAAGGGCGAGTTCCCGGCGCACGCGATCTTCCACGTGCAGGTGGCCGACGTCGAGGCGGCCTGCGCCAAGAGCGAGTCGCTGGGCGGCAAGGTGATCACGAAGGTGATCGACGACGGCGCCGGCACCGACTTCGCCTACCTGCGTGACACGTCCGGGAGCGTCTTCGGGATCTTCCACCGCAGGTGACGCCCGGCCGGGCGCGACATAAGACTTCCCCTCACAGGTGAATCACCCGTTCGAGGGCCGGGGCGAACGCCTTCCCCGCCGACCCCCGGCATCCGGACGGGCCGCTTCAGCGGAGCGGTTCACCCCGTGCCCTGGGCACGCCGCCGATCGCCGAGCGGCGGCGCGTCCAGGGCCCATTCCCCGCGTCAGAAGGCCGCCCTGGACAGCCAGCGGCCGAGGAGGTCCGCGTCCCCGCACACGGTCAGCGCCTCGGGCGAGCGCCGGCCGTACATCATGAGCAGCAGGTCCTGGGCCGTCCCCTGGACGGCGCAGTCGCCCTTGGTGTGCCCGCGCGCCCAGTCGACCGCCCCGGCCGGTCCCTGGGTGATGGTCCACTCGCCGTCGGCGTCGTTCGCGTGGAGGTGGATCGTGGCCCCCTCCGCCCCGAGCTCCGCCAGCGACCGGGTGACCCAGGTCGCGTACGGCAGGTTGTGGAGAAACTCCTCGATGCCGTCGATCGCGACCTCGGGCGGGACGACCGGGTCGATGCCGAGCGCGAGCTCCGCGTCGGCCCGGTGGATCACCAGCTCGAAGAGCATCCGGCGGGGCCACCACGACGCCTGCCGGTCCGGGCCCCAGGTCCACACCGCCAGCGACGGGTCGGTTACGCGCAGCGTGTCGAGCAGTTCGGCCGCCCCGGCGGTCAGCCAGGCCGCGTCGCCGCTCTGCCCCTCGGCCAGCCCGCTGGGCACCTGGCGCGACCAGATCCGCTCCTGGACCTGGTTGCGCAGCACGTGCACGGCCCAGCGGTGCGTCTGACCGACGTGCGTGATCAGCTCGGCGAACGTCCATCCCGGGCACGTGGGCACCGGGACGGACAGATCCGTGGCCAGGGCCGCCAGGCGGGCGGCCTCGGCGTCGATGAGCGAGTCATATGTCGTCACAGGGCCCACATTAGGCCGCCGGGCAGGTCGCGCCCTTCTCCGGCAGCTTGCCGTCGATCAGGTACGAGTCCACGAGCTCCAGCACGCACTTGCTCCCCGACAGGTAGGCGCCGTGCCCCTCGCCCTCGTACGTCACCAGCCTGGCGGTCTTGAGCTGGGCCGTCAGCTTGGGCGCCCACTCGTACGGCGTGGCCGGGTCGCCCTTGCCTCCGACCACGACGATCGGCGCCGATCCGGTGGCGTTCACGTGCCGCGCCTGGTCGCTGCCCTTGGCCGGCCACACCCGGCACAGCCCGCCGGACCCCTCGCTGCCGAACAGCGGCGAGATCTTGATGGCGGCCGCCTCGGTGCGGCGCAGCTCGGCCTCGCTGGGCCGTTCGGAGGTGTCGACGCAGGTGATGGCCGGGAAGCTGGTCATCTGCGTGGAGTATTTGCCGTCCTGGGAGCGGCCGGTGTAGGAGTCGGCCAGGTACAGCAGCGCCTCGCCGTGGCCCTTGATCGCCTCCGAGAGGGCCTGCTCCAGGAACGGCCAGGTCAGCTCCGAGTACAGCGCCGCCGCCACGCCCGTGGCGGCCAGCCCCTGGGTGAGCTCGCGGGTGCCGACCTTCAGCGGCTTGGTGGTGAGCTGGTTCAGCAGCTTGTCGACGTTCTCGTTGGCGGTGGTCTGGTCCTTGCCGATGTCGCACTTCTCCTTGACGCACGAGCGCAGGAAGCTCTCGTACGCCTTCTGGAACCCGCGCGTCTGCACCAGCGTGCGCTGCTCGAACGTCACCGTCGGGTCGAGCGGCGCGTCGAGCACCATGCGGCCCACGTTCTTGGGGAACTCGGTGGCGTACACGGCGCCGAGCTGCGTGCCGTACGACATGCCGACGTAGTTGAGCTTGGGGTCGCCCACCGCGGCGCGGATCCGGTCCATGTCGCGGGCGGCGTTCACGGTGCCGACGTACGGGAGGATCTTGCCGGAGTTCTGCTGGCAGAGGGCCGCGAACTCCTTGTTGGCCGCCGCGGTCTCCTGGTGGGTCTGGCTGTCGATCGGGAGCGTGTCCAGGGCGGTGAACCTGTCCATCTCCGCGCCGTTGCCGCAGCGCACGCCGGAGCTGCGCTCGACGCCGCGCGGGTCGAAGCTGATCAGGTCGTACCGGGCGCGCAGGCCGGTGAGCGCCTTGCCGGCCTGGTCGAGCGTGTCGACGCCGGAGGCGCCGGGGCCGCCGAAGTTGAACACCATCGAACCGAGCCTGCTCTTGCCCGTGGCCGACAGCTTGATGAGCGCCAGGTCCAGCTGCTCCCCGTTGGGCTTGTCGTAGTCGAGCGGCACGGCCAGTTTCCCGCACCGGACGGAGCTGTCCTGGCTGGCCGGCGGCATGCCGTCAGGACGCTTGATGTCGGTGCACGGCCCCCAGCTGATCGTGTCGGTATCCGCCGTCGACTGCGTGGCGGGCTCGGCCGGCACGGTGGAGCAGCCGGCGACGGCCGTCATGAACAGGGTGGCGGCTAGGACACATCGCATGAACAGATTTCCCCTCGGTCTCTCAGGGGGAAGTAGTGCCCACAATACGTGACGCTGCACCAAACCTGGGTGAGGCGGCACGTACCCCTCCTGAACGTGCCGCCTCACAGGCCGAACGCCGCGGGCGGCGGAAAAAGACGGCGCCCCCGCGAGATGTTCTTCGCGGGGGCGCCCCTCCTGGATGACTCAGACGCCCATCGATTGGGTGTCGTTGCTCTCCGCGCCGCCCGCCTCGGTGACGCCGTTCTTGAGGTGGTAGCGGGCGATGGCCTCGCGCAGCACCTCGCCGTCGAGCTCGCCCCGCTTGACCAGGCTGGTCAGCACGGCCAGCGTGATCGAGGCCGCGTCGACGTGGAAGTGCCGGCGCAGCGCCGAGCGCGTGTCGGACAGGCCGAACCCGTCGGTGCCCAGCGAGGACCAGTCACCCGGCACCCACTGCGCGATCTGGTCCTGCACGGCCTTCATGTAGTCGCTGACGCCCACGAACGGGCCCCGCGCCTGCGACAGCGCCTGGGTCACGTAGGGGACGCGCTGCTCGGCGTCGGGGTTGAGCAGGTTGTGCTCCTCGCAGGCCAGCGCGTCGCGGCGCAGCTCGGACCACGACGTCGCCGACCACACGTCGGCCGAGACGCCCCAGTCTTCCGCCAGCAGCCGCTGCGCCTCCATCGCCCACGGGCCCGCCACGCCGGAGGACAGGATGTTGGCCTTCGGCCCCTGGGTCTGCGGGCCGTCGGCGAACTTGTACAGGCCCTTGAGCAGACCCTGCACGTCGAGGTTGGCCGGCTGGGCGGGCTGCAGGTAGGGCTCGTTGTAGACGGTCAGGTAGTAGAAGACGTCCTCCGGCTGGTCGCCGTACATCCTCCGCAGGCCGTCCTTGACGATGTGGGCCACCTCGAACGCCCACGACGGGTCGTAGGAGATCGCGGCCGGGTTCGTCGAGGCGATGAGCGGCGTGTGGCCGTCCTCGTGCTGCAGGCCCTCGCCGTTGAGCGTGGTGCGGCCCGCGGTGGCGCCGAGCAGGAAGCCGCGGCCCATCTGGTCGCCCATCTGCCACATCTGGTCGCCGGTGCGCTGCCACCCGAACATCGAGTAGAAGATGTAGATCGGGATCATGTGCTCGCCGTGCGTGGCGTAGGCGCTGCCGGCCGCGATGGCCGAGGCCATCGAGCCCGACTCGCTGATGCCCTCGTGCAGGATCTGCCCCTGCGTCGCCTCCTTGTACGACAGCAGCAGCTCCCTGTCGACGGCCTCGTACGTCTGGCCGTGCGGGGAGTAGATCTTGGCCGTCGGGAACATGGCGTCGAGGCCGAACGTGCGGGCCTCGTCCGGGATGATCGGCACGAACCGGTGGCCGATCTCCTTGTCGCGCATGAGGTCCTTCAGCAGCCGCACGAACGCCATCGTGGTGGCGACCTGCTGCTTGCCCGAGCCCTTGGCGAAGCCGCCGTAGACCTCGTCGGCGGGCAGCTTGACCGGCTTGGCGCGCATGACCCGCTTGGGCAGCACGCCGCCGAGCGCCGCGCGGCGCTCCTTCATGTACTGGATCTCGGGGTCGTTCTCGCCCGGGTGGAAGTACGGGGGCAGCTCGCCCTCCAGCGCGGAGTCCGGGATCGGCAGGTAGAGCCGGTCGCGGAACTCCTTCAGCTCGGCCTTGGTGAGCTTCTTCATCTGGTGGGTGGCGTTGCGCGCCTCGAAGTCCTTGCCCAGCGTCCAGCCCTTGATGGTCTGGGCGAGGATCACGGTCGGCTGGCCGACGTGCTCGCGGGCCGCCTTGAACGCCGCGTAGACCTTGCGGTAGTCGTGGCCGCCGCGCGACAGCTTGCGGATGTCGTCGTCGGTCAGGTGCTCGACCATCTTGCGCAGGCGCGGGTCACCGGCGAAGAAGTGCTCGCGGATGTACTCGCCGGACTCGACCGAGTAGGTCTGGAACTGGCCGTCGGGCGTCGTGTTCATCTGGTTGACCAGAACGCCGTCGACGTCGGCCGCGAGCAGCGGGTCCCAGTCGCGGCCCCACACGACCTTGATCACGTTCCAGCCGGCGCCGCGGAAGTACGACTCCAGCTCCTGGATGATCTTGCCGTTGCCGCGTACGGGACCGTCGAGCCGCTGCAGGTTGCAGTTGATCACGAACGTGAGGTTGTCGAGCTCCTCGCGGGCCGCCAGGCCGATCGCGCCGAGCGACTCGGGCTCGTCCATCTCGCCGTCGCCCAGGAACGCCCACACGTGGCTGCGGCTGGTGTCCTTGATCTGCCGGTTGAGCAGATAGCGGTTGAACCGCGCCTGATAGATCGCGCCGATCGGCCCGAGGCCCATGGAGACCGTCGGGAACTCCCAGAAGTCGGGCATGAGGCGCGGGTGGGGGTAGGAGGGCAGGCCGTGGAAGCCGTGCGACAACTCCTGGCGGAACGCGTCGAGCTGGGCCTCGTTGAGTCGGCCCTCGAGGAAGGCGCGGGCGTAGATGCCCGGCGCGGCGTGCCCCTGGAAGAAGACCTGGTCGCCCGACTCGCCATGATCCTTGCCGCGGAAGAAGTGGTTGAAGCCCACCTCGTAGAGGGAGGCGGCGGAGGCGTAGGTGGCGATGTGACCGCCGACGTTGGTGCGGGCGTTGGCCCTGGACACCATGATGGCCGCGTTCCAGCGGATGTAGGCGCGGATGCGGCGTTCGACGTGCTCATCACCCGGGAACCAGGGCTCGCGCTCCGGCGGGATCGTGTTGATGTAGTCGGTGCTCCGCAAACCCGGCACGCCGACCTGGTGCTCGCGGGCCCGCTCCAGCATGCGCAGCATGAGGTAGCGGGCTCTGGTGCGGCCTTCGGTCTTGACGACGTTGTCGAGAGACTCGAGCCACTCGTTGGTCTCGCTGGGGTCGACATCAGGCAGCTGGCTGGGTAGGCCGTCGCTGATGATCGAGAATCGCTGGCGTCCGGAAGCCACTGGGTCTCGCCTTCCGAGGATGACTGATGTCTGGTCTGGGTCGCCTTCCATCCTGGTCGCTAGCCGTAGAAAACGCATCTCTACTGACCGGTAACCAGTGGTGTCCCTGCTGGCAGGGACGGATCAGATGGCCTAGACCACCGATGGTAGGACGAATCGCCACCAAAGGTTACATCCCGGGAGCAATTTAACAAGACAGGAAAACGAACGAAATTTCGCTCGAACACCCCTGGACTCCTGGTCCCCGCACCCTCCACTCTCCCCCGAAGGGGCATGGTTCTCACCGGGACGGCGCGACGTGACGGGCGAGTCTAGCGGCCCACCTGCCATCACGACTCCGACGGGGCCGTCCGGCGACCCGCCGATCACACGGCCTCTGGGGAAGCTCGACCACCCGCCGACCCTCCACGCCCCGCCGCCGGCCGACACGCGTCGAGCATTCCGCGGCGTCAACCATGATCGGCACAAAGCACGCAAGACACCCGCCATCCGGCCACAGAGCCCGAAACACCGCATCAGCACTACGTAACGTTTCGGTCATTTTTCTCGCTCCCCTCAGAGGGGGAGCAAAACTTGCGAATCACTCTTTCCGTACGGCTCCCCACGTACCAATGTGGGTTATATGAATGCTGCAGTAGGAGACCGGCTCCTGGTGCACGGGCATGCCGTTGGCGAAGGGGACCGGACTGGGGTGATCGTGGAGGTCCAGGGCCTCGAAGGCGGGCCTCCCTACGTGGTGCGCTTCGACGACGGGCACACCGGTCTGGTGTTTCCCGGCCCGGACGCCGTCGTGGTGCATAAGTAAGATTTCCCTGTGAGATCTGAAATCATCTCCGTGGCCACGGGGTCACGAGAGACAGTGCATGACATCACAGGTCAATGCGCTGATTTCGTGCGTACGCAGGGCGAAGACGGGTTGTTGCATATCTTTGTGCCCCATGCGACGGCCGGCGTCGCCCTGCTCGAGTTGGGCTCGCGCAGCGACGACGATCTGCTCGCCGCGCTGCGTGACCTGTTGCCGGCCGACGACCGCTGGGGTCACGCCCACGGCTCGCCCGGTCACGGGCGGTCGCACGTGATGCCCGCGCTGATCCCGCCGTACGCCACCGTCCCCGTGCTGGGCGGGCGTCTGGCGCTCGGCACGTGGCAGTCGATCGCACTTGTCGATCTGAACGTCGACAACCCGCAACGCCAGGTTCGCCTGTCGTTTTTGTCTGATTGATTCTGGCCGACTACGGCCGTACCCGTGGCGACCGTTGACGACTGAGGGTCACAGCGTGTGGACTGTCCCGAAGCGATAAACCGCATAAGCGGGGCCACTCAAGCAGGAGGGATAAACGTGAGCGCGACCGCGGGTCAGGCGCAGGGCGAGCGCGGCCTGGCCGAACGGCTCGGCCTCAAGCCGGGTCAGGTGGTGCAGGAGATCGGTTGGGACGAGGACGTCGACGACGAGCTTCGCGACTCCATCGAGGACCTGACCGGTAACGAGCTGCTGGACGAAGAGAGCGACGACGTCGTGGACGTGGTGCTGCTGTGGTGGCGCGACGGCGACGGAGACCTCTTCGACGCCCTCAGCGACGCCATGCGAGCACTCGCCGACGGCGGCCAGATCTGGCTGCTGACTCCCAAGGCCGGACGCAACGGCCACGTGGAGCCGAGCGACATAGGGGAGGATGCCGCTACCGCGGGTCTCTCGCAGACCAGCAGCATCTCCGCCGCACCCGACTGGTCCGGGACCAGGCTCGTCACGCCCAAGGGCAAACGGTAGGGGGCCCGAGCGCCTTCCGTGCGGCAGGATGATGCCTGTGAACGCACATCCTGCCGAGGTCGGCGCCCTGGCTCCGGATTTCGAGCTGCAGGACCAGCACGGCACCCCGGTGAGCCTGTCTCAGTTCCGGGGCACGAAGGTCGTGCTGGTCTTCTACCCGCTTGCCTTCAGCGGGATCTGTCATGGTGAGCTGTCCGCGCTGCGCGACCAGCCACTCGACGGGGCACAGCTGCTGACTGTCTCCGTCGACTCCATGTTCACGCACCGTGCGTGGGCCGATCGTGAGGGTTACGCGTTCGCGCTGCTCTCTGATTTCTGGCCACACGGACAGGTCGCGCGGGCGTACGGTGTGTTCGATGAGGCGAAGGGGTTCGCTCTTCGGGGGACCTTCATCATCGACGGCGACGGCGTGATCAGGTGGTCGGTGGTCAATCCGATCTCGGCCGCACGCGACGTCGCCGACTACATCAAGGCACTCGCCGACATTTCTTGACCTCGGAGGGAACGATGCCCTGCTACCGATGCGGGGCCCGGCAGACCGACCCGGTGCGTGGCGCCAGCCCGTGGCAGCGCGGGGTGCGCCAGGAAACCCAGGTGTTGATCTGCCCGGACTGTCAGCGGCTGCACGACCTCGACCTCGACTCGTGCGCGACCTGCGGGTCGCTCGCGCTGATCTGCCGGCTGGGCGAAGTGGAGTGCCGGTCCTGCGGCGCCGTACGGATGGCGCGCTCCGACCCGCTCGCCGACTCCCCCGCCTCCCCGCCGTCCCCGCCACCCGGCCTCTCGGCGGAGGTGGAAGCGGCGCTCAACCGCGTACTGGGCCGCGCCTGACCCTGAGGCCGAACTCGGGCGCCACCGGCGCCCTGAGCCACTCTGGGCCGCCCCACGGCCCAACCCTGCCACCCCACACCGGACCTCATAGGCCACGGCCCTCGGAAACAACCAGCGCTCCGCCCCCACCGGACCACCCACCCGACCCACTGGAGCGCACAGAACCCCATTGGACCCACTGGGCCCACCCGGCCCCGGACCGTGCGGACCTGCAGAACCCAGCCGGCCCCGGACCCTGATGGCCCCCGGACCACCCACCGGACCCAGAGAACCCACTGGTGTGCCCCGAGACCCGGGGAACAACAGGCGAGTCGGCCCCACCGGCCCCAGACAGCCACACAGCCCCGACGAAGAACCCCCGCCGAGAGGTCAGCCAAGGGAACAGCCGAGGGGGTAGCCGAGGGGGTAGCCGAGGGGGTAGCCGAGGGGACACTTTCCAGACATTTGCTGAGCTGCGCTATCGTCTCCTCCGTGTCCGACATGACTCCGAGCGTGAGCACGAGCGCGAGCGAGAGCCCGAACCCGAGTGCGATCGAGAGCCCGAGCGCAAGCCCGAGCCCGAGTTCGGGCCCGAGTGCGAGCCCGAGCCCGAGTGTGAGTGCCGGCCCGGCTCCAAGCTCGTTCGTCGTCGCGCTCGACGTCGGCGGCACGTCCATGAAGGGCGGCCTGGTCAGCGAGTCCGGCGTGGTGCTGCTGAGCGAGCGCCGCCCCACGCCCCGCGCGGAGGGCCCGGAGGCGGTCGTGGCCGCCATCTCCGACTTCATCAGCCACCTGGCCGCCTCGGGTGACGGCACCCCGGCAGGCGTGGGCCTGGCCGTGCCCGGCCTGGTGTCCGACAACGCCGCCCTCTACGCCGCGAACCTCGGCTGGCGCGACGTCCCCGCCTCAAGCTTCACGACCCTGGACACCCCCGTCCTGCTCGGACACGACGTACGCACCGGCGGCCTCGCGGAGAGCATCCTCGGCGCGGGCCGTGGCCTGTCCGACTTCCTCTTCCTCCCCATCGGCACGGGGATCGCCGGCGCCTCGATCATCCGCGGCGAGCCGTACGGCGGCTCCTCGGGCTGGGCCGGCGAGATCGGCCACACCCCGGTCTTCCCGGACGGGGAGGAGTGCGCGTGCGGCCAGTTCGGCTGCCTGGAGACGTACGCCTCGGCCGCCTCGGTGGGCCGCCGCTACAGCCAGCGCGCCGGCGTCGAGGGCGTCAAGGCGGAGCAGGTGGTCTCATCCGACGACCCGATCGCCGTGGAGGTCTGGGACGAGGCCGTGGAGGCCCTGTCGCTGGCCCTGGCCACGTACACGCTGCTGCTGGACCCCACGGTGATCGTCCTCGGCGGCGGCCTCGCCGAAGCGGGCCCCGCCCTCTTCGACCCGGTACGCACCCGCCTCGTCAAACGCCTGGCCTTCCGCGAAGCACCCCCACTGGTCCCGGCCGCGCTCGGGGTGGACGCCGGCATGCTCGGAGCCGCCCTCCTGGGCTGGCGCGCCGCCGACCGCCCCGAACTGGGCCCGGGGTGGACGGTGGATGTGCGATCGGCCCCTGTGGTGTCGTAAGGTGTAGTGCCGATCAGGGGCGGTTAGCTCAGCGGTAGAGCACTCGCCTTACAAGCGAGGGGTCACTGGTTCGAACCCAGTACCGCCCACCTGCGACAAGAGTCCCGTCTCCGATCATGGAAACGGGGCTTCGTGCCATTAGCTGGTGCGAGAGAGCCCTTTCGAAGATCCATTGGAGTTGTCGCAGTCTTCGCGTTCATCGCATCGGCGATCTTGCGGTCAGCCTCCGCCGTGCTGTGCTAGAAGACCAGCGCCGCCCGGACCGAGTCATGCCCCATGCGCTACATGAGATCTTTGAGGCTCGCGGCGATCGTGTTGCCGGTGTACTGGAGATCATGGAAGTGCAGGCCCGGGAAGCCGATCTTCCCCGTGCTCTCGTCCCACTTGGCCGCGCGCCGAAAATTGCTCCGGCGGAGGATGCCGCCTCGTGAGCCGGTGAAGATCGGCGCGTCGGCCTCTGGGGCGGTGAACTGGTCGAGGTGGTCACGAAGCGCCGGGGTGATCGCTTCCGGGATGGCGACCGTACGGACTCCCGCGCGGGACTTGGGCGGGCCGACGGGGAGTTCGCCCGTGTCGAGTTCGACATGCTGTCGCCGAACGCTGACCGTCCGGCGACGCGAGCCGCGCTGCGGCCTGGGGGCCTGTCACGGCGCGGGCGTCACGCGGGGCATCGCCGCACGGCTGCCGCGCCGCAGCCAGCCAACGCGCCGACCGCCAGCACGCCGCCGCTACCCACGGCCGATCCATCTGGTGCCGCAACCGGCCGGTTGAGCCGCCGCACACGCTTCTCTAGCCAGTAAGCCAGTCCGGGTATCCCTGCGACCGGTCACCCAGCGACTGGGTCATCCTTCACATCCTGGCCAGCTCGCTTCCGCACCAGATATACGACTCCGGCAACAAGCTTGAGCAGAATGCTCAGCGAGAGAAACACCCACAGCCCTGTCAGCCAAGCATCCGGCATGGGCCCGCGAAACCCGGAGAGCCCGAACACCGCACCAGCTCCGCACCACCCGCAGAAGATGAAGTTGCACGCAGAGCCAAGCTGATACCAAAAAGATCGCCGCACATCCATGCCGCAAACCCTCCCGCTTCATCACCCAACCAAACAGTGCCTCCGGCGGGGGCCTCCGGCTCCGGGATGATCGGCGCACGGAGTGTCTGGTCCGCAGGTGGCTGAGGTGGAAGCCTGATCATCCCGCCCGTTATCGACCCGGGACAAGCCGAGCAGGCCTGGGCCACGGGGTCAAGGCCGTTCGTCCAGCGGGGCGCTCCACCTTGACCCCGTGGTGATCCAGATACATGGAATATCCATAGCCGTTCCGCCGCTGGCCCCACCCCTTCGCGGCCCCCCACGGGGTGCTTCGCATGGACGCCGGCCGCTCCGCTCACATAGGACGGGACGACTCTTCAAGCCTTCTGCCTCCGGCGGGAGCGCTCTGGCATCGAGGTGATCACCTCGCACACCATCGACCCAGGCAAGCCCAGCGCCCCGGCTCCTCCGCGTCAGGCCCGGCCCTGACCGCAGGACAACGCATGACCGAGGAACGGCGACCGTACACGCTAAGCCGGCCTTGACACTCCGTCCCCAGCCCGCTGCCGCTACGCGGTGAGTCGACGGCGTACGAGGAAAGTAAGAAACTCCCCCCGGCCGGAACACGGCTGAGCGACTATCGCGACGAGGGAGGAGGGGACGCGGAACGCGCCGGCCCCACTTCCGCGGGCCGTTCGGCCAGATGGACGCAGACCGGGCAAGCGCGCGTAGTTGTGGGCAGGAAAGGCAAGCACCAGCCGAGGGTCGGCAGCGGGCGCACTGCCTCGCCGCACAAGCTGACCTTCTGCTTGACCCGTACGGCATGCTGTACGGCGTTCCTCTCGTGGTTGGACAGGCCGAGCCGGTAGTCGCATGCGGGCTTCTCCGGTCCTGCCGGATCGTCGTGTACGAGCAGGTCGTCCCAGTGGACTGGCCAGCGCAGCACCCCTCCGGGCAGCTCGTGCGACTGGCCGTCGAGTTTGAGCAAGCCCAGGGTGCCGTTACGCAGCACAGCTACCACGGTCCCGCGACGACCGAGCAGCACCGAGGCCCACGCTCGTGTCTGTGCCGGGCTGTGGAGCAGGTCCACGATCTCGGCATGACGGCCGATTCGGGGTGAAGGGGCGCTCACAGTGCCTGCTCCGCTGCTTCCTGCTCCTTCAACCGCTCGGCCAGTTGAGCGACGTCGTCCGCGTCGATCGTCTGGCAGAGGCCGTGATCCACCTCGTGCTGGGATAGACGTCGTCCGTTTCGAGTTGCCCAGAGACGCCCCACAGAACTACGCCAAATACACCAACCAGGAAAAGCCGCTTGGAGATCTCCGAGAATTACCGGGGTTGACATGGGATCAGCGTGCTTACCTTTGCGTGACGAACCCACCGCGTTATAGAGACGTCCAGGACGTTATGGCGTTACGCTCAAAAACGTCCCTGACGTCCTCAGCCCCGAGGTGTACCGTGGCCAACGTCGCCCTACGCAGCGCCATGCTGAACGCCAAGGTCACGAACCAGAGCTTGGCCGACCGATGTGGCGTGGACGTCAAGACGGTGGAGCGCTGGTTGCAGGACCAGGCTCGCGTCCCGCACCTGCAGCACCGGTGGGCCGCCGCAGAGGCACTAGGAGTTGAGACAGCCGTGCTATGGCCAGACGCAATTCGCAATACGGTGAAAACGGGGCCGGACAAGGAAGTATTGACCGTTTATCCGTATCGCTCCGCGTGCCCGAAATCAATCTGGCGCAACCTCATCAACTCGGCGCGCAACGAGATCGTGTTCGCCGGTTACACGAACTACTTCCTCTGGCTGGAACACCCGAACCTGGCGAAAGTCCTCAAGCGGAAAGCGCAGCAGGGCTGCAAGATCCGGTTTCTGGTCGGCGACCCGGACAGCAAGGTCACCCACCGCCGCGAGGAGGTGGAGAACGTCCCGCTGACCGTGTCCACGCGCATCCGGATCACGCTGGCGGAGATCGAGCAACTACGCGACGTCCCCGGCGTCGAGGCCCGGTACGGCGACGAGCACATCGCCATGAGTGTGTTCCGTTTCGACTCGGAGATGCTGGTCACGCCCCACCTGGCCAATCTGGTCGGGCACGACTCACCCATGCTGCACCTGCAACGCTACCAGGACGACGGCCTGTTCGACCGGTTCGCGTACCACGCTTCCGAGCTGTGGAGCAATGGCCGTGACGCATGGCAGCAGCCGCAGCCCACGGGCCAGATGCTGGGTGACTAACTGAGTGACAATCGTCCCGGACGGCCCCGGACTCCAGAGGACCGTACGGGACCGCAACCCCAGGTGGGGGCGGGAATCGGCCAAGATCCCGCCCCCTTCTGATGTGCCTTACAAGCGAGGGGTCACTGGTTCGAACCCAGTACCGCCCACCAGCAGAAAAGGCCCCGTTTCCGATCATGGGAACGGGGGCTTCGTGCCATTAGCCGGAGCGAGAGAGCCCTGACGAAGATCCCTTGGAGTTGTTCGCGATCTTCGCGTGCATCGCGTCGGCGATCCTGCGGTCAGCCTCCGCCGTGCTGTGCTGGTAGATCAGCGCTGCGCGGACCGAGTCATGTCCCATGCGTTGCATGAGATCTTTGAGGCTCGCGCCAACTGGTCGAGGTGGTCGCGAAGCGTCGAGATGATCGCTTCCGGGAGGGCGACTGTACGGACTCCCGCACGGGACATGGGCGGACCGACGAGAAGTTCGCCCGCGTCAAAGCGACGGCGCGGCGCGCCGCCTTACCTCCGGCCCACCGCCCGCCCACCGCCCGGGCGTGCGGCCTAGGGCCGGTCCCGGACGGTGGCGGGACACCGGGCCAGGCACCGCACGTCGACCCCGCCGCACCAACCGAACGCTCCGACCGGGGTTGCCACGACGCCGCACAGATGCAGCCCTACGATCGCCACTGTATGGCCGGTGGCCATAGATGGCTGGGGCGATCGACGATCCAGGGTTCGCTCCTCACCATGGATCACGAGGAAGGTGGCTGATCTCCGAGCTGCGGATTGGAGGGAACGAACTAAGGTTCTCCCATGCCCGTTGGCAAGGCTTTCCTCCTTCTGGTGTGCGCCGTGTTAATGCTGTCCGGCTGCGCGACCTCCTCCTGGGAGGACATTGGAGGCGCGACGCTGTCGGCGGACGAGCGTACTTTGACGGTCGATTTGCTGTTTGGCGCTCCTGAGGGATCCCCAAAGCTCTGCGAGAGAGTGACAGGCACCGAGGTGGACGAATCCTCCTCACAGGTGGTCATCGGAATCTTGGTGGAAGAGGACTGCCCCCGGCAGTGGCCCTGGGAGGAGCCCGTGTTCAGCAACCTGGTTGGCTACCGGCATCCGGTGAAGTTCACCCTGAAGCGATCTCTCGCTGGAAGAACCGTCATTAACAACACCGACGGTCAGCGCGTGCGGATCTATCCGGAGGAGAGCAAGTCTCGGTGACTCCTGGCGATGGGGTGCGCCACCAGGGAACGGTCACGAGTCGTGGAGTTGTGGGGAGCTCAGTTGCAGTTTGGGTTGCAGTACGAGGCCGTTCACAGCGTTCAGGATGGACCGCGCATAACCTCTGACCTGCATTGAACTGTCTGGGACCGTGATCGGCCCAGCTTTCATTCGCAGGTTCCAGGGCGCTCGTTGGCTGGCTCTGCCTCGCGGGATGATCTTCCCTGGACGAGGAAAGGCGAGAGCCGTACCTGGAGGTCAGGGGCCTGATGCAGCCAGGGACGTTGGCCCGCTGTAAAACGCCGGCAGTTCGACCCCCTACGGGTGGATCGCCCGTAGGGGTACCAAAGGATCAGGCAGGTCGGCCGTGTGGTGCTCGAGGCCCGCCGACCGGATGGCCTACCTCAGGTTCGGTGGCGAGCAGCGGCCACCGCCTAGCTTCTGCCCAGCGGATCATGGTCAGGAACAACCTCCGTGGTGTTCGGGAGCGCGGTTCGAGACGATGCGCGGGTGTTCTACGAAGATCTCAGCGTGTACGACTATTCAGATGATGACTCGTTCATCGACGGAGAGTCGGGCTTCTACGGTGTCAGCTTCCGTCCCACATATACGCGGCTGAATGTTGGGTGGCTGGAGGCTGGCAGGCCGTATCCGACCGGCTCCGTCCCTGCGGCCTTCACCGAGAGGCTGAAGGCCGTACAAGCCGTTCATCGTATGAACATCTGTCTTGGGGTGCACGAATGCGATCTGTGCCCGCCGGAAGATGCCCCGGAGGGCAATGGAGAGGTCCGTATCCCAGGCTCGCCCGGGATTGCTTACGCTGCTCCCTTCCTGATAGGCCATTACATCGATGCGCACCACTATCAGCCGCCACAGGTCTTCATCCACGCCGTTCTAGCCGTGAATCTCGATGAGTGGGCCGCCGCCCGCTGGCCTGAGGTGCCCTTCCCTTGGATCCCGGAACACGCCGAGCGCTTGGAAGAGTAGAACTTGTAGGCCAATCGCAAGAGTTCCCCCCGCCGCGGGGGTTGCCGCCGCAATTCACGCCACCACTTCCACCTCTGCCTGCCACGCCATCTCAAGCATCTCTCGGGATAGTGCCCCCGGTATGACCAGTCGGCGGCGGTGGCTCAGAGTTTCTCCACTGGGTCAAAGGCTCGCCGCGCCGCCGCGCGTCCGGGCGGCCGACTCGCCGGGCTGCGGCCTGGGGGCCGGTCCCGGCCGGCGGCGGTCCGGGCCGTAGCCGCCCACACCCCGCCGCAGCCGAACGAACCCGCCAACCCCAGCTAGCGCCACGCCGAAGCCAGATTGCTTCACGAAGAGCCCCATACTGGCGCCATGGCGACCATGACAACAAGACTCGACCGACTGCGCGCGATCGAAAACGACCGACCCGTGCACCTGCATAAGTTCTACCGACGCAACACGCGGTTCCTCATCTTCGGCGCTGAAGGACACCAGTACCGCAACACTCCACTCGACCCGACCTCGGTCCTGGCCCTAGAAGGCGAGCTCGGTGTCCAATTACCACCCGCGTACCGGGAGTTCCTGCTCCAGATCGGCCCCGGAGCGGGCCCCTATTACGGCATCTGGGAACCGCAGGAGATCGTAAAAGAGACCGAGGGCGATCCTGCCAAGCCCTTCCCGCTCACCCGTCGCGACGCCGAGGAGATCTACAACGCCTGGTCCGCATGGGTCCGGGAACCAGAGCCCGACTCCGGTGGCGGCCCCAGCATCCAAGCCCCCGACCCCACACCTGGCTGCATCTTCATCGGCACCCAGGGCTGCTCCGCTGTCACCGCGTTGGTGACCACAGGAGAGCTGACGGGCACGGTTTGGGATGTCTCGCTCGACGCAAGCGCCTGGCGACCAGCCAAGACCGCCCCCGCCAGCTTGGAGAGCGAGCTCTATGACCTGGCCACACCGACATATCTCGGTCCTATGCCCACCTTCGACGCTTGGTACGAGGCATGGCTCACACGCGCCGATGCCGAGCTGTCACCTCCAGAAGGAACCTCCTGAGCGGTGCCACATCATCACGCAAGCCCCGTTACGCGCGACAGCCGTCAGGTCACGATGCAAGCCCCTTGCCTCCGGCGGGGCCTCGGGATCCCCATCCGGCGGGTAAGACGAGCGCGACGCCGGTAAGTCCTGGTCAGGGATTGCGCCTCCACCGGGTCCTGCCACACCTCGAAGGACGCTCCAGCCGTGAGCGCCCGTCGGCAAGCACGGCCTGCTTCCCCTGCGTTGTCGAGGAGTTGAACGAGCGTCTCTCTGTCCACGAAGGCAGCGTACGCACAGCGCGGTCTCCCGGTGCCATGCGATAGCGGCCCGCAGGTACCGCTCCGTCCCAGGTAAATGGCTATGCGCCCGCGGTAACGGTCACGAGCTGTAGAACCGCCGGCAGTTGGACCCGTGCGGGCGGATCGCTCGTAGGGGGCCGGGTTCGCTTCCATGCCATACCGCGCCAGATCCCGCAAGCGAGCACCACGTCACCGTGCCCGAATCGATCGTGGCTTACCAAGCTCCCCACAGGTACAGGGGTGCAGATCCAGACGTACAACCAAGGGATCATGGCTCATTACAAGCGAGGCGTCACTGGTTCGAACCCAGTACAGCCCACCTTCATGAGCACCCTGTCTTCGATCTTGAGAATGGCGTCTGGGTGACGAAGAGGTCGCACCGGTAGGTGATCGTCAATGGCGTCGGCGAAGTCGCAGAACGCATCGACGATGTCCGCTTGGCGTTCATGGCAACAGGAGAGCCATTTGCCGACGCCGACCTGCCATGCGTAGTGCCTGTCACTTCCCAACGAGGCCAGTCGCAGCAACAATCCGACCCAGGGTCCGGCGCAGGGCCGCCACCTCGGCGGGGTCGATGGCGCTCAGCAGTTCCTCGTCGTTCTGCCGCGCCAGCGAAAGCGTCTGGTGCCGCAGATCCTGGCCGGTCGGTGTCAGCTCGATGAGCTGACGCCGACGGTCTGCGGTGTCCCGTACTCGTCGTACGGCATCGAGCTTCTCAAGCTCGTCGAGCATGTCGACGACCACACTGGCGGTCACCCCGACAGCCTTGGCCAACTCCAGCTGCGCCCGAGGCCCGCCGGCCAGGAGCTCAAGGACCGCACAATGCCGCGGCCGCAGGCCAAGCGGGGCCAAGCGATCCGCGAACCGCCCGTTCGCCTCCTGGCCCAGCTTGCCCAACAGGAAGCCCACCGTGTTGGTCAACGACCCTTCCACCATCACACCGCCAATGCTAGCCTAACCATATGATTCGGCACCCGAAAGATATGGATCCCTCATTAAATGTCCGTCGATTCAGCGCACTTGTCGTGCTCCTCACCGTGGTCACATCCGGCTACTTCGCAGTGTCCAGCCTGGCGGACCCGGGCGGGCTGGTGCCTGGAGGCGATCAGGCCGCCCCCAGGACCTATGCCGCCTACATGGCGGCCCGCAGCGTGGTGCTGCTCGGCGGAATGGTCTGGTTGCTGGCCCGACACGCGTGGCGTTCCCTTGGGCTGCTCCTCGCATTGAACGGCGCGGTCCAGATCGGCGATGCGGCGATCGGCGCTGCGCACCATCAGGTCCCTCAGACGATCGGCCCCCTGGTGTTCGCCGCCGCCCTGCTGATAGCCGCCCGGCTGCTCACCGGCCGCAATCCGACCCCGGGACGGATCCGACCGACCTCACGGTGAGACCGGCCACCGAAGCCATGCCATCCGCCTGAGGCCTCGTCCGCCCAAGGGGAAGATCGACCAGACAGCCGGCAGGCTGAAGTGGGGCATGCCAGGCAGGCGCAGAGCCTGCAGATCACCGAACCGCCTACATCCGTGACCAGAAGCGTGCCTGCGCTTCCGGCTCTGCTCATGGACCCGTTGTGGGCTCAGTTTGAGGCCCTTCTTCCAGCTCGCACGGTGTACGCCCCCTGACAGCCACCGGCGGTGCGTCACCGACCGGGTCGTGTTCGACAAGCTGGTCCAGTTGCTGCGGTTCGGCTGCTCGTACGAGGCGATCGCCACCTCAACCTGCTTAGCGACCACGATCTGTAGCCGCCGCGATGAGTGGATCAAAGCTGGAGTATTCGCACAGCTCAAGCAGACCGCCCTGGAAACCTACGATCGGATCGTCGGTCTGCCGCTGGGAGCACATCACGGCAGACGGCCGCATCACCACGGCGCCCAGCGGAGGCGAACTGACCGGACGGTCACCGGTCGACCGGGGCGAGCAGGGAATGAAACGTTCGCTACTGGTGGACGGCTATGGCATCCCGCTCGGCCGTGCACTGGCACCGGCCAACTGCAACGGCTCGCCCCTGCTGGCGCCCACCCTGGACAAGCTCGACGACCTCGGCCCGCTGCCTGACGACATCACAGTGCATCTGGACGCAGGCTACGACCCCGCCAAGACCCGAGACGGACCGGAAGCGCCGGAAATTGCTCCGGCGGAGGATGCCGCCCCGTGAGCCGGTGAAGATCAGCACATCGGCCTCTGGGGCGGTGAACTGGTCGAGGTGGTCACGAAGCTCCGGGATGATCGCTTCCGGGATGGCGACCGCACGGACTCCCGCGCGGGCCGACGGGGAGTCCGCCCGTGTCTAGCTCGACATGCTGTGCCGGATGCTGACGGTCCGGGCCGCGAGGTCAAGGGCGACGCTCCGCGCCGCCACGCGGTCCGAGCGCGGCCTGGGGGCCGTTCTCGCGCGCGCCCGCGTTCGGACCGCGTTGGGCGAAAACGGCCCCAAGGCTATGGACCTACTTCCGGCACCAGCGAGAAAGTGCTCGGATCACAGCGGGCACGTCTTCGGGCCTTGCCTTACGGAGGGCATAGACACCGAGAACCAACCACACCGCCAAGAACCCAACGCCTACGACAGCACCACTACTTACGAGCCACGAAAAGAACCCGGGCATCACGAACTACGCCCCTTGACTTGGGCACAGTTCGCTTCAGATGTGTGTGTAGCGGGCCACGCCGAAGGCCCTTCAACCCAAGCGAACGAAACGGCTGGTTAAATTGGATGCTGGTCCTGGACCAGGTGATGCTTGGATAACGGCAGGGAGATCATACCCAGTCAAACGTGCCTCCGGCGGGGGCGCTCCGGCTCCGGGATGAGCGATTTGCCGCGCGGCGGGCTGCTGCTCGGCATCATCCCGATCCTGGCTGTCGTCTTGGCGATCTCAGCCGTCAAGATGGCCCGCCACGCCTGATGTCCGCGGCACCGGCGGCCGCCTGCCTGCCTTACGTGCTTGACGCCCTTCAAGCGGCTGACCGGAGTGGATCAAAAATTCGCCCGTACGGACAAGATCGTGAAGGTGGCGTAAACCGGAACGTCAGCCATGCTCGGTACCAAGATCACATGAAGATCAAACGCAACGTAATGGCCGCCACGGCGCTCGCCCTGACCACCGCCGCCGTCTTCGCCACCCAGCCGGCCACCGCCGCGACCCAGGCCGCGACCCAGGCCGCGGCCGTCTGCCCGACCGGTTACCTGTGCCTGCAGCCGAGCGCGCCGTCGGCCAAGGCCGTGCTCGTCAAGCAGGGGGACAGCCGGTCCTTCTCCGGCGGGCTGCAGGTCAGCCAGGTGTCGAACCAGACCGGCGTGGCCTACTGCGTCAGTAGCACGCCCTACGGCTACACGTTAGGCGCCAAGAAGACGGCGACCCGTACCCACACCGTGCTGTCGGTCAAGCCGGCCGGAGTCTGCGCGGCCTGAACGTGACGAAGCCCGGGTGGTGTCGGACCACCCGGGCTTCGTCATGTTGCGTCTAGTACGGACGCTGGAGGTAGCGGCCGAGCGCCGGGTCGTACACGCGGCCCGACACCAGGACCCTTCCGTCCAGCACGGTCAGGTGGTACGCCCCGCCGAACCAGCCGTAGCGGACCGGTTGGGAGGGCACGCCGAACTCGTCGTACCCGACCACCGTGGCGAGGCCGGTGCCGAGCTCCAGCTCAGTCCCGACGCTCCCCCCGACGGTGAGCAGCTGGAGGCGCACCGATCCGGTCGCGCCGGTGAGCGCGGCCAGTTCCCCGCCGATCCCGGCGACGTTGCGGACCGTCGTGCCGTTCGCGGCGGTCCAGGAGGGCTTGTCGCCGTCCGAGCCGTAGTGGTGGACGGTGAGCGCGCCCGTCTCGTTCGTCTCCGAGCGGATCCGGCCCGCCGGGTCGCGGGTCCAGGTCAGGCTCTGCGCGCCGGAGGTCATCTTGGCCGGCAGCCCGTCCGCGAAGTAGCCGATGGTACGCCCGCCGGGCAGCGACGTGGTCTGGCCCGCCGCGTCGTAGGCGTAGCCGTCGCCGGTCAGCCTGCCGTCGGAGGTGTAGCCGTAGCCGGTGATCGACGCGGCCGAGTCGTCGGCCACCGGGCAGTCCTCGTCCGACGACTGCACCGCCAGCCGGGTCCGGTTGCCCGCCCCGTCGTGGTCGTACCGGCGCAGGGTGCACACCGGGAACGCCATGTCCAGCGCCGACGCGAGCTGACCCGCCTTGTCGTAGCCGAGCTGCCGCTCGGCCATGAGGTCGGTCCGCATGCTCAGCAGCTCCTGGCCGTGGACATTCCGGCCGACCTGGTCGATCATCACCGGGCCCTCCAGGCCGTCCCGGGTGTAGATCCGGGCGTAGCTCTGGCCACGCTCGTCGTAGCCGACCTGCAGGTGCAGGCCGCCCGGCAGGTCGCCCTCGGTCTGACGTCCCTCGGCGTCGTAGCGCGTGGTGAACGTGCCCGCGACCGAGTCGGTCACCGAGGTGGCCAGGCCGCGCGGCTCGGCCTTCGCGTCGTAGGCGTAGGTCCTGGTGGACGGGGACGAGTCCGTGACCTTGACCGGGCGGTTGAGGTCGTCGTACTCGGTGCGGGTGAGGCCGCCGTCGGCGTCGGTGTGGGAGATCACCCGGCCGAGCCTGTCGTAGGCCGTGACGACCTTCTCCGTACCGCGCCAGCGCTGGGTGGGCCGGCCGGTCGCGGAGTCGTACCCGAGGCTGATCTCGGCCTCCCCGCCCGCCTTGGTGGCGGTGAGGCGGCCGGCGGCGTCGCGCTTGAAGGTGGTGACCGTGCCGCCCTCGGTCACGGTGGCGGCCAGGCCGGAGGCGTCGTACGTGTACGTGCGCCCGCCGTCCTGGCACACCAGGCCCGCCCAGTCGGACCGCCCGCCGCACGGCGCGCTGCCGGTCGCGGCGTAGAGCACGGGGTTGGCCACCGTGTTGGTGACCGCCTTGCCGCCGGGGTCGCGGACCGTCTTGACCTGCTGCCCCGTGGCCCAGTCGTAGGTGATGGCGGTGGTGCGGACGTCCGCGTCCGGCTTGGACTCGCGCCCGACGATCACCGCGCCGGTCTTGACGGTGGTCGGCAGGTCGCGGGCCACCGCACCGGCCGGTCGGCCTTCGTCGTACGTGGAGACCGTGCGGGCCCTGGCGCCGATGGCGTACCCGGCGGGCAGGTCGTCCACGTCGGACTCCAGGTTGATGATGTGGACCGGGCTCAGCTCCTCCAGCTTGCGCCGCCCGGCCGCGTCATAGACGGAACGGGTGGACAGCAGCTCGGCGCGCTCCTCGGCCTCGTAGCCGGTGATGGCCAGCTCGGCGAGCCGGAAGTCGGTGGTGTCGCGCTGCGACAGCTCCCGGTTCGCGGCGGTGAGCTCCCGTACGACGTGGCCGAACCGGTCGTAGTCGGTGGCGGACAGGTGCCCGCCGGGCGTCAGGACGTTGACCGGCCTGCCCGACTCGTCCAGGTACGTCACCGTGGCGGCGAGCCCCGGCGGCTGCACCGACGTCGCGGTCACGGGCGCCACGGCCTGGCCCCAGGCCGCCACCTCCTTGGCCGTCATGTCGGCCGGGCCGCCGGCCGCCGCGGTGAGCGGCACCCCGTACACGACGGTGGTCTTCGCCTCGCCGGCGACCTGGTCCGCGGTGCCGGCCTTGAGCGTGGCCCGGGTGATCGTGCGCAGCCGCCCGTCGGTCTCGTACGCGAAGGTCCACGGCAGCTCGCCGGGCGGGGTGAGCGTGGAGACGCGGCCGGCGGAGTCGTACCCGTAGAAGGTCTTCAGTGCCGGGCTGATCCGCGGGTCCCACGCCTCGGCGAGCCGTCCCGCGCTGTCGTAGCCGTACTGAGTGATCACCGTGCCCTGCAGGGAGACGGTGGCGAGGCGTCCCGCGGTGTCGTAGCCGAGCTCCAGTGTGTGTCCCGACCTGGTGATCGACTTCAGCCGGCCCTGGTCGTAGACGTGGCCCTCGGGGGCGTACAGGTCGCCTTGCCTGGTGAACCTGGTGACCTCGCCGCGCGCGTCGGTCAGCGTGTACGTGCCGGTGAGGGTCAGGTTCTCGGCCCCGGGCTCCGGCTTCCAGCCGTCCGCGGTCCTGGTGAACTGCACCGGCCCGCCGTCGGCCCGCGTCACCTCGACCGAGGTGGCCGAGGTCTCCTTGAGCACGGGCGCCGGGAGCGACCAGCCGGCCTCGCGGGAGGAGGCCGTGCGGGTGAGCGTCAGGCCGAAGGGCCCGCCCACGGCGGTCTGGAGGCGGTAGTCGCCGGTCTGGAGGTTGAGCACGCCCGGCCCGGCCTCCTTCGTGGCGGCCCGGGTGGCGCGGCGGTCCGTGACGACCTCGACCGGCTGGGACTCCGCCGTGGTCGTGCCGGTGACGACCGCGCGCACCTGCACCGCGGCGTCGCCGAGCTGCGTGCCCGCGTCCCAGGTCAGGCCGGACAGCTTGCCAGGGGCGGCGACCGGCCACGCGGTCAGCGGCTTGCCGTCGGCGCCGGTGACGTTCGCGACGGGCAGGTCCGCCCAGGCGTCGGTCTCGGAGCGCCGGTACTGGAACCTGGCCTGCGTGAACGCCGTGCCGGTGACGGCGAGCGGCACCTTGCCGGTGCTGCGCAGGCCGTTCACGGGCGCGGTGAGCGAGGCCACGGCCGCGCCCGTCCCGACGTTGAAGGTGTAGGAGGTCGTCGGGGAGGCGTTGCCGGCCTTGTCGACGGTGTAGACGCTGAGCGTGTGGGCGCCCGTCGTGGCCGGGGTGAGCTTGGCGGTGACGGCCGCGCCGGTGGTGAGCACCTTGGTGACGGCGCCGCCGTCGAGCTTGTAGGCGATCCAACCGGCGTCGGTGCTGGCCGGGGTGAGGGTGAACGTGCCGGCCTTGCCGGCGTCGCCGTGGTAGGTCCCGTCGTTCGGGTAGTCGGTGGAGGCGGCCTTGGGGGCGGGCGGCTTGACGGTGTCTACGGAGAAGTACGCCGTCTGCCAGAGCTTCGAGACCAGCGAGCCGTCGTGGGCCCACGACCGGAACATGTACGACTTGCCGTTGGCCAGCTTGCCCGCCGGCACGTTCGCGCCGGAGAAGCCGTTGCTGGCCACGTACGCGCCGTAGAGATCGTCGATCAGCATCGTCGAGCCCTCGTACAGGTCGAACTTGCCCCGGACGTTGCCCCCGTCGGGGTCGCGCACGTGGTTGCGGAGCTGCGGGGTGAGCGTGTTGGTCCAGCGGACGCCGTCATAGTCGCTGTACGGCGAGACCCACGTGGAGACTGGGGTGCTCGGATAGGAGTTGTAGGTCAGCGAGATGACCGGCACGTGCGCGGAGGCGTTGCCCGAGTTGAACCGCTTCCAGGCGTACTCGTCCGACTCGCTGGTGGCCCGCAGGCCCATGCCGGATTCCTTGTACTCCTGGGTGGCCCAGTACTGCGCAAGCGAGGTGACGTTGGCGGTGACCCAGCCGTCGGCGCAGCCGCTGCCGTAGCCCTTGGTCTCGGTGGAGGAGGCGTACTTGGTCACCAGCGCCGGGCCCGGCCAGCGAGAGGACGTGGAGGCGCGGTTGGCCGACCAGACTTCCCACGAGCGGGCGTTGCAGGACCAGGAGTGGAAGTTCCACAGCTTCAGCGTGGCCGAGATGATCTTCTTGCCCGCGATGCCGGGGGTCTTCCACGTGATGAACGACCGGGCGACCTGCCCGCTGCCGTTGTTGCCGATCTTGAGCTCGGTGGCGCCCGACTGGTCGGTGCCGTAGCCCTCCTGCACGAACGTGTCGAAGACCTGGCCCAGGTTGAGCGAGGGGTCCACGGTGACGGGATACGTCGTGGCGGGGTCGTTCAGGAAGGCCGCGTCGGGAGTGAAGACGAGGTCGCGGCCGGAGACCTTCATCCCCACCGGAGCCCGGCGCAGGTGTTCGCCGGAGATCGGGTGCGTGGCGGCGTCCCACATCTCCGGCGCGGGGATGGTGACGGCGACCTTGCCCTTGGCGTCGACCAGCTCCACCCCGCCGTCCTTGGCCTGGCGCGGCGTCAGGCCCGGTGCCTTGAGCGTCAGCGTGTACGACAGAGGCGCGGCCGGGCGCGACTTGAGCAGCAGGAACTGCTCGGCGCCGGTCCGGGTGGCGGTGACGACCAGGTCGGCGCCCGGCATGGCCTCGGCGTACGTGGCCGTCTCACCGGACAGGCTCGGTGCCGGCAGCGCGCCCTTCCACTGCAGGATGACCTTGGCGGAGCCCTCCCCGATCGTGATCAAGTCGGTCGCCGCGGTGGCCTGCCGGGCCTTCAGCCCGGCGCGTCCGCCGCCGAAGCGCAGCTTGCGGCCGTGACCGCGCGGCACGATCTCGCCCGACGCGGTCGTGGTGAGCGCGATGTCCACCGGGGCCCACCCGCCGTCGCCGCGGTACCGCACCGGCCCGGCGAACGAGTCGACCGTCAGCGTGCCGTCCGGGTTGGCGTAGGTGGTGGTGGTCTCGGTACGGGCGTCCTCGACCTCGACCCGGCGGCCCGTCAGCCGGGCGGACAGCCGCGCGGAGGCCTCATCGGGCGCGCTCGGCTCGGCGGCGACCCGGGCCGGGTCACTGGGGTCGTCCACGGCCTGGGTGGCGGCGGGCGGTTCGGCGGCGGCCGGCGACGGGGGCACGGCCAGAGGAAGAAGTAAGAGGGCGAGACCACCGGCGAGGGCCCGTGGCAGGAGGGCAGACATGGGAGCTCCGAGGTAGAGCGACGCCCCCGCCGGCTTGACGGGGGCGTCAGGTTGTCACAGGGGGTTACTTGCTCTGGCAGCTCTTCTTGCGAACCTCGCCCCAGACGATCGGGCCCGGGTACTGCACCCGCAGCGCGAAGCACTGCTTCTTGTTGGCGGCTTCCCGAATCTTGTAGATGTACTGGGCGATACCCGCCGCGAACATCACCTTGCAGGCCAGCTTGATCTTGCTGTTCTTGGACTTGTCGCAGGCGGCGTCGGCCACCTTGACCGCGCCGGCCGCACCGGCGTACAGCCAGGAGCTGTGGATCTGGCTCGTGAGCTTCTTCGAGAAGATCACCCGGCACATGGCCTTCCACCACTCGCACTGCAGCTTGAGCGCCGGGTCGGCGACCACGGGGTAAGCGGCGCCCGCGTGGTTGACGGTCTGGATGAGCGTCATGCCCTCCACCCGGTACGAGGTCGGCACCGGGTTGCCGTTGGCGTCCTTGGCCCAGGGCAGGTCGATCTCGGCGAGGTAGAAGTCGTTGTTGTAGATCAGGACCGTGCCGTCGTCGTCCTCGACCTCCAGCATGGAGCCCTCGGGCGCGCTGATCGGGAAGCGGTACTCCGTCGGCGCGGAGGCCCCGTGGATGACGGTCATCGCGCGGGCGATCTGGCCGGTGCGCTGGTGGGCGAAGGTGACGCTGGGCTGCTTGGCGGCGTAGGTGACCAGGCCGGGCAGCGGCTGGCTGCCGGCGCCGCTGGCCTCCGGCATGCCGATGCCGATCTCGTTCTCGCTGACCGACGCCGACAGCGTGTGGTCGGCGTCGGTGGCGGCGGCGAAGGGACGCTGGACGTCGCCTTCGGGGATCTCGGTCGGCGGGACGGTCCTGGCCTCCTCGACGATCTCGGGGACGACCCTGGTGAGGGCCGCCAGCGTGGGGTCCTCGTTCGCGAAGGCCGGGGCGCCGGCCACGTTTGCGCCGCTGATTGTCGAGGCGGTCGCTAACGCGACGATCATCGCCCGAACGGAAATGCGCATGGATGTCCTTCCACATGCGGAGGGGTACGCACAAACGTCGCAAACGTAAGGATCGTCGGCGTCCAAACGAGTGATCTTGGATTGATGATCCGTAAACGTTTCCCGTCTTACAGGTTTCGCCTCTCGACCTGGTACGGAAGTTCCGTTTAAGGTGCCCCGGACGCGCTGCGGCGTTCCTGGGGATCCTCGGCATCGAGAGCCGAGCACATCAACGTGCGGTGCCGGCGCACCCGTCGCGATCAAGATCAGCCCGCCTGTCGTGTGGGCAGGGTCTTCCCGGGCTCCACCCCAGGCCGGGCGTACCGGCCAGGGCAGAGACCCGGGCGAGTTTCCGCCTGGTCAGCTCCCGCAGTGGCCCCACGGGATGATGGCGTAGTAGCTGGTTCTGGACGCGGTGGAGAAGGTGTGGCCGAGCACCTCGACGCACTTGTCCGCCGCCTTGACGCGTACCGGCCCCGCGTAGGACTTGTAGTCACCGTCGTCCTCATGGCGAGTGAAATTGTCGCCAGTGGTCTGAACGAGGATGGTCGCCGCCGTGTTCGTGGCGGTCCCAACAGCCACACTCTTGATCGTGACCGCGCAGTTGTAGCCCGTGGAGTTGTTGTAGAGCAGGTAAACGCGGCCGCCGGTGCCGGAGAGGGTCCGGTGCTTCAACGGCAGCGAGTCGACGACGTGGTAACCGGAGCCGCAGAGCCCCTCCGGGGTGTAGGCGGCAGCCATGGCGGGGGTGGTCAAGATACCCATGGCGCTGCCCGCAACCACTACAGCGGCGATCTTGGCGACAGCGGAGCGTACGCGCATATCGGCCTTCTTCCTGTCAGGTTCGTTGAAACGGACCTGCAGCATGATCGTCGGGAGGTCAGACGTTCGCCGGTACGTTCGATGAACGAAAGGGAAGCATGAGGTGTTGATCCATGTCGGCGTCATCATCAGGGACCACCGGGCAGCGATAGCCTCGTGGGGTGGACGATGATCTCCCGGGCAGGCCGCTGACCGACGTCGAGATCGCTCTCGGGGCCGGCCTCCTGGTGTTGCTCCTTCTGCTGCCCACCATCATTTGGCTTGCCACAGTGTTGCTGCGCCGCCGTAGATAGAGCCTCCGGCAACGACCTCGGCATCCCCTCCTCCGAGAGTTCCGGTAGGTCGTCGGCCGTCCTTCGCCCCAGTTGCTCGACGAGCCCCCTCGACCTCGAACCCGCCTGGCCCGCCCGGTGAACGCGGGTTGCCGTACGAAAGCGCTTGGATCTTCCTTCGGCGGCACGGACATGCCAACCTGCTACTCGTGGAGCAATATGGAGATCGCAGATCATTACGCGCCCATATTCGTGCGGCCAATGCTGCGGGGATGGATCGCCGGGGCGCGTGGGCAAACTGGTTCGGGCTGATCTCGGGCCTTTTCATCGTCATCCCGCGAGTAGCTGAGGTCTTGACCGGTGGTCCGGATGGGTTCGTCACCGCCGGCTGGGGTGCGACAGCTCACTGGATAGAGGCGGTCGTCTACATACTCGCTGGATGCTTTATCGCGGCGATTTCCGGAGAAGCGCTGATGTACAGGTACCGCCGCCGCCCGCAACCGTCGCCGGACGGCGAGTAGCGAGGTAACACTGGAGGAAGGCGAGTCGAAAGAGTCCGGCCAACGACACCGGGATCCCGACGATCCAGCAGCGTATGGTGGCCCAGGCACCCTCGTTCGCGTGCTCGCCGTTGCCCTGGATTTCAGGTGCGAGATTTGTGGCGATCATTGGGAGCAGGAGTAGTGCGACACCTGCGAGGATGAGCGCCGCGCAGGATACGACAGATTGTTCCCGCCGGTAGGGACGGGCTGCCAGCAGAGTCAGGGCGGCGGCACATGCGACGGCAGGCAGTGCCACCTGCCGGCCCAGTGCAGCAGCATCGTCGTCCCGTACCACCGCTCATCGGAAAGAGGCTCCTCAAAGTAGACCGCAGGAGTCGGTGCACCGAGGAGATCCCTCACCGTGCCCAACAGGCTTCCACCGGTGAAGGCGAGGATGAACACCGACCAGCGCCACCCCGTCCGGAGCCCTTTGGCCGAAACGAGGAGAGAGGCGGTGGCGGCGAGCAGGCCGAGTATCACGCCTTTGCCGGCCCCGTTGGCGAACGGTATCCACTTGTTCCACGGGTAGTTTCCGACCGTGATGGCCGTCCACGCGCCGACGGCACCCAGACAACGACGCCGACGGCGATCCCGATGCACCACACATCCCAGATGCGCTTGTCTTGGTTGCTCGCGAGGTCCTTCGGAAGATCCTTACGGCGCATCGGGTCATCATGATGGCGTGCGAGGCCGGCGTGCAATGCCGTACACCCTCTATGAGCGACCGCTTTTCTACGGCTGCCATTGGGCGCCGCCGCTCGAGGGTGCTCCGGCGACGATGGAGGAGAGGGAGGCTCTGCCGGTGGACTCTCCTTACAAGGGAGGGCCGGGAATCGAAGAGCTCCCCGCAGCCGTGCGCGATGCGCTCGCCGGCATCCCGGGCAGCAGGTTGGACGAACGCGTTGAGCGCCGCCGACGTAGCTGATCCTCTTCCTGCGCCCGTTGAGCAGGACCTCGCAGCCCTGCAAGGACCTCCAGAAGGCGTTGTTTCGCATCGTGCTGTGCCGGTGCTATGTCGTCCGAGAAATCTACTGCACCCTCGTGCCATGCACCGGCGGCTCAAACGATCTTGAGTTGGCGAATTGGCAGCCCTCGAGAGCGTCTGTCGCAGAAGGGTGGTCAGCGCTTTTGGCGCCCGAGAGTGCCAATATAGTTGAGGCCGTCGCGGTGGTCGCGCGCCTCGACATCGAGGAAATTGACGCTTTAGGCGTTATCGCCGACACAAATGTATATCTTGTTGATATCCGTCTTGAATGGAATGTTGCCACAAGAGTTCTGGGCGATGGTGTTGTAACCGTCGTAGCAGTGCGGGCACTTCGACGGCGCCTCGCCAATCACGACTCCACCAGGCTCGCCGACGGGGGCCCGATCCCGGTCCGCTGGGGGCCAGATACGCGACCGGGGCCACGGCCCCACCGGCCTGCCTGCGGCAATGCCGCGTGGTCTGGCCACATCCGCTGGCTCGAATGATGCCACACCGGCAAATGCCGTGACGAAACAATTCGTCACGGCATTTGTCGGTCACCTCTTCAAACGGGCGGGAACAACTTCGGCTTAATCGCCGATAGCGGTTTAGTAGATCCCGTCGTCGACCATCTCGTTGTCAGACTTTTCGTGGTCGAACCTGTCGTTGTCAGACTTTTCGTGGTCGAACCTGTCGTGGTCGAACTTCTCGTGGTCGAACTTGTTGTTGTTGAACTTGTTGTGATTGAACTTGTTCTCGTTGAACTTGTTCTCGTTAAATTTGTTCTCGTCGAACTTGTTGCGATCGAACTTGTTCCGGTCGAACTTGTTCTCGTTGAACTTGTTCTCGTCGAACTTGTTGCGGTCGAACTTGTTCTCGTTGAACTTGTTGCGGTCGAACTTGTTCTCGTCGAACTTGTTCTCATTGAACTTGTTGCGGTCGAACTTGTTCTCGTCGAACTTGTTGCGGTCGAACTTGTTCTCATCGAACTTGTTCTCATTGAACTTGTTCCGGTCGAACTTGTTCTCGTTAAACTTGTTCCGGTCGAACTTGTTCTCGTTAAACTTGTTCCGGTCGAACTTGTTCTCATCGAACTTGTTGCGATCGAACTTGTTCTCATCGAACTTGTTCTCATTGAACTTGTTGCGATCGAACTTGTTCTCGTTGAACTTGTTCTCATTGAACTTGTTGCGATCGAACTTGTTCTCGTTGAACTTGTTGCGGTCGAACTTGTTCTCGTTGAACTTGTTCTCGTTGAACTTGCTGTCCTTGAACTTACTGTCGTCGAACTTGCTGTCGTCGAACTTGTTGTGGACGAACTTGTTGTGGACGACGGTCCACGAGAAGGGACCACACGCGCCCCAGACGAGGTGCGGGCACTCCACGGCCGGCTTCTCCGTCGAGACGTACCCGGCACCCGCCTGGACGCTCGCGCTCGCGACCGCCTGGCTGAGCGGAACGAACATAAGACCGGTGGCCGCAGTGGCCAGAGCTAGCGTTGCGATACGCCCATGGCGCGGCGCCCGCGACTGTCGAATTTCAGTATTCACGCGCTTCTGTTCCATTCGTGCGTAAGTCGACGCGAAATCCGGCGCCCACACCTCCGCAGGCATTCGGACAGAAGCAGACATACCCGCAAGGATTATCCCATTTACCTCAATAAGCCAAAACAATTAGTCAAATCCGGCGACCTCCAAGGAGGTGTTATTAAACAACAATTTTGCCGCTGTTTGCATGTTGCGAGACATATCACGACGTTCATTCCGGCCAATTCGCATTCGGCCGACCATGACGACAAAGAGCCGACCGGCAGCTCGGGAAGCAGTCGTCCAGCCTCGACCGGCATCCTTCGGCGAAGATCACCGTGGAGCCGTGGCGATGGCCGGCTGACGTCGCCTCTGAGCCCTCTGCGGACCGATCAAACGGCAAGAGTCTGGTCCAAGCCCGGTCGCGGAGCGGAAGGACACAGCTCCAGGCCGGCGGCAGGGGCCGCCTCCCCTCCATCACGGTCCTGGCACCGGGGGCTGTCCCGTTACCCCTTCCGATGGGACGACGACACCGCCCACCTGCCAGAACACGAGACCCTTGCCCTTCACCGATCTCCCTCTGAGTGATCTCTTGGGCTTCCTTGAGCAGGCGAAGCGCTTCCACGCGGCGCTGAGGAGGCTTGAGCGACCGGCGGGACTTGCCGTCCCAGGCATTCGGCCTGAGGGCCGGCCCCGAGCGGCGGCTCGGGCCGCCGTGCCACCGCGCTGCGGCCACGCCGCCGTACGCCCTCCGTGATCGACCACCGCACCGCTTCGCTGCCCTTCGGGCGCGTCGCGTGGGCGCCGGCCACTCCGCTCTCTCAGGACGGCTCTTGCCTCCGGCGGGAGCGCTCCGACACCAAGGTGATCGCCGCGCACACCGTCGACTCAGGCAAGCCCAGCAGCCCGGCTCTGACCGCAGGACCACACATGACCGAGGAAGGGCGAACGCACACCCGAAGCCGGGCCGACGGCTGAACTGCCGAGGTCAGCCGTGTGCCCCCAGCGGACGTGTTCGGCCCGCCTCACCACTCTCATAACGTTTTCCCGGCTGCTGACCAAGAAGGGGTGAACAAGACGAAGGGAGCATGGCAGGTGCGTCGCAGACGGGCGGACATCGCTACAGACCCGGACGCTTTTGAAGCCTTCTACCGGCGCCATGTCGACGCGATCACGTCGTTCCTCGCCCGCCGGGTCGCTGATCCGAACACCGTCGCCGACCTGGTGGCGGAGGTATTCATCGCGGTGCTCGACTCCGCGCACACCTACCGGCCCGGGCTCGGCAGCGAGATCGCCTGGCTGTACGGCGTGGCTCGCAACACCCTCTCAGCCGAGCGACGGCGGGCGGTCAAGGAGGCGAAACTGACCGATCGCGTAGGCGGACGAAGGCCGCTCGACTCCGACGACGTCGCCGAGCTCGAAGAGCGGATCGACGCGGAGAGCCTGGCCAGATCGGCCTTCCAGGCCATGGCCGGATTACCGGACGGTGATCGCGCGATGCTCGAACTGGTCGTCATCGACCAGCTCACGATCAGCGAGGCGGCCATTGCTCTGGGCATCCGGCAGGGAGCCGCCAGGGCCAGGCTGCACCGCGCCCGCCGTGCGCTCAGAAACGTGCCAGAGCTGGCGCCCTTCGCCTTGGAAGGAATCTGATGAATTTCAAGGAGCACGTACTGATGGAAATCAAGGCCGAGATCGTGACTCGGAACAAGGCTCGACGCCTGCGCGTCAGGCGGCGGCTGCTCGCCGGAGCGGCGGTGGCCGGGATCGCGGCGGCGGCGGCCGTCTCGGTGCCGTTCCTCAACGGATCGGGGACCCCGGCCTACGCGATCACCAAGAACACCGACGGCACGATCACGCTGAAGATCAACGAGTTCAGGGACCCCGCAGGGGTGGAGAAGGACCTGGCGGCTCTCGGGCTGACCGCCGACGTCTCCTACGTCAAGCCCGGCACCCGGTGTGCCCCCGGCCGCGGGGATTCCGACTTCGGTCCCTCGTTCTCCAAGGAAGAGCTCCTGAGCAAGGACCCCGCGGTCAAGAAGAGGATCAGGGAAGCGATCGAGAACTCGCCGAACGGCAAGGCGTTCAGGCTGGGCCGCGGCGAGGTGCGGATCAATCCGCAGCACATCAAGCCGGAGCAGACGGCCGTCATGGAGTTCACCGAGAACGCAGACCAGACATCGGGCCCGGAAAAGCCCAGGGCGCTGTGGTCGTTCGCCGGCTACCTCGTCACCGGTCCGGTCAAGCCCTGCAAGGTCGTCGAGGACCCGTCCTGGGACAAGATGCCCGACCCCAAGACGAACCCCGAGGCATATCCGCCGCCCGGTAGCTGACCCTCGCCGGGCGGCGGGTGCGGTAGGCGGCGCCGCCGCCTACCGCACTCCCGCCCGGCAGTCGTGGGCGAAGCCACCGCTCGGGTCGTTCGGGCCCAGTGCCAAGGTCACCGAGGCCGGTTGCCCTTCCTTCTCCGGCCGGCCGGCACGGCCTTCCGCCCGGAGCCCTTCTGCCCGGAACCATTCTGCGCGGACCCCTTCTGTGCGGAGCCCTTCTGTGCGGAGCCCTTCTGCGCGGGTTTCCGTGCCTGCCGCTGTGCCGGTTTCTCCGCAGGAGAGGCGGGGGTACGGCCCCGAGAGCTGTTCACCGTCCGGCCGCGGACGATGCCGATGAAATCTTCCACCAGGTCGGTGGTCGCGCCCGTGGGCCAGGCCAGCGCGACCTGAGACTGCGGCGCGTCCGGAACCGGCCGGTAGGTGAGATCCCTGCGGTGGTGGAGGCGTGCCAGCGACTGCGGGACCAGGAGTAGCCCGGTGCCGGCCGCCACCAACTCGACCGCGTCAGCCGTCGTGGCCGGGCGGGTGAACGCGGGCAGTCCGGGCCGGGCGGTCCACTCGATGGTGTCGTCCAGCGGATGGAGCACCTCGTCGTCGGCCAGGTCGGCGAGGGACACCTCGTCGACGGCGGCCGCCGCGTGGTCCTTGGGCATCACGACCACCGTGGTCTCCACGTAGAGCGGAATCACGCTGAGCCCGTCCCGGTCGACCGGCAGCCGGACGAATCCGGCGTCGGCACCGCCGTCCCGCAGGAGCCCCACCACCTCGGCGACGGGAACCGTGACCAGGGTGATCGGCACCTCGGGCATCCTCTCGGCCCAGATGTTGACCCACTTCGCAGGCGTCACCCCGGGCACATACGCCAGCCGGAACTCCGTGTCGCTCTCCCCATCAGTCACCTCCTCAGGGTATCGATGTCAGAGGAACCCGTCCCAACTGACTACGCTTGGTGCCATGACCTCGTCCAAACCGAAGACCACCCAGACGATGAAGCCCGAGACCGCGGCCAAGAAGCTGGGCGTCCTCCTCTCGGCCACTCCCGCCGAGTTCCAGGCGGGTGTCGTCTCCAGGGACGAGCTGAACGAGCTGCAGTCGACGCCGCCCGCCTGGCTCGTCGACCTGCGCCGCAACGGCCCGCACCCCAGGCAGGTCGTCGCCGCCAAGCTCAGGGTCTCCATTTCCGGCCTGGCCAGAGGCGGGATCACCGAGCCGCTCACCACCGCTGAGATCGACGCGCTGAAAGCGGAGAACCCGGCGTGGCTGGAGCGCGAGCAGTCCGTCCAGGCCGAGACCCGCAAGGAAGCACTCCGCCTCAAGCAGCGCTAGACAGCAGGGGTCCTCGCCGGCAGTCGCCCCGAGGAGCCGAAGAGCACTGAGACCGGGGCGATGGATTTCGTGTCGGCTTTGGTGACCGGCCCCGAAAATCGAGGTACGCGCCAAGCTGTAAACCGTGAACGTCTGGGATCCCTTCGGCACTCTGCGCGCGGCCCTCTGGATCGGCGGTGGGCAATGGGCAGGAAAGTCCACTGTCGCCAGGCTGCTGGCGACCCGGTACGGCCTGACCGCCTACCACTACGACTACCACGACGCGCGTGCGCACAATGACCGCCGGATCGCCCGCCGAGTGCGGCTCGGCGAGCCGGTCGCGGACGCCGACCCGGAGGCCGTGTGGGTGAACACCACCCCTGAAGAGATGGCCGGCGAGACCCTGGCCGGCTTCCCCACGCGGTTCGAGTGGGCCTTGGACGACCTGCGAGGCCTGGTGTCGGGGCGGCCCATCGTCGCCGAAGGCTGGGGGCTGCGCCCGGAACTGGTCGCCGCCATCGTCGACTCACCCTGCCGGATGATCGTCATGGTGCCGAGCGAGGAGTTCCGCCGGCGCCAGCTTCGCGAACTGCCCCGTGCCGCCACCTTCCATCTCCAGGTGAGCGACCCTGAGCGAGCACAGCGGAACCGGATCGCCCGAGACCGCCTCGTCGCCGAGGAGGCCGTCCGCTCCGCTCGCCGCGTGGGCGTCCGAGTCCTGGAGGTCGACGGGTCCGACGATGCGGAGGTCGTGGCGGACATCGTGGCCGACCACTTCAGCACGTATCTGCCGCTCACGGAGGACCACGGGTAATCCCCGAACCGGCCGGCGCGCGAGGGGCCGATAAGGGATGTTCAGTCCGCTGCAATCCGATTGCATGGCCGGTTGAAAATACTCCCGAAGGTCAATGTCCGACGGAGGGGGATGCAGCGGATGCGGTTCGCGGTGCTGGGGCCGGTGCGCCTCTGGCGAGGGGACGTCGAGCTGAACTCCGGTCCTCCGCAGCAACGGGCCCTCCTCGCCCTCCTGCTGGCGTTCGCCGGACGGCCGGTGAGCCTGGACGAGGTGGTCGACGTCCTCTGGGGGCAAGACCCGCCGTCCAGCTCGGTCAACGTCGTCCACAGGTACGTGGGCAACCTCCGCCGGTTGCTGGAGCCGGGGCTGCCGCCCAGAGCGGAGGGCGACTGGCTGCTCCGGAGCTCGGGCGGGTACCGGCTGAAGGCCGACGCCGGCACGCTCGACCTGCTGCGCTTCCGCCGGCTGGCCGAACAGGCCCGCTCGGCCGCCCCCGAGGAGGCCGTCAAGCTGTACGCGGACGCGCTGGCCGAGTGGCAGGGGGAGGCGGCGGCGGGCATTCCGGCCGAGTTGCGGTCCCGGCCGGTGTTCGCCGCTCTGGAGCAGGAGCGGATCACGGTCGCGCTGGCGGCGGCCGACCTCGCGCTGGAACACGGTGGGATGGTCGCGTTGCTGCCCGCGTTGAGGGCGGCGGCCACCCGGCATCCGCTGGACGAGCGGCTTCAGGCCAGGTTGGTGCTGGGCCTGGCCGCCACCGGCCGCCAGGCTGAGGCGCTGGACACCTGGCAGGCGGTCCGCGACGAGCTCGCCGAGGAGCTGGGCATCGAACCGGGGCCCGAGTTGCGCGCCGCGCAGCAGCACGTACTGGCCGATCAACAGCACGCGCTGAACGAGGCGGACGTGCCGGCGACCGAGGGGGTCGCCGTGGTGCGGCCCGCGCAGTTGCCCGCCGATCTCGCCGTCTTCGCCGGCAGGCGCGCCGACCTGGCCAGGGCCGTCGCCCTGCTCGACGGCGACGCGCTGAGGACGGTCGTGATCAGCGCCATCGGCGGCATGGCGGGCGTCGGCAAGACGACGCTGGCGGTTCACTGGGCGCACCGGGTGGCCCACCGCTTCCCGGACGGCCAGCTGTACGTGAACCTGCGCGGCTTCGACCGCCTCGGCTCCGCCATGAACCCCGCCGAGGCCCTGCGGAGCTTCCTGGAAGCGCTCGGCGTGCCGCCGCACCGGATCCCGGTCGCGATGGACGCGCAGGTCGGGCTGTATCGCAGCCTGCTGGCCCGGCGCCGGGTGCTGATCCTGCTCGACAACGCCCGCGACGCCGACCAGGTACGCCCGCTGCTGCCCGGCAGCCCCGGCTGCCTGGTGCTGATCACCAGCAGGGACCGGTTGCCGGGCCTGGTGGCGACGGAGGGGGCGCTGCCGATGACGCTGGACCTGTTCCCGGTCGAGGACGCCAGGGAGTCGCTGGCCCGGCGGCTCGGCGAGGAGCGGGTCGAGCGGGAGCCGCAGGCGGTGGACGAGATCGTCGACCGGTGCGGCGGCCTGCCGCTGGCCCTGTCCGTGGTGGCCGCCCGCGCCGCGGCCAACCCGGCCTTCCCGCTCTCCGCGATCGCCGCCGAGCTGCGCGAGACGCCCGGGACGCTGGACGCCTTCGCCGACGGCGATCCGGCCATCGACGTGCGGGCGGTGTTCTCGTGGTCGTACCGGTCGCTCGGCGCGGGGGCGGCCCGCCTGTTCCGGCTGCTGGCGCTGCATCCGGGGCCTGACGTCAGCGCCGGGGCGGCCGCCGCTCTCGCGGGTGAGCCCGTACGCCGTCCGCTGAACGAGCTGACCAGGGCCAGCCTGCTCACCGAGCACGCGCCCGGCCGGTACGTCGCGCACGACCTGCTGCGCGCGTACGCCACCGAACTCGCGGCGGAGTCGGACGACGACCGGGACGCGGCCGTACGGCGGCTGCTCGACCACTACACGCAGCAGGCACACGGGGCCGCCAGGAAGTTCGCCCCGTTCTGGGTACGGCCGGAGCTGTCCGGGCCCGTGCCGGAGTTCGACGACGACCGGCAGGCGCTGGCCTGGTTCACGGCCGAGCACCCCGTGCTGATGTCCGTGGTGGAGCTGGCGGCCCAGGGCGGGTTCGACACGCACAGCTGGCAACTGGCCTGGGCGCTGGAGCGCTTCCTGGACCAGCAGGGCCACTGGAGCGACTGCGTGACCGTACAGCGTCTCGGGCTCGCCGCCGCCCAGCGGCTGGGGCACAGGACCGCGCAGGCGCACCTGCAACGGGCGCTGGCCCGCGCCTCGGCGCGGCTGGGCGACTACGACGTGGCCTGGTCCGGCATCCGGCACTCGCTGGAGCTGCACGAGGAGCTGGGCGACCTGGGCGGGCTGGCCACCGCCCACCGCTCCCACGCGTGGCTGCTCGACCAGGTCGGACGGTACGAGGAGTCGATCGCGGCGGCCGAACGGGCACTCGACCTGTACGCGGCCACCGGCAACCCCGCCGGCGAGGCCAGCATGCTGCACGCGCTCGCCTGGACCCACATCCGGCTGGACCAGGGCTGCCGGGCCGCCACGTACCTTGAGCAGGCCCTGATCAAGCTGAACGGCCTGAGCAACCGCTACGGCGACGCCGGGGTTCTGGACGGACTCGGCTACGCCCTGCACCGGATGGGCGAGTACGAGCGGGCCGTCGTGTACTACCAGCACGCCCTGACCCTCTACCGGGAGGTCGGCGACCGGTACAACGAGATCGGCACCCTGCGCCACCTCGGCGACAGCCATCGCGCGGCCGGTGACCGGGACGCGGCCAGGGCCTCCTGGCAACTCGCCCTGGACCTGGTCGACGAGGCCGTCGATCCGGCGACGGCGGCGGAGATCCGCTACAAGCTCCACTACCTCGACCTGCCCGAAAACCTGCCAGAAGACCTCCCGGAAGACCAGCCCGAGCTGGTGGGCGCCGGGAGGCGGGTCAGGCGCTCCTGCCGCGGCGGCCCCTGACCGGGTACGGCCGTCCGTCAGGTGTCACGCGGAGCGGCCGATCGTGTCGGCGTGGACGGGGTGCGCGAACGGCAGGCCCCGGCCGTACCGTTCCAGCTCGTCGAGGGCCGAGCGGGCCAGGCGGCGCAGCTCGCCGCCCACCGAGCCGGCGATGTGCGGAGTGAGGAGGACGTTCGGCAGGTCGTAGAGCGGCGAGTCCGCCGGGAGGATCTCGGGCTCGGTGACGTCGAGGACGGCGTCGATCCGGCCCGAGACCAGCTCCTTGGTGAGCGCCCCCATGTCCACCAGCGAGCCGCGCGCGGTGTTGACGAGCGTGGCGCCGTCGGAGAGCAGCCCCAGGCGCCGAGCGTCCAGCAGGTGCCGGGTCTCCGGCAACGCCGGGGCGTGCACGGAGACGACGTCGGAGGCGGCCAGCAGCTCGTCCAGGCCGACCGGCCGGGCGCCGAGCGCGGCCGCCGCGGTCCCGTCGAGGTACGGGTCGTTGATCAGCAGCTCGAACTCGAAGGGGCGGAGCAGGTCGAGCACCCGGCGGCCGATGTGGGAGGCCCCGATGATCCCGACGGTCCTGCGGTAGTTGCCCAGTGAGGGGAAGCGCGCGGCCCAGTCGAGGGCCCGGCGCTCCGCGCGGTAGAGGTCGCGCAGGCCGAGGACGCGTTTGCCGGCGAACAGGATCGCGGCGACGGTGTACTCGGCCACGGGGAGCGCGTTGGTGGCGGCGCCCGAGGAGACGGCTATGCCGCGCTCCCAGCAGGCGTCCGTGATCAGGCTCTTGACCGTGCCCGCCACGTGGACGACGGCGCGCAGCCCGGGTGCGCGCCGCAGCACGGAGGCGTCGACGGGCGGGCAGCCCCAGCAGGTGACGAGGACCTCCGCCGAGGCCAGCTCCGGCGCGTCCGCGAAGTCGCTGACGACCAGGCCGGGGTCGACGTCCACCAGCCGGACGAGCCGGTCGAGCTCGTCCGGCCCGAACAGGTCGTCCTTGAATCGCGGCTCCATGGCGAGCAGCGCGCGGGGAAGGGTCACTTGACGGCTCCAGCGGTCATGCCCGCCCTCCAGTACCGCTGCAGCACCACGAAGGCGATGACCAGCGGCACGACCGCCACCAGCGAACCGGTGATGGCGAGCAGGTAGTCCTCCGGGTGGCCCTGGTTCAGCGACGTGGTCTGCCAGGTGTACAGACCCAGGTTGAGCGGATAGAGGTGTTGGTCGGTCAGCATCACGAGCGGCAGGAAGAAGCTGTTCCAGATGCCGGTGAACTGGAAGAGGAAGATGGTGACGAAGGCCGTGCGGAGCATCGGGAAGCCGACGCTGAGGAAGGTCCGCAGGTCGCCGGCGCCGTCGACGCGGGTCGCCTCGATCACCTCGCCGGGCACGTACGCGGCGCTGAACACCCGGGCGAGGTAGACCCCGAACGGGAAGACCAGGCTCGGCAGGAAGACGCCCCAGAAGGTGTTCACGATGCCGGTCTTGGACGCCAGCAGGTAGATCGGCAGGGCCATCGCGCTGGCCGGCACGAGCACGCCGAGGAGGATCAGCCCGAAGATCTTCTCCTTGAACGGGAACGAGAGCTTGTCGAAGGCGTACCCCGCCGCCACGCACAGGGTCGTGGCGATGAGGGCGCCGCCCACGGCGTAGAGGGCGGTGTTGCCGAGCCACCGCAGGTAGATGCCGTCACCCGCGCTGAACAGGTGCGCCAGGTTGGCCCCGAGGTCGAAGGTCCGCCCGAAGGCGAAGCCGCTGGTGCCGAACAGGTCGCGCATGTTCTTCGTGGCCGCCATGAGCAGCCACAGGAGTGGCATCACCGTGTAGAGCACGGCGACGACGAGGACGCCGTTGACGGCCGTACGCGAGAGCAGGCGCGTCGCCGGGCGGGAAGCGGGGCGCCTGCGCCGCCTGGCGGCGGGAACGGGCGGGGCGGGCGTCGCGGTGAGCGTCATGGCTGCGTCCTCCGCGCCGAGAACCGGGTCACGATGAAGGACAGGACCCCGCCGAGCAGGGCGATCAGGATCGAGGCGGACGCGGCCAGGCCGTAGTCGTGGTTGTCGAAGGCCGCGCGCATCGCGTACATGTTCGGGCTCCAGGAGCTGCCGATCTCGGTCGACGCCCGGTAGATCACCTTCGGCTCGGTGAAGAGCTGCAGGGCGCCGATGACGGTGAAGAGCACGTTGAGCGCGATCGCCGGGCGGATGAGCGGGACCTTGATCCGCAGGGCGATCCGCAGCCCGCTCGCGCCGTCGACAGTCCCCGCCTCCAGGACGTCCCTCGGGATCGCCTGCAGGGCGGCGTACAGGATGACCATGTTGTACCCGATCCACTCCCAGGTGGAGATGTTGACCACCGAGAACATGGCGTGGTCGGCCGACAGGAAGCTCCACTTCACGCCGGCCGATTCGAGCACGTCGATCACCGGGCTGAGCCCGGGCGTGTAGAGGTACACCCAGATGATCGCGGCGATGAGCCCCGGCACGGCGTGCGGCAGGAAGAGGCCGAGCTGGAAGAAGCGTTTCGCGCGGGCCATGGCCGAGTCGAGGAGCAGGGCGAGCAGGAGCGCGCCCCCGATCATCACCGGGATGTACAGCAGGACGTAGGTCGCGATGACCACGAAGCTGTCGCGGAACGCGGCGTCGCCGAGCGCACGGGCGTAGTTGCCGAGGCCGACGAAGAAGGTCTCGACGCCGCCGAAGCCGAGGCCGGAGCTGCGCTCGGTGAACAGGCTGAGCCACGCCGCGTACACCAGCGGCGCGACGGAGAAGGCGAGGAACAGCAGGAGGAACGGGCCGATGAGCAGGGCGGCGGTGCGCCCCTGCCCCCGGGCCAGGCGAGAGGTCGCCACGGCATCTCCTTGAAGGGGTGAGGAGGGCACTACTGGGCGACGCTCAGGCCGCGGTTCTTGAAGTCCGCCACGGTGGCCTGCTGGGCGCTCGTGAGCACGTCGGCCAGTTTCAGCTCGCCGCCGGCGACCTTGCCGAGCGAGTCGGAGATCGCCGTCCCGGTCACGCCGGCGCTCGGCCCCCACGTCCAGCCGGCCGGGACCGACTCGTACGCCTTGGAGACGACGGAGAAGATGTCCTGGCCGCCGTAGAAGTCGGTCTTGAAGGCGCCGGTGGCCGGCAGCAGGGCCGGCGCGGCCGGGAGCATGCTGCTGGTGCCGCTGGACAGCCAGGCCTTCATGCCCTCGGGGTCCGTGGTGATCCACTTGATGAACTCGAGCGCCTGCTCGGGGTGCTTGGCGCCCTTGGGCACGGTGAAGGCCGAGCCGCCGAGCATCGCCGAGACCGGCTGTCCGTCCCAGCTCGGCACCGCCGCGATGGCCCACTTGCCCTTCTGGTCGGGAACGGTGGACTGCAGGGCGCCCGCGCACCAGTTCGCGCAGATGTAGGAGACGACCTGGCTCTTCTGCACCGCTTGGAAGAAGGCGTCGTCGCTCGTGGAGTTGTACGTGCCGACCAGCCCCTTCACGACCAGGTCATTCCAGTACGCGGCCATCTTCTTGGACGGCTCGTCGTCGATGGAGACCTTCCACGACTGGCCCTCGGTGCCGTACCACCGGCCACCGGCCTGCCAGGAGAGCGCGGCCAGCACGCCGGCGTCGGCGGTCGCGAAGATCCCGCCGCGGGCCTTCGGGTCGGCCTTCTTCACGTCCGCGAGCAGCTTCGTGTAGTCGTCCCAGGTCTTCGGCAGCTCCAGCTTGTGCTCGTCGTAGAAGTCCTTGCGGTAGAAGAACACCAGCGGGGCGACGTCGCGGGGGATGCCCCAGGTCTTGCCGCCGAGGTTCACCAGCTGCTGGACCTGGGCGGGGAAGTTCTTGGCGACCACGGGGCCGGCGGTCTCGGTGAGGTCCTCCAGCTCGCCCTGGCTGACCACATCGGGCAGCTGGTTGTACTCGACGATGGCCACGTCGGGGACGTTTCCGGCCTTCACCGAGCCGGCGAGCTTGGTGTAGTAGTCCCCGCCGCTCGGCACGTTCTCCCACTTGACCTGGAAGTCCTTGTGGGTCCTGTTGAAGGCGGCGGTGACGACGTCGGAGGCCTTGACGAAGGAGCGGAACGTGATGACGTCCGCCCCCTGCTTCGCGTCGGAGGCACCCGGATCCGTGCCCCCGCAGGCGGTCAGTGCCGACAGCGAGACGGCGGCGCCCGCGAGCAGGGCCGTGATCCGCAGGCATGGAGGCTTCATGTGCACCGTCCAGGGAGGGGAGTGAAGATTGGTGCAATCATTCGTTTTCGAATGAAGCCTGTCAATGAAGCCTGAAGCCGTAAGCCATCACAATCGCGTTACAAGCGTGAAAAACGAAAGGAAACGAAAGTAGCTACGCGAGCGCCGCGCCGCACGACGCCCGGACCCGCAGGCTCGGCCGCAGCAGCAGTCCGGACAGCGGCCGGCCCGGATCGTCCAGCCGGTCGACGAGCATCCGCACGGCCGCGGCCCCCACCTCCTCCTTGGGCGGCGACACGGCGGTCAGGGGGATGTCGGCGAGGGAGGCGACCTCGTCGTCGTAGGTCACGATCGCCAGATCCCCCGGTATCGAGACCCCGCGGCCGCGAAGCTGCCTGACCAGGGAGAGAGCGTCCATGTCGTTGTGCACGAGGGCGGCGCGCACGCCCTCCTTCCTGAAGGCGTCCAGGAAGTCGTCGACGTGCTCGTCCATGCCCGCCGGCGCGCCCACGGCGGCCCGCGGGAACATGCGCACGGGCCCCTCCCCCAGGCCGAGAGAGCGCTGGGCGAGCTCGTGTCCCTCGCGGATCCACGGGGTGGTCCTGCTCTCGCAGGCGAGCAGCGCCACCCGCTCGTGTCCCAGCCGGGCGAGGTGGCACGTGCCCAGATAGGCGCCGTACGCGTGATCGGTGGCCACCTGCTCCACCGCCGGCATCGACCAGCCCGCCTTCCGCTCGACCAGCACCACGGGCAGGTCGAGCTCGTTCACCCACTGCTCCGTGGCGGGCGAGAGCGTGGGGTTCTCGTTCGGCGTCAGCAGCAGGCCGTCCACGCCGGACGACAGCAGCTGCGCCACCTGGCGGCGGTCCTCCTTCAGGTCGTAGCGGGAGACCGCGAGGGTGATCCGCACGCCGAGCTCGCGCGCGGCCGCCTGCGCGCCCCTGATCACCGCCGGGAAGTAGTACGCGGTCTGCGGCACGAGCATGCCGAGCACGTACGGCTCGCGCCGCTCGCGCTCCCTGTCCCGTTCGGCGGCGACCGGCTCCGCGGCCTCCCGCGGCGGCGCGGCCGGAACCGACACGGCCCCGCCGTGCACCCGGACCAGCAGCCCGCGCCCGGCCAGCTCCCGCACGTCGTGCCGGATGGTGACGGCCGAGACGCCGAGCCTGGCGGCCAGATCGGCGACCTTGACCGAGCCCTTGCGGCTCAGCTCCTGCAAGATCGCCCCGTGTCGCTCCTCGGCCAGCACGTGGGGGCTCCTTCCGGCTTGCGCGTTTTCCCGCGCCATCGTACCGCTGACATTTGCTTTCGAAAGCGAACGATTCCGTTTCTGCCGTGTGACGATCTTCCTGGAACCGCCTGTAGAGGAGTATCGCGCGTCACCCGATCAGGCGGAGGTCCAGTCGAGCAAGCGGTCCAGCGGCCAGGTGTTGACGACGCGGTCGGCCTCGATGCCGCTGCGCGCGGCCCGCTCGCAGCCGTTGCGCTGCCAGTCGAGCTGCCCGGGCGCGTGGGCGTCCGAGTCGATCGCGAACACGCACCCCATCTCGTAAGCCAGCCGCATCAGCCGCTTGGGCGGATCCAGCCGGTCCGGCCGGGAGTTGATCTCCACCGCGACCCCGAACTGCCGGCAGGCCTCGAAGACCAGCTCGGCGTCGAACTCCGACTCCGGCCGCTTGGCGCCCCTCTTGCCGCCGGCCTGCACCACCCGCCCCGTGCAGTGGCCGAGCACGTCCACCAGGGGGTTGGCGATGGCGGTGACCATGCGGCGGGTCATGTCGTCGCCGCCCATGCGCAGCTTGGAGTGCACGCTGGCCACCACCACGTCCAGCCGCTCCAGGAGCTCGGGTGACTGGTCGAGGGAGCCGTCCAGGTTGATGTCCACCTCGATGCCGGTCAGGATCCTGAACGGGGCAAGCCGCTCGTTCAGCCCGGCCACCACGTCGAGCTGGCGTTCCAGGCGCTCGGCCGAGAGCCCCTTGGCCACGGTCAGGCGGGGCGAGTGGTCGGTCAGCGCCAGGTAGTCGTGGCCGAGCCCGCGGGCCGTCCCGGCCATCTCCTCGATCGGCGAGCCGCCGTCCGACCAGTCCGAGTGGCTGTGCAGGTCGCCCTTCAGCGCGCTGCGCAGCGCCTCCGTCTCCTCGTCGAGCTGGACGCCGTCGGTGGCCCGCATCCGCCGCAAATACGTAGGAACCTGCCCATCGAGGCTTTCGTTGACCACAAGGGCGGTGACCTTCCCGATGCCGGGCAGGTCGCCGAGTCCACCGGTGCGGGCCAGCCGCACGAGCTCGTCCGGGGGCAGGTCGGCGACGACCTGGGCGGCTCGGCGGAAGGCACGTACGCGGTACGTGGGCTCTCCGGCGCGCTCCAGCAGGAAGGCGATCTCGCGCAGGGCCTCAACCGGTTCCATGTCAGCGAACATACCCGGGGCCACGACTACAAGGATTGAACGGGGACGAGGGCCGCCGATAGGCTGAGCGGCCCATGAAAGCAGGATCTTGATGGCACAACCGCCGCAAACCCACCCCACACCACCGCCGCCCGCCCGCAAGGCGTCGAAAGCCATCCCGTTGACCATTCTCGGCGTCCTGTCCGTCATGCTGGTCGGATACTGCGCGGCCACCCAGGACGACGACGACGTCACCGCGGACTGCGTCGTCCAGTTGGAGGACGGCACGTACGAGGTCGTCGACGAGGACTACTGCGACGATGACGACAACGGTTCGTACCACGTCTACGGAGGCTCGCGCGGGGCGTACATGTGGTACTACGGGGGCACCAGGTCCGGTAACAAGGTGCACGGCGGCACCACCTACCGGCCGTCCGACGTCAACATCAACACCCGCAACGGGAAAGAGATCCAGCGGGGCGGCTTCGGCAACCACTGGGGCGGCGGGAGCTGACAGGTGCGCCGTGAGCATGGCACTCCCAGGGACGGCTGGGAGAAGACGATCGAGGGCCAGGGCCTGGCCTACCACCGGCTGGCGCACCCGTCGGGGCTGAGCAGGCCGTACTGGGACGAGTCCATCCATTACGTGTTCTCCATGGACGAGGTCGAGGCGCTGGAGGAGCAGGTCGAGGAGCTCCACGAGATGTGCCTGCGCGCCGTCGAGCACGTGGTCTCGGCCCGGCGCTTCGCCGACTTCGCGATCCCCGAGTGGGCGTGGGACGACGTGGCGCGCTCATGGGAGCGCCGCGACCCCCACCTGTACGCCCGCTTCGACCTGCGCTACGACGGCACCGGCCCGGCCAGGCTGCTGGAGTACAACGCGGACACGCCGACCTCGCTCGTGGAGTCGTCGGTCGTGCAGTGGTTCTGGCTGCAGGACGTCCACCCGGGCGCCGACCAGTGGAACTCCGTGCACGAGCGGCTCATCGAGCGCTGGCGCGAGCTGCGGCTGCCGCCCGGGCCCACCCACTTCGCGTTCACGAACATGGACGAGACGGGCGAGGAGGCCATGACCGTGGCGTACCTGCAGGAGACCGCCGAGCAGGCGGGGCTGCAGACCGTCGCGGTCGCCATGGAGGATATCGGCTGGGACTCGCTCAACCGCCGCTTCGTGGACGTAGAGGAGCGCGTGATCCGCTCGGCGTTCAAGCTCTACCCGTGGGAGTGGATGCTGGCCGACGACTTCGGGCGGCACGCCGTACGGCACTCCACCTGGATCGAGCCGCTGTGGAAGACGCTGCTGTCCAACAAGGCGCTGCTTGCGATCCTGTGGGAGCTCAACCCCGGCCACCCCAACCTGCTGCCCGCCTACCTCGACGGCCCCCGCGACCTGACCTCCTACATCGCCAAGCCGCTGCTGGGCAGGGAGGGCGCCTCCATGCGCATCGTCACCCCCGAGGGCACCCAGGAGACGCCGGGCGTCTACGGCCAGGAGGGGTACGTCTTCCAGGGCTTCGAGGCGCTGCCCGAGTTCGAGGGCCAGCGGCCGGTGCTCGGCGCCTGGGTGATCGCCGACACGGCCGCCGGGCTGGGTATCAGGGAGACGACCGGCCTGATCACCGATGACACCTCCTCGTTCGTCCCCCACCGCATCGCCTGACTCCCCACCGCACCCCCGATAGGAATCAACGTGACTCTTCTCGAGACCCTCGCCCGCGGCTCGGGCGCCATCGCCTCGTACGCCGCCGTCGGCGTGATCCTCATGATCGTCGGCTTCTACGTGATCGACTGGGCCACCCCCGGCAAGCTGAGCGAGATCATCCGCACCCAGCGCAACCCGAACGCCACCCTGCTCGCCACCTCCGCCCTGGCCGCCGTCGGCCTGATCGTGGCCGCCTCCATCTGGTCCTCCGGCGGCCGGCTGGCCGAGGGGCTGGCCGGCACGGCGGTGTTCGGCCTGGTGGGCATCGTGGTGCAGACCGTGGCGATGCTGCTGTTCGACCGGATCGTCGGCATCTCCGTACGCGACCTCGTGAAGGAGCCCGAGCTGCAGCCGGGCGCGCGCCTGCTCGCGGTCACGCACGTCGCGATCGGCCTCATCACGGCCGTCGCGGTCATCTGACGCCGGTCGCCCGGCCCCAGGAGCACGACCGTCGCGGTCATCCGAACGGAGCTGGCACTCTAGAAGGCGTGACAGACCGGACCCGGGAGGACACCACACGCAGGCTCGAGCGGGCCATGGGCTCGCTCGGCACGGCGGCGATGGCGCGCATGGAGGACCAGCTGCCGTGGTTCCGCGCGCTCAGCGCCGAGGACCGGTCGTGGGTGGGGCTTGTGGCCCAGGCCGGCATCGCCGCGTTCGTCGAGTGGTTCTCGATCGCCGGCGAGGATCCCCCCACCCCCAGCATCGAGTTCTTCGGCACGGCCCCGCGCGAGCTCAAGCGGTCCATCTCGCTGCAGCAGACCGTCGACATCGTCAGGATCGTGGTCGAGGTGGTCGAGGCGCAGGCCCACGAGCTGGCCGCGCCCGGCGGCGAGGACCAGCTCCAGCAGGCCATGCTCCGCTACACCCGCGACGTCGCCTTCGCCGCCGCCCACGTCTACGCCCGCGAGGCCGAGGCCAGGGGCTCGTGGGACGCCCGGCTGGAGGCCCTGATCGTGGACGCCCTCGTCCGCGGCGAGGTCGACGACGGCCTGCACTCCTGGGCGGCCGCGCTCGGCTGGACCTCCTCCCCCGTGGTCGTCATCGCCGGTCACGCCCCCGCCGACGACCCCCGCGCGGTCATCGACGGGCTGCGCGAGAAGGGCCGCCGCATCGGCATGGACCTGCTGGCCGGCGTGCAGGCCGACCGGCTGATCGTCATCGTGGGCGGCGCCGAGAGCGTCAACGACGCGGCCAAGCAGGTCGTGCACCGCTTCGGGATGGGCCCCATCGTCATCGGCCCCGAGGTCCCCGACCTGCACGCCGCGGCCAGGTCCGCCAGGGCGGCGCTGGCCGGGCTGAAGGCGTCGTCCGGCTGGCCCGACGCGCCCCGGCCGGTGCACGCCGAAGACCTGCTGGCCGAGCGGGCGCTCGACGGCGACGACGACGCCAGGCAGCAGCTCATCGAGAACGTCTACCTGCCGCTCGCCGGCACGCCCCTGCTCGACACCCTCGCCACGTACCTGGAGCAGGGCACGTCGCTGGAGGCGACGGCGCGGCTGCTGTTCGTCCACCCCAACACCGTCCGCTACCGCCTGAAGAAGATCACGGAGCTGACCGGCTACCAGCCCACGGAGGGCAGGTCCGCCTTCACGCTCCAGGTCGGCCTGATCCTCGGCCGGTTGGCGGAGAGCGCCGAAATGTGGCGCGCCCTAACGTAATGTCGCCGAAATCCCCACTGTAGGCTTCCTACAAAACCCCCCGGACGAAGTTCGTGCGGATCATTATCCGCGTGTCGGAGTTCTACAGGGCAAGGTGGGTTTTGTGCTTGTACTCGTCGCTCCGGGCCAAGGTGCCCAAACGCCAGGCTTCCTTTCTCCCTGGCTCGAGCTCCCCGGTGTGGCAGACCGACTCGGCGCCTGGTCGGAGGTCGTCGGGCTCGATCTGATCGCCTACGGGACGACCGCCGACGCCGACGAGATCCGTGACACCGCCGTCGCCCAGCCCCTTCTCGTGGCCGCCGCGCTGGCCTCCGCCAAGGTGCTCGGCGCGACGCCGGACGTGCTCGCGGGCCACAGCGTGGGCGAGTTCGCCGCGGCCGCGCTGGCCGGGGTGCTCACCCCCGAGCAGGCCCTGACCCTGATCCGCGAGCGCGCCCAGGCCATGGCCAAGGCCGCCGCGATCACCGAGACCGGCATGAGCGCCGTGCTCGGCGGCGTCGAGGACGACGTGCTCGCCGCCATCGAGAGACACGGCCTGGCCCCCGCCAACATCAACGGCGCCGGCCAGATCGTGGCGGGCGGCACGCTGGAGCAGCTGGCCGCGCTGAAGGACAACCCGCCCGCCCGCGCCCGCCTCATCGCGCTGAAGGTGGCGGGCGCCTTCCACACCCAGCACATGGCCCCCGCCGTGGAGAGCCTGCGCGAGGCCGCGAGCCACGTGGTCCCCGCCGACCCCGCCGTCACCCTCCTGTCCAACGCCGACGGCCAGGCGGTCGCCACCGGCGCCGAGTTCGTGGACCGGCTGGTCAAGCAGATCAGCAGCCCCGTCAGGTGGGGCGCCTGCATGGAGACCATGGCCGGGCTCGGCGTCACGAAGATGATCGAGCTGCTGCCCGGCGGCACGCTCGCCGGCCTCGCCAAGCGCGCCCTGCCCGGAGTGCGGACCGTGGCGCTGAAAACCCCCGACGACCTCGACGCGGCCAGGGAGCTGATCAAGTGAAGATTCCCGACGTCGCCCCTGGCGCCAGGATCCTGGCCCTCGGCCACTACCAGCCGGCGCAGGTCGTCACCAACGACGACCTGACCAAGACCATGGACACCAACGACGAGTGGATCCAGTCCAGGGTCGGCATCAAGGAGCGCCGCGTCGCTCCCGACAGCGAGTCCCTCGAAGACATGGCCACCATCGCCGGCGGCAAGGCGCTGGCCGCGAGCGGCCTGTCGCCCGAAGAGGTCGACCTGGTCATCGTCGCCACCTGCACGCTCGAGACCCAGATCCCCAACGCCTCCGCCGTCGTGGCCCACCGCCTTGGCATCCGGTCTCCGGGCGCGTTCGACGTGAACGCCGCCTGCGCCGGATTCTGCTACGCCCTCGCCACCGCGAGCGCCGCTGTGCGCGGGGGTGCGGCCCGCCACGTGCTGGTCATCGGCGCGGAGAAGCTGTCGCAGTGGATCGACTGGACCGACAGGTCCACCGCCGTGATCTTCGCCGACGGCGCGGGCGCCGCGGTGGTGGGTCCCTCCGAGACCCCCGGCATCGGCCCCGTGGTGTGGGGCAGCTCCGGCGACAAGTCCGAGGCCATCGCCATCAAGGACCGCCAGGACTTCCTCCGCCAGGAGGGCCAGACGGTGTTCCGCTGGGCGACCACCGCGCTCCACCCGGTGGCCCTCGAGGCCTGCGAGCGGGCGGGCGTGGACCCGGCGGAGCTGACGGCGTTCGTGCCCCACCAGGCAAACCTGCGCATCATCGAGGCCATCGCCCGCAAGCTGGGCGCCGAGAAGGCCGTGATCGCCCGCGACATCGTCACCGCCGGCAACACCTCCGCCGCCTCGATCCCGCTGGCGCTGTCGCGCATGCTGGAGCGCGGCGAGGTCCGCTCCGGCGGTCTCGCGCTGCTGCTCGGCTTCGGCGCGGGGCTGACGTACGCGGGCCAAGTGGTCGAGATCCCTTAGCCTCCCCCCAGCACCTCATCCAGAGCTTGTACGGTATCGCCCGTACAGAACCCAGAAATCAAAAGGAGAACCAGAGCAATGGCCACCGAGCAGGACATTCTTGACGGCCTCGGCAAGATCATCAACGAGATCACCGGCATCCCGGCCTCCGAGGTGACCCCCGAGAAGAACTTCGTGGACGACCTCGACATCGACTCCCTGTCGATGGTCGAGATCGCCGTGGCCGCCCAGGACGAGTTCGGCGTCGAGATCCCCGACGACCAGCTCAAGAACCTGAAGACGGTCAAGGACGTCCTCAACTTCATCCAGGGCTGACCGAAAATCCAAACTGACTAGCAAGGAGCGCGAAACGTGAGTGCGAACCGGGTACGTGTCGTCGTCACCGGGCTTGGCGCGACGACGCCCGTCGGTGGAGACGTCACCTCGACCTGGACGGCGCTCCTCGCCGGTCAGTCGGGTGTCGAGGCCCTCACCACGGACTGGATCGACACCGTCCCCGTGAAGTTCGCGGGGACGGCCGCGGTGGACCCCACCGAGGTCCTGCCCCGGCCGGAGTCCCGCCGGCTCGACCGCAGCGAGCAGTTCGCGATGGTCGCCTCCCGGGAGGCCTGGCAGGACGCCGGCGCCCCCGAGGTCGCGCCGGAGCGGCTGGGCGTCGTGGTCTCCAGTGGCATCGGCGGCATCAGCACCACGCTGAGCGCGTACGACACCTGGCGTGAGCGCGGCTGGAACCGGCTGTCGCCGTTCACCGTGCCGATGCTCATGCCCAACGGCCCGGCCGCCTGGATCGGCCTCGACCTGGGCGCGCAGGCGGGGGTGCACGCCACCGTGTCGGCGTGCGCGTCCGGCGCCGAGGCGATCGGCTACGCGATGGACATGATCAGGGTGGGCCGCGCCGACGTGGTCGTGGCCGGCGGCACCGAGGCCGCCATCCACGGGCTCAACATGGCGGCCTTCGCCGCCGCGCGGGCCATGTCCACCCGCAACGACGACCCGCAGGGCGCGTCCAGGCCGTGGGACCGCGGCCGCGACGGGTTCGTGCTCGGTGAGGGCGCAGGCATCGTGGTGCTGGAGTCCGAGGAGCACGCGAAGGCGCGCGGCGCGCGCATCTACGCCTACTGCGCCGGGGTCGGCTACTCCGCCGACGCCCACCACATCACACAGCCTGAGCCCGAGGGCCGGGGCATCATCATGGCGATGACCCAGGCGCTCAACGACGCGGGCCTGACCGGCCTCGACATCAAGCACGTCAACGCACATGCCACCTCCACCCCCGCCGGCGACGTCGGCGAGGTGCAGGCCGTGGCCAAGGCCATCGGCACCCACCCGCTCGTGACCTCGACCAAGTCGATGACCGGTCACCTGCTCGGCGGGGCCGGCGGCATCGAGTCCGTCTTCACGATCAAGGCACTGCAGGAGCGGATCGTCCCCGCGACCATCAACCTCGACGACCTCGACGACGGCATCGAGGTCGACCTGGTCTACGGGAAGAACCGCCCGCTGCCCGAAGGCGACGTCGCCGCGGTCAACAACTCGTTCGGATTCGGCGGTCACAACGTGGCCGTCGTGTTTAAGGGGGCATAAATGACCGTGCTGGACAACGGGGTGGCGACCGACGGCACCGAACAGGAGCCTGCCGATCCCCGCGATCCAGTCGTCCGTCTGACCGCGCTGCTCGACGAGGGCTCGCTGCGGCTGATCACCTCCGAAGACAAGAGCGGCGTGCTGGCCGCCATGGGCCGCGTCGAGGGTGTTCCCGTCGTCGCCTTCTGCAGTGACGCCCGCTTCCAGGGCGGCGCGATGGGCAGCGAGGGCTGCGAGCACATCGTGCACGCCTACGATGTGGCCGTCCGTGAACGGGTGCCGGTCATCGGGATCTGGCACTCCGGCGGTGCGCGACTCGCCGAAGGCGTCGAGTCGCTGCACGCCGTCGGGCGGGTCTTCGCCGCCATGACCAAGGCGTCCGGCGTGGTGCCGCAGCTCTCCGTGGTCGTCGGCGCCGCCGCCGGCGGGGCCGCGTACGGCCCCGCGCTGACCGACCTCGTCATCCTGGCCGACTCCGGCCGCATCTTCGTCACGGGCCCCGACGTGGTCCGCAGCGTCACCGGCGAGAGCGTCGACGCCGCGGCCCTGGGCGGCCCGGAGCCGCACAGCAAGCGCAGCGGCGTCGTGCACGTCGTCACCAAGACCGAGACCGACGCGTACGTGAAGGCGCGCCAGCTCGCCACGCTCCTCGGCCACCAGGGCCGGGTGCGCGCGGGAGAAATCGAGGAAGTGGACTTCTCCACGCTGCTGCCCGACTCGGCCAGGCGCGCCTACGACGTCAAGCCGCTGGTCAACGGCCTGCTCGACGAGCCTGGCATCGAGCTGCACCCCAAGTGGGCGCCGAACATCGTCACATCTCTCGGCCGCCTCGGTGGCCGGACGGTCGGTGTGATCGCCAACAACCCGATGCGGCTCGGCGGCTGCCTCGACGCCACGTCCGCCGAGAAAGCTGCCCGCTTCGTACGTATGTGTGACGCTTTCGGAGTGCCATTGGTTGTCCTCGTGGACGTTCCCGGCTACCTGCCCGGGGTCGGCCAGGAGCACGACGGGGTCGTGCGGCGGGGGGCCAAGCTGCTGCACGCCTTCGCCGAGGCCTCGGTGCCGCGGATCACGCTGGTGACGCGGAAGGCGTACGGGGGCGCGTACATCGCGATGAACTCCCGGGCGCTGGGGGCCACCAAGGTGTTCGCCTGGCCGACCACCGAGGTGGCGGTCATGGGGCCGGTGGCGGCCGTACGCATCCTCAAGCGGCGCGAGCTGGCCGCCGCGCCGGAGGAGGAGCGGGCCGAGCTGGAGCAGCGGCTGGCCGCCGAGCACGAGAAGCTGGCCGGTGGGCTCGATCGGGCTCGGGAGCTGGGGGTCATCGACGAGGTGATCAAGCCCGGGGAGACCCGCGGCGCCATCGCCAAGATCCTCGCCCAGGCCACGCCCGCCCGTGGCGCCCACGGCAACATCCCGCTGTAGCTCTTTCGACGAGCGGCCCCGCACCGACCATCGGTGCGGGGCCGCCGGCGTTCCCGGCGCGGGTCGCGTTCTCGGCGCGGGTCCGGGGGGTGGCGCTGGCCCGGGAGGGGTGCACCGGCATGAGGTAGCGCGGGAGGGGGCTTTCCGAGAGGCCCCGCACCGGCGCGGGTGGGGGGCCTCTCGGGCGAAGCGTTCGCCCGTGGCGTGGGCAGGGGTCAGACGGCGGCGTGGAGCCAGCGGACAGGCGCACCGTCGCCCGCGTACCGGAACGGCTCCAGCTCCTCGTCCCACGGCCGCCCGAGCATCTTGTCCAGCTCGTCCTCCAGCACGCACCGCCCCTGCGCGGCCATCATCATCGCCGCCCTGAGCCGGTCTTCGGGGATCATGATGTCGCCCGCCACGCCGATGACCGAGGTGAAGGCACCGAGCGTCGGCGTGTAGGCATGGCGGGAGCCGTCCACTCCCGGCGACGCGTCCTCGGTGATCTCGAACCTGAGGCGCTGCCAGCCCATGAGAGAGGAGGCGATGGCCGCGGCGATACCGGCGCGACCTTCCCACTCCGCCTGTGCCCGGACGACGTTGGGCGCGGCGGGTTGCGGTGTCCACGTCAGATCAACGGGCACACCAAGGACACCCGCGACTGCCCATTCGATATGAGGGCACAGCGCGGGCTGAGCCGAGTGGACGTAAAGGACGCCACGAGCAGACACCGGACCTCCCGTTTCGGTACGAGGTGCGCCTTCCCCAACGGCCTCGCCCCGGGATGATCACAAGTGACTAGGGAGAGACTACCGTCGGTCGCTATCTGACACCAGAGGGGGGCCATACCAAGTTGGTGCGGGAGTGGCACGTGACAGTGCGACCAGCGGGGAAACATACCGCGTCATGGAAATTCAATCTGTCGGCGCGTCGCTCATCCGGCCTGGTCAGCTACTGACCGACCGCTCGGCGCTGTCCGCCGTCTCCCGGTGGACCCAGGCGGTCTCGGAGGCGGACGGCGTCTGCGTGATCCATCTTTCGCCCGGCGCCGACCCCTGCGAGATCACCGCCGAGCTTCGCGAGCGGGGCCTCAGAGCATCGCCGAACCACGTGTTCCGCGGCCAGCCCCTGTTCTTCGGCGGTCCCGCGTCCAGACCCTTCCCCACTCCGCCCATCGCCCACAAGCCCGGCCGGTCCCGCTCGGGCGTGGTCGTGGGGCTGCTCGACACCGGCGTCGCCAAGCACCCGTGGTGGTCCGGCAGCGACTGGTACGGCCGGACCGCCCCCGAGAGCGCCGACGCGACGGAGGGCGCGCAGGCGGGCCACGGCACGTTCATCGCGGGCCTGCTGGCCCGGCGGGCGCCGGGCGCGGAGCTGAACGTGCACCGCGTGCTCGACGGCGACGGCATCGGCGACGAGGCGACCGTCGTACGCGCCCTCTACCGCATGCGCGAGCGCCCCCCGCACGTGCTCAACCTCTCCTTCGGCGGCCACACCTACGACGACCGCCCGCCGCCGCTGCTGAGCGACGCCATCGCCGCGCTGACGGGCACGGTGACCGTGGCCTGCGCCGGCAACACGGGGTCCGACCGGCCGTTCTGGCCCGCGGCGCTGCCCTCCGTGGTGGGCGTGGCCGCCGTGGACGCCTCGGAGAAGCAGCGGGCGCCCTACTCCGGCTACGGCATCTGGGTGGACGCCTGCGCCCGCGGCGACTGGCTGACCAGCAGTTTCCTGGACGGAGACGACTTCGCGGGATACGCGACGTGGAGCGGCACGTCGTTCGCCACCGCCCTGGTGGCGGGGGCCGTCGCGGACGCGGCCAAGAGCGAGCCGGCCAAGGAGGTGGCCAGACGGCTCTTCGAGTCGGAGGGAGCCCGGCAAATTCCCGATCTGGGAGTTCTGATCCCAGCGAGTCTGTAGAGTTTACGCTCAGTCCTCAGCCAATCACGGGGAGGCATGATCGCCTGCTCGTGCCGGACGGAAGGAGGCCGCGATGCGCGATTCAGCGGAGCTGCTCGCAGCTGCGGCCGAAGGCGACCGGTCGGCGTGGGACGAGCTGGAGGCCAGGTTCGGGCCGCGCATGTGGGCCGTGGCCCGCGCGTGCGGCCTGAGCCCCTCCGACGCGGCGGACGCGGTCCAGGGCTCCTGGCTGCGCCTGCTGCAGCACCTCCAGAGCATCAGGGATCCGGCGGGAGTGGGGGGCTGGCTGGTGACGACCGTGCGCCGCGAAGCCCTCCTGCTGCTGCGGAAGGATCGTCCCGGGGTCTCCTCCTTCGAGGTCGTCGAAGACCCTGACCCGGAGTCCGCCGTCCTGGAGGCCGACGGCCGGCGCCTGCTCTGGAAGACGGTCTCCGACCTGCATGAGCCCTGTCGCTCACTCCTCCAGTTGGTCGCCGTCGACCTCGGCAACCAGCAAATGGCGTCACGGCTCGGCCTGCCCGTGGGCAGCATCGGCCCGACCAAGGCCCGATGCCTGGAGAAACTGCGCACTCTGATGACACAGGAGACAGCGCAATGATCAACGACGAGTACTTCCTGGCGGCCCTCCGGCTGGCCTCCGGGAACGACCCGATCCCCGGCCACGTGTCCTCCTCCGCGCGTGACGCCTACGGACTCCGGGTTCCGGGGGCGGTGACCGCCGCCCCCGCCGACCGCGGCGCGACCCGCGGCGTTCGCGATGACGAGGGCTCCCATCTGGTGCGCTTCGTCACGGAGGGCCTCACCTTCGACCTGGAGGTGACGATCGGCGACGGGCTCATCGACGTGGCGGGACACGTCTCCCCGTACCCGGGAGAGGGCGCGCTCATCGATGTGCGCACTCCCCATCTGACGCTCACCCGGCGGATCACCAACTCGGGCGAGTTCGCCGCCACCGGCCTGCCGCCGGGCTGGCTCAGCGTGGTCTGCCATCGCCCGGGCCACAAAGCCGTCCAGACGCGATGGGTGCGCATCCGGCCCTGACGCGACCCTGATCCCTACCGGCCAGCCGAGAGAGCCGCGTCGCCTCTCTCGGCCGTTTCCGTTCCAAGCCGTTTCAAGGCACCGAGTTTCCGTTCCAAGGCATCTATATGAGCGCAGCACCAGATCGACCCGACGACCGAGATCCGCTCGTCGTGGCGGCCGAGGCCGCTGTCATGCGCTCCCTGGTCGATCCCGACCACGCACTGCACGCCGGCCGTACCGTGCTCTCGTCCGCCCGCCGCGCCGGCAACCCCGAGGCCGAGGCCGTCGCGCTCAGGGCCATCGCGCTGGCCTCCCGCGAGCTGGGCGATCTGCGCGGCGCCGAGCACCACCTCCGCGAGGCCATCGCCACCCCGGGCGCCCCGCCGGAGCGGGTCGCCCAGGCCCGGCTCTCCCTCGTCACCGTACGCACCGAGCGTGGCCACCCGCTCCAGGCCCTGCGCGTGGCCGCCCTGGCCTGGGCCCACCTCTCGCCGCTGGACCGCGCCAAGCTCGACACGCAGCGCGCGGTCGCCCTGGCCCGCCTCGGCCGCCACCAGGAGGCCATCGCCTCCTGCGACCGCGCGCTGCGGGCCCTCGTGACCGCCCCCGGCACCATCGACGACCGCAGGTTCCTGGCGGGCGGGCTGCTCAACCGCGGCCTCATCCACTCCTACCGCGGCGACTGGGACGCCGCCATGCGCGACCTGACCGCCTGCCTGGAGATCTCCCGGCAGGCGGGGCTGCGGCACCTGTCCCGCCTGTCCGCCGCCAACCTGCCTTTCCTCGCAGTACGTCGGGGCGACATCGCGGGGGCGTTCAAGCACTACCGCGAGGCCGAGGACACCCTGTTCGGCTTCCCCGAACGGCTGGCCACGATGCGGGCGGACTTCGCCGGCGCCCTGCTGGCCGCCCACCTGCCGGGCGAGGCCAGGGCCATGCTGAGCCTGGCCGTACCCGATCTCGAAGCGTCGGGGGCGCACGTGGCGCTGGCCGAGGCGCGGCTGAAGCTGGCCCAGGTGGAGCTGCTGACCGGCGACCCGCACCAGGCGCGGGAGGTGGCCGAGCAGGCGGCCCGCGAGCTGGCCGAACAGGACCGGACGTCGTGGCTGCCGCTGGCCAGGGAGGTCGTCCTGCGCGCCCGCCTGACGCTCGAACCCGTCACACCCGCCCTGGTCGCCGAGCTGGTCGCGTGCGCGGACGAGCTGGAGGACGGCCTGACGCACCTGGCGGGCGCGGCGGCGCTGCGGCTGGCGGCGGCCGAGGCGGCGCTGACCGTGGACGACCACCCGACGGCCTCGGCGCAACTGGCCCTCCTCACCGAACACGCCGAGCGGGACGAGCCGCAGCCCCCGATCGGCACCCGGCTCACCCCGCCGGAGTCGGAGCCCACGCGGGAGGCGGAGATCCCGGTGCCGGTGCGGCAGCACGCGCTCGCCCTGGAGGCGTCGCTGCAGGAGGACGCCACGGGGGCCTTCCGGGCGGTCCGGGTCGGGTTGTCGGAGGTGAGCGAGCGGGTGGAGACGTTCGACGACCCCTCGGTGCGCGCCCACGCGGCCAGGGCCGGGGAGCGGCTGGCGGGGTTCGGGCTGGGGCTGGCGGTGCGGGGCGGATCCGCGGGAGAGGTGTTCGAGTTCGCGGAGCGGTGGCGGGCGGTGGCCGCGCCCTCGCACGCGTGCTCGCTGGTGGACCCCGAGCGGGTGCGGGGCGAGCTGGGGTCCGGGGCGCTGGTGGAGTTCGTGGCGGATGAGGAGGCGCTGCTGGCCGTGCTCATCGCCAGGGAACGGGTGGCGCTGCGGCGGGTCGGCGACGTGCGGCCGGTCAAGGAGGCGATCGTCCGCCTCCGTTACGCGCTGCGCCGCCAGTGCTCGGTCGCCCAGCCGCACCCCGGGAACGATCTTCTCCCTGGCTGCGACTCGGGACACGTCGAGGCCGCGGCCCTGGAGGTCGAACGGCTGCTGCTGCGCCCGCTCCTCGCCGAACTGGGCGACGGGCCCTTGGTGGTGGTGCCCGTGGGCGCCCTGCACACGCTGCCGTGGGGTGCGCTGCCGTGCCTGCGCGAACGCCCGGTGAACGTGGCCGCCAGCGCGGCCGCCTGGGTCCAGGCCCGGGAGCTCGCCCGCGCCCGCCGGAGCGGACCGCCGGCGGTGGTGGCGGCGGCCGGACCCGCCCTGGCGCACGCGCACGCCGAGGTGCGGAACGTACTCGCCTGCCATCCGCACGGGCGCGAGGTGCCGGGGCGCACCGGGCCGGTGCTGGAGGCGCTGGTGTCGGCCGACGTGCTGCACCTGGCCGCGCACGGGGTCTTCCACGCGCGCAGCCCGCTGGTGTCGGGGATCACGCTGGAGGACGGCTCCCTGATGGCCTACGACCTGCTGGACGTTCCCCGGTCGCCGGGGCTGGTGGTGCTGTCGGCCTGCAACTCCGGCATGTCGCGCACGCCGGTGGAGGGGGCGCCGCTGGGCTTGCCCGGAACGTTCCTGTCCAAGGGGTCCGCGTGCGTGGTGGCGGGGCTGGTGCCGGTGCGGGACGAGGGGGCTCGGGCGCTCATGAGCATGTTCCACGAACTGCTGGTGGCGGGCCAGCCCCCGGACGCGGCCCTGGCCTCCGCCGCCGCCAAGACCGGCGAAACCGGCTTCGCCTGCTTCGGCTCCGGCGACCAGCCCTTGTATTAGGGGCTCGTGGTACGGGGGTCGCAGCCACGACGACTCAACCGCAGCACCGTCGCTCCGGCGACCGGGGGCTGAGTCGCATCGGCCCGGCCCGTGCTGGCGCGGGAGTCTGAAGCACCGGCCCATCGAGGCGGCAAGCTTGCCGGGCAGACCACCTCGCCGCCCGGGGGGAGGGAGACCGGCCTTGCTGCGGCCCGGGGTCAGCCGGTGGCGACTGGCCTTGAGGGGTCGGCTACCCAGTTGGACCAGGAGCCCACGTACAGCGCGGCAGGCAGGCCGGCCACCTCCAGGGCCAGCACCTCGTGCGCGGCCGTCACGCCGGAGCCGCAGTAGGCCCCCGCCTGAACCCCCTCCAGAACCCCGAGCCCGGCGAAGCGCTCCCGGAGGGCGGCGGGGGTGCGGAACCGGCCGTCGGGGCCGATGTTCTCCATGGTGGGCGCGCTGACGGCCCCGGGAACGTGCCCGGCCACCGGATCGATGGGCTCCACCTCTCCCCGGTAGCGTTCGGCGGCCCTGGCGTCGAGCAGCACGCCCTGGGTGGCCAGCGCCGCCGCCTCGTCGGCCGTCAACGCCGGCATCCCGCCGGGCCGCGCGGTGAAGTCGCCCTCGCCGGCCGCCGGGAGGTCGGGTGAGTCCTTCGTGACCGGCAGCCCGGCCTCGGTCCACGCGGGCAGCCCGCCGTCGAGCACGCGTACGTCCTGGTGGCCGAAGTAGCGCAGCGCCCACCACGCCCTGGCCGCGGCCGTCGATCCGGCGTCGTCGTAGACCACCACGGGGCGCCCGTTCGACACCCCCAGGCGTCGCATCGCGCTCTGGAACGCGCCCGCCTCGGGCAGCGGATGCCGCCCTCCCGCGCCGGGAGGGGCCGCGAGATCCTGGTCCAGGTCGCAGAAGACGGCGCCCGGAATGTGCCCCTCGCGGTAGAACTCCACCCCGGGCGGCCCGCCGAGCCGCCAGCGGACGTCGAGCACGGTCACCTCGTCGAGTGCGGCGAGCTCGGCCGGTGTGATGAGCGGGCTGGTCAAGGCGTACCCCCAGAGAATTCGTCGCCGGAACTCGTCACAGTATCTCCGGGCAGGTCACGTGCGTGCCTCCAACAGCGGCACGTACTGCTCGGCCGCCGTCATCGAGCCGTGGTAGCCGGTGAACAGGGCCTCGATCCTGTGGCGCGCGGGCGCGATGATCGCCAGATCGGTGTACGGGACGGCCACGACGTCACCGATGCGGGCCAGCCACGCGTCACGCACCCGAGGACCGAACCAGCCCGACTCGACCGCCTCCCGCCTGGACACCACCCAGGCCTTCCCGCGAAGGGTCTCGCGCCACGCCTCCAGCACGTCCCGCGCGGCACCCGGCTCGGCGTAGACGTGCCTGGCCCTGGCCTCCCCGCCGAGCAGCGCCACGCCCGCCGTCAGCTCGGGGACGCTCTCGGCGTCGATCTTCTCGGTGGCGTTGATCATGCCGTGGTCGGCGGTCACGTAGAGGGCCGACCCCGAAGGCAGCCCTTCGGCGAGCCGCCGAGCCATCTCGTCGACGATGGCGAGCTGCCGGAGCCACTCCTCGCTGCCCCACCCCGTCATGTGCCCGGCGGCGTCCAGATCGCCGTAATAAACGGTGACGTACGCCGCCCCCTGGCGCATCGACTCGTGGACGCGGGCCACCCGGTCGTCGACGGTGTCGGCGGCCACGTAACGTACGCCCCGGTAGACGGCCGTCGTCAGCCCGCTGCCCTCGAACTCGGCGGGGGCGACGTAGACCGCGTCGAGCCCGGCCCGGGTGGCGCGCTGGTAGACGGTCGGGGCGGGCTGCCACTGCTCGGGATCCATGGTGAGACCGCCGGGGAGGGTCCACCGCAGGCAGTTGAACAGGTGTCCGGTGCCGGGGACGGCCAGCGTCAGGCCGAGCATGCCGTGCTCGCCCGGGGTCAGGCCGGTGCCCAGGGAGCAGAGGCTGGTGACGGTCGTGGCCGGGAAGCCGGCGGTGAGCGTCCTGCCCGCCAGGCTGGACAGGAACGGGGCGGCCTCGGCGTGGGCCCGGAGCAGCTCGGCGCCCAGCCCGTCGACCAGGAACAGGCACACGCGATCGGCCGGCTCCAGGACGAGCGGCACCCCACCCGCCCCGCCGACCGCAGCGGCCACGCCAGGCGCCGTAACCGCCGCACCGGCCCGTGTGGTCGTGCCGGACTCCGTCGCCGCACCGACCCCTACGGTCGTACCAGGCCCCGTCGCGACATCGGTCCCTCTGGTCGTGCCAGACCCCGTCGCGGCATCGCTCCCAGTCGTCGCACCAGGCCCCGGCGTCACGTCAAGCCCTGTCATCGGGCCGGGTGCGTTCGCCGGATCGGGCATGTGCGCGGTGACCGGCGTGCGGGTCGTGCCAGGTGTACGGGTCGTGCTCGGCGTGCTCGCCGCGGTCGCCGTGTCGCGCGCGTCAGGTGCAGGCGCGGTTGGCGGGTCGGGGAGGTTCGCCGGGTCGCGCGCGGTCTCAGGCGCAGGCGTGCTCGCCGTATCGGGGGCGGTCGTCGTCGTGGGCGTGGTCGCCGGGTCAGGGTCGTCCGCTGCCCCGGGCGTGGTCGCCGGATCGGGAGCATCCGTCATCGCGGACGCATGCGCCGTATCGAGGGCGTCCGCTGTCGCGGGCGCCGTATCCAGGGCATCCGGCGTAGGAGGCGTGTCGGGCTCGCGCACGCCCAGGGCCGTCAGCAACGCGTGGGGCAGATCAGCCAGTGACCCGCCGCCGTACCCCGGCACCAGCATGTCCTTCATCCTATGCCTTCGCGGATCTCTCCCTCTTCTCGTGGATCCCCTTGTGCCCCGCGGTCAGGAGGAGGCGCGGGCGGTGGCTTCGGAGAGGGCCTTGGCGAAGGCGAGGACGTGGGTGACCGCTTCCGGGCCGTCGGCCGCCTCGCTGACCCGGAGGGACAGGTCGTCGGCGGTGATCGCGCCCGTGTAGCCGTGGTCGGCCTCGCAGTTTTCGTCGCCGCACGTGGCAGGCTCCAGGTCCACGTGCGAGATGGCACCCCAGCCGATCGTCAGCGTCACCTCTGTCGGCGGGACGCCTGGGACGTAGGAGGCGGGGTCGGGCACCACGCGCGTGACGGCGACCGACTGGACGCGGCTCAGGCGTACGGCCTCCGTGGTCGTGGAGGCGTGGGACGTCGAGACGCCCTCCACCGCGGGATGCTCGTCGGTGTGGCAGACCAGCAGCCGCGTGGCCGACAGCACCAGGACCGTGACGTGCCTGCGCACCTCCATCGCGGGATCGAAAGTGGCCTCGTGATGGACCACGAAGGCGGTCACTGCCTCCTTGCCCAGCGCGGATTCGACCGCATCGGTGACGAGGTCGGGATAATAGCCGCTGCGCTCGATCGCTTCACGCAGGCCCGCGGCTGAGACTCGGGTTTCCCTCATGGGTCCATCCTGCCAGGGCGAGGCTGTACGCTCACCCGCCGGATATAACGCTCTATAACGTCTTTTATCCAGGCATCAGCAGGCACTTCGGTTGACTCCATTCGCTGTCGTTCGCAGCCCTTCGCTGAGAGCTGATCACGACAGCCGCCGGGGCCCGCCGTCGAGACGTGGGCCCGCCGGAGTGCGGAAGGTGGCACGGGCGCCGAGGACGATGACGCCCGACTCGCCGACGAGCACCTGGTCCAGGTCCAGCCTGGCCACCTCCGGCAGGTCGTGGGCCAGGCGGCCGACGCGTACGAGGAGGTCTTCGAGGGCGTCCACGGCCACGGGCGGGTAGCCGTACTCGCCGAAGAGCAGCGGGGCCGCGCGGACGGAGCGCACGAGCGCGGCGGCGTCCTCACGGGTCAGCGGGGCCAGGCGGAAGCCCTGGTCGAGGAGGAGGCGCGCGGTCACCTCGCCCAGCCCGAACGACACGAAGGGGCCGAACGCGGGGTCCTCGATGACGCCCACGACGGTCGGGACGGCCGGCTGCGGTGCCATCCGCTGGACGGCCAGTTCGACCCGTTCGCCGAGCTGGTCGGCGAACTCGGCGTAGGCGTGGCGGACCATCTCGGGGCCGGTCAGGCCCAGGCGCACGGTGCCCGCGCGCCGCGACGCGCCGGGGTCGGCCACCTTGAGCACCACGGGCCAGCCGAGCCGTTCGGCCGCCCGCACCGCCTCGTCCGGCGACCGCACCACTTCGGCGGGCCAGACGGTGAGGCCATAGCAGGACAGGAGCTCGGTGGCGTCCACCTCGACCGGCGGGCCCGGCTGCGCGAACGCCCCCGACTGCGACCGGCCCAGGGGCGCGGCACCGTCCTCGCCGGTCCCCGGCGGGGCGGCCGTGGCGAGGGCCGTCTGGACGAGGGTCTTGGCGCGGGCCGTGTCGATGTCGTCGAGCTCCGGCGGCGGCACCGCCGGGTGGGCGCGCCACCTCGCGTAGCGGACCACGTGGGCCAGCGCCCGCACCGCCTCCTCGGGCGCCGCGTACGAGGGGATCGAGCCGCGCGAGGGCGTCGACCCGCACCCCGGCGGACCGGTTTCGACGCGCAGGGCCGGGTGCATGCCCAGATGCCCCTGGAACGTCGTGAGCACCGGCTTGCCGGAGTCTTTCGAGACCCGCAGCAGCTCGGCCGCCACCGCGTCCGTGTCGCCTGGAATGGGCGGCATGTAGATCACGACGGCCGCGTCGACATCAGGGGAGTCCAGCTCACCGGCGAGGGCCGTGCCGAACTCCGCGACCCCGGCGGCGGGACCCAGGTTGACCGGCGTACGGGGGTCGAGCCCGGCGGCGAGGCAGGCGTCGGCGGCCAGGAGGCCGAGCGCGTCGGAGTTGGTCACGAGCGCGACCCGGGGCCCGGCGGGCAGCGGCTGGTAGGCCAGCAGTTGCCCCACGTCGAACAGCTGGATGAGGTCGTCGACCCTGATCAGCCCCGCCTGTTCGAACAGCGAGCTGATCGCCGAGTCGGGCACCCGCAGCTCCTCCGCCGAGTGCCCGGCGGGGGTGCCGCCGCTCTTGACCACCACGACCGGCTTGCTCCGGGCGGTGCGCCTGGCCAGCCGGGTGAACTTGCGCGGATTTCCGAGCGACTCCAGGTAGAGCAGGATCACCTTGGTCGAGTCGTCTTCCTCCCAGTACTGCAGCAGGTCGTTGCCGGAGACGTCGGCCCGGTTGCCCGCGGAGACGAACGACGAGATGCCCATGCCGCGCTGGGCCACCCGCTGGAGCAGCGCGGTGCCGAGCGCGCCCGACTGGCTGAAGAACCCCACCTCGCCCCGGCACGGCAGGGTGGCGGCGAGGGTCGCGTTGAGCTGGACGGCGGGGTCGGTGTTGGCGATGCCGAGGCAGTTGGGGCCCACGACGCGCAGCCCGTACGAGCGCGCGAGCCGAGCCAGCTCGTCCTGCCTGGCCTTGCCCTCCGGGCCCGTCTCCCCGAACCCCGAGGAGACCACGACCAGCCCGTGCACACCCTTCTCCGCGCACTCCTTGACCACGTCGATCACCCCGGAGGCGGGCACGGCCACCACGGCCAGGTCGACCTCGCCGTCGATGGCCCCCACGCTCGGATATGCCCGCACGCCCGCCACGGCCCGCACCTCGCGGTGCACCGGGTAGACGGGGCCGGTGAAGTCGGCGGCCAGCAGGTTGCGCAGGACGGTCTGGCCGACGCCGCCGGGCTCGCGCGAGGCGCCGACAACGGCGACCGAGCCGGGGGTGAGCAGCCTGGCGATGGACCGGGACTCCGCGCGGTGCTCGCGGGCGAGCGTCACCTCGGTCGAGGTCTCGGTGGGGGTGAGGTCGAGCGTCATGCGTACGACGCCGTCCTCGAACTGGCTCTGGGCCGTGTAACCGGCCTGGCGCAACAGGCCCGTCATGCGCATGTTGGCGGGCAGGACGTCGGCGACGAAGCGTTCGATGCCGTTCTCGCGGGCGGTGGCCGCCAGGTGCTCCAGGAGCACGGAGGCCACTCCCCTGCCCTGGTGCGCGTCCTCGACGAGGAAGGCGATCTCGGCCTCGCCGGGGCCGGTGCGGTCGTAGCGGATGACGGCGACCATCTCGGCGCCGATGGTGGCGATCAGCGCGACCCGGTTGACGTAGTCGACATTCGTGAACCGCTCGACTTCCCGGTCGGAAAGCCGGGGCCGCGGCCCGAAGAACCGGAAATAGATCGATTCGTCTGACAACCGCGAGTAAAAGGAGCGGAGGCGGTCGGCGTCTGCGGGCTTGATCGGTCGGACGTGCGCGGTGCCTCCGTCGGCCAAAACGACGTCGGCCTCCCAGTGGGCCGGATAGTGTGCCTCCACAGTGTCGAGCGTAAACCCGCATTTCACATGCCAAGACCGGAGCCCCTATTGGGCAACGCTTGTGCATCGACTGCAGCCCGGTGTCCTTGGTCCGCCCCACGGGCAGCCCGGAAGCTGTTAGTTTTGCCGTGGCCAGGCTCGTTCTGAAGGCAGCAAGGTGGTGACATCATGACGCGGGTCGTCGTGGTGGGCGATCTCATGACCGACGCGGTCGCGCGCGCCCGTTATGCGCTTGCCAGGGCGAGTGACACCCCGGCGATCGTGACCATGCACGGCGGCGGCTCTGGGGCGAACATCGCCTCGTGGCTGGCCGTCGAGGGCGCAGAGGTGGCCTTCATCGGCCGCAGAGGCGCCGACATCACGGGGCGCAACCGTGACATGGAGCTGATGGGCTACGGCGTCGACGCCCGGCTCGTCATGGACCCCGAGCGGCCCACCGGCACCTGCGTGGTGCTCGTGACGCACAAGGGTGAGCGCACCATGCTCTCCGACCCCGGCGCCAACGCGGCGCTGTCGCCGGAGGACCTGCCGCGCGACCTGTTCGCGGGCGGGGCGCACCTCCACCTGTCCGGCTACACGCTGATCAACGAAGGCTCGCGCGAGGCGGGTCTCGCCGCGCTCGACATGGCCAGGCGCGGCGGGATGTCGATCTCGGTCGACTGCGCCTCGTCCGCGCCGCTGGAGCGTACGGGCGCCGAGTCGTTCCTGGAGTGGACCAACGGGGTCAAGCTGCTGTTCGCCAACATCGAGCAGGCCAAGGTGCTGACCGGCCGCGACGACGCCGAGGCCGCCGCCAAGGTGCTGACCGCGTGGTTCCCGCAGGTCGTCATCAAGATGAACGCCGAAGGCGCGCTGTGGTACGCCAACGGCCGCCCCGACCCGGTCCACGTGGCCGCCGAGCCGGTCGACAAGATCGTGGACGGCACGGGTGCCGGAGACGCGTTCAGCGCCGGTTTCCTGCCCGTCTGGCTGGCGGGCAAGCCGCCGACCGAGTCGCTGGCCGCGGGCTGCCGCCTGGCGTCGAAGGCCATCATGCACCTGGGCGCCCGCCCGCCGTTCTAGTCCCGCAGGTCTCCCTTATGGGCGGTCTTGCACCGCTATGGTGGAGAAAGTCGGGATGAGCACGAAATAAGGGAGCCGGATGCGCGGCGTGCGTCCGTTACGGCCGGGCGACCCCACGTCGGTGGGCTCGTACAAGGTCACCGGCTTTCTCGGCGAAGGCGGTCAGGGCAGCGTCTACCTCGGCGTCTCCCCCTCCGGCGAGCAGGTGGCGCTCAAGCTGCTGCACGCCAGGTTCGCCGACGACGAGCAGGCGGTACGCCGCTTCCGCCGCGAGGCCGAGGCGGCACGGCGGGTGGCCGAGTTCTGCACGGCACGCGTGCTCGAGGTCGGAGCCGTCAACGACCAGCCCTACATCGTCGGCGAGTACGTCGACGGGCTCTCCCTGCAGCACCAGGTCACCAAGGAGGGCCCCGTCCAGGGCCCGGCGCTCATGCGGCTGGCGATCACCACCGCCACGGCCCTGGTGGCCATCCACAGCTCCGGGGTCGTCCACCGGGACTTCAAGCCCAGCAACGTGCTGCTCGGGCCCGACGGGCCGCGCGTGATCGACTTCGGCATCGCCCGGGCGCTCGACATCAGCCAGAGCCTGACCACCAGCATCGTGGGCACGCCCGCCTTCATGGCCCCCGAGCAGTTCCTCGGCGAGGCCTCCCCGGCGAGCGACGTGTTCGCCTGGGCGGGCACCATGATCTTCGCCGCCACCGGGCGCGGGGCCTTCGGCTTCGGGCCGCTGCCCGTGATCATGCACCGCATCCTCAACCTCGACGCCGACCTGAACGGCGTGCCGCCGGAGATCGCGCCGCTGCTGTGGGCCTGCCTGGCCAAGGACCCCCGGCACCGCCCCACGGCCGAGCAGTTGATGCGCGACCTCATCCGCGCCGGCACCGCCCCACCGCCGGCGCCGCCCCTCCCGGTGCAGGTCCCGCAGGCGGGAAGCGGCGGCCAGGCGCGGCCCTTCAACGGCGGAACGCCGCAGGCCCACGGTCCGATGCCGTATCCGGTGAGCGGCCCGGTACGGCCGTTCCCGCCGGGGGCCACGACCGAGCCTTCGCGGCGGCGCGGCCGGCGCAGGGCGCTGGTCTCGATCGGGGCGGCGGCCACCGCTCTCGCGACCGGGGTCGCGGTGTGGCTCGTGGCCCGGACCCATCCCGAGGACGTCACGCCGGATCCCACTCCCACGTCCCCGCAGGTGGCGGCCTTCGGGACGGCCGTGACCTCCGTGGCGGACCCCTCGGCCAAGAAGGGCGGGACCCTGCGCGTCGTCTCGCCGTACGAGCTGGAGTCCGTCGATCCGGGGAACATGTACATGTCGGACTCCCTGAACCTGGTCCGGCTCTACGGGCGTTCGCTGACGATGTTCAAGCCGGTGCCGGGAGGCGCCGGGACGCAGATCGTGCCGGATCTGGCCGAATCACTCGGCGTGCCGAGCGACGGCGGCAAAACCTGGACGTACAAACTCCGGCAAGGCATGAAATATCAGGACGGCACGCCGATCACCTCCGAGGACGTCAAGTACGCGGTCCTGCGCAGCATGGATCCCTCCCGGAGCCTGGGATCGAGCCACTTCGACCTCATGCTCGACCTCCCCTCCGGCTACCAGGGCCCCAGCAAGTCGTCGAGCGCGAACACCGACTCCGCCATCCAGACCCCCGACGACCGGACGATCGTCTTCCGACTCAAGCGGCCGTTCGCGACGTTCGACGACGTCGTGCAACTCCCCGAGACCGTCCCGGTGCCGAAGGCCAAGGACACGCAGGACACCGTCCTCGCCTCGGGCCCGTACAAGATCCAGAGCGTGTCCGCCGACAAGAAGAACGTCGTCCTCACCCGCAACGACCAGTGGGACGCCGCCACCGACCCCAACCGCGACGCGCTCCCGGACCAGTACGAGATCGCGTACGGGGTCACCGACGCCGAGCAGCGGCTGCGGGCCGGCGCCGCCGAGTTCGGCCCCACGATCAGCTCGGCGAGCGACGCGGCCGCGGTGCTCGCCGAGCCAGCGCTCAGGAAGCGCGCCGACGTGCCGGTGACCACGTCCGTGCGCATGCTGGCGATCAACCCGCAGGTGCCGCCCTTCGACCAGGTCGACTGCCGCAAGGCGGTGGTCCGCGCGCTCAACCTCAAGAACCTCGCCCGCGCGTACGGCGCCGGATCCGCGCAGTCCCGGCTGCCCACGTCGCTCGTGCCGCCCGCGGTCGCCGGCGGTCGCTGGCCCGACCCGAACCTCAAGGCCGACGGCGACCAGCAGGCCGCCAAGCAGTCGCTGGCCGCGTGCGGGAAACCCGCCGGGTTCACGACCACCTACGTCTATCGGGACCTGCCCGCCGAGAGGCAGGTGGCCGAGGTCGTGCAGCACGGCCTCGGCCAGATCGGCATCGAGGTCAAGCTGCGGCAGGTCCCCACCTTGGAGTTCCACAAGACCTACGGCGGCAACCCCGGCAATCTCAAGAAGCAGGGCATCGGCCTGATCGCCAAGTCCTGGGCACCCGACTGGCCCGACCCCGAGTCGTTCCTGTCGTTGATCGCGGACAGCAGGCAGATCACCGACACGTATTCGGTCAACGTGAGCGTCCGCGTCAAGGCGATCGACGACCTCATGGACCGGGCCAGGGCCGAGCTCGACGCGGGCAAGCGGGCCGACCTGTGGACCGAGGTGGAGCGGAAGCTGGCCGACGAAGCCGTGCTCGTGCCGCTGGTCTGGATGAGCCCGCTGCTGCTGCGCGGCCAGAACGCCGTCAACGTCCACGTCAGCCCCGTCTTCGGCAACTACGACCTGCTCACCATGGGCGTCAGGTAGGCGACCTCACGAGGTGACCGCCAGGACGAGCGGGAGGACCGCGGGAGCGCCCGCGTGCCGCACCAGGGCCGTCGCCAGCGTCATCGTCCATCCGGTGTCGACGCGGTCGTCCACCAGCAGCACCGGCCCGCCGCACTGCGCGATCGAGGCGCCCAGCTCCTTGGGCATGGCCAGCGTCCCCCTGACCGCCTGCACCCGCTTCGCGCTGTTGAACTGCTGCCCGGGCGCTCCCGCCCGATAGCCCAGCTCGCCCAGGTAGGACAGCCGGCCCACGGACGCCAGCCGCTCGGCGAAGCTCCGCACGAGCATGGGGCGCGTCGCGGACGGAACGTTCACCACGGCGACGGGCCGATCGCCCCAGTCCCAGGCCGCCAGCACCTGCACGACGGCCTTGAACACCTCGTCGGGCACCGGCCCGTCGGCCTCCTGGAACAGCTCCCGCAGCCGGTTGCCCCAGCCGATGTCGGTCAGCCGCCCGAGCGCCCGGCCGGGCGCGGCGCCCAGCTCCGGCTTGATCCGCCCGGACAGGTCGGCCAGCCCGGTGGGCCACTGCCTGCGGGCCTCGATCTCGACACCCGGCCTGCTCAGCCGCTGGCGGGCGCCCTCGACGGCCTGCGCGCCGATCTCCGGCGAGCGGTGCCGCCCGGTGCAGTTGTCGCAGCGCCCGCACGGCGTGGCGGCCTCGTCGTCGAGGTGCCTGCGCAGGAACTGCTCCCGGCACTCGGACGTCGTCAGGTAGGCCAGCATGGCCTCCTGCTCGGTCTTGCGCTCGGCGGCGATGCGGGTGTAGCGCTCGGCGTCGTACGCCCACGGCTCGCCGGTGGCCTCCCAGCCGCCCTTGACCCGGCGCACGGCGCCGTCCACGTCGAGGACCTTGAGCATCATCTCCAGCCGGCTCCGGCTCAGGTCGACCGCCGTCTCCAGCGCCTGGGTGGACATCACGTCGCGCTCTTCGAGCGCCTGGAGCGTGGTCCGTACGACGGGCTCGGGCGGGAACGCCAGCGAGGCGAAATATGACCAGATATCCCGATCCTCGGTGCCCGGCAGCAGGATCACCTCGGCCCGCTCGACCCCGCGCCCGGCCCGGCCTACCTGCTGGTAGTAGGCGACGGGCGACTGCGGCGCCCCCACGTGCACCACGAACCCCAGGTCCGGCTTGTCGAACCCCATCCCCAGCGCGCTGGTCGCCACCAGCGCCTTGAGCTTGTTGGTCAGCAGCGCCTCCTCGGCCGCCAGCCGCTCGGCCGGCTCGGTCTGCCCGGAGTAGGCGGCCACCTCGAACCCCTGGTCGCGCAGGTATCCGGCGATCTCGTGGGCGGCGGCCACGGTGAGGGTGTAGACGATGCCGGAGCCGGGCAGCTCGCGCAGCGTCTGCGCCAGCCAGGCCAGCCGCTGCTCGGCGGTGGGCAGGCGCACGACGCTCAGGTGCAGGCTCTCCCGCTCCAGCGGCCCGCGCAGCACGAGCGTGCCGTCGCCCTCGTCGCCGGGCAGGCGCATCTGCTCGGCCACGTCACGGGTGACGCGGGCGTTGGCGGTGGCGGTGGTGGCCAGGACGGGGATGCCCGGCGGCAGCTCCTCGAACAGCGTGGCCAGCCTGCGGTAGTCGGGCCGGAAGTCGTGCCCCCAGTCGGAGATGCAGTGGGCCTCGTCCACCACCACCAGCCCGGCGCTCTCGGCCAGCTCGGGCAGGACGTTGTCGCGGAAGTCGGGGTTGTTGAGCCGCTCGGGGCTGACCAGGAGCACGTCGATCATGCCCTCGGCGACCTCGCCGTAGATCTCCTCCCACGCCTCGGGGTTGGCGGAGTTGATCGTGACGGCCCGGATGCCGGCCCGCTCCGCGGCGGCGATCTGGTTGCGCATGAGCGCGAGCAGCGGCGAGACGATGACCGTGGGGCCCTCGCCGAGCTCGCGCAGGAGCCCGGTGGCCACGAAGTAGACGGCCGACTTGCCCCAGCCGGTGCGCTGCACGACGAGCACCCGCCGCCGATCCACCACCAGCGCCTCGATCGCGGCCCACTGGTCCTCACGCAGCACGGCGTGCTCCCCGGCCAGGGCCCGCAACCGCTCCTCGGCCTCTTCACGCAGCATCGCGACATCGGGGGCTTCACTCATGCCCCCCTTGTTACCAGCTTTCTCCGACGGAATGGGCCGTCAGCCGCCATACCCGCTACTTGTCGGCGTGTTCGGGGAAGGCGTTGACGGTGACGCGGTGCATCCGGCGGCGTTCGGTGTAGTCGGCCACGGCGTAGTGCTGGGTCGGCCGGTTGTCCCAGAACGCCAGCGTGCCGGGCCGCCACCGCAGCCGGAGCTGGTACTCAGGCGACCGGATGTGGTCGATCAGGAACGGCAGCAGCGCCTCGTTCTCCCGGTCCGTCAGCCCCACCAGGCGGGTGGTGGAGGCGCGGTTGACGAAGAGGGCCTTGCGGCCGGTCTCCGCGTGCACGCGCACCACCGGCCGCTCCACCGGCGGCCACTTGGCCTGGATCTCGGCCAGGTCGAACGGGTGCCCCTTCGCGATCGCCTTCTTCATCGACATCGTGATGTCGTGCTCGGCGGTCAGCTCGTCACACAGCCGCTGCAGCGACGGCGAGAGCGTCTCGTACGCCATGTACGTGTTCGCCCAGCACGTGTCCCCGCCCACGCTGGGCAGCTGGACGCAGCGCAGCAGGGAGCCCATCGGCGGGGTGGGCTCGAAGGTGTTGTCGCTGTGCCACTCGTCCCCGCCCTCGCCCTTCGGCGAGGTCTGGTCGAGGACGTGGATGGGGCTGGTGGAGTCCTTTTTGAAGGCGGGGTGGTTGAGCGAGCCGAAGTTCAGGGCGAATTGCAGGTGCTGCTCGTCGTCGATGTGCTGGTCGCGGAAGAACAGCACGAGGTGCCTGAGCCAGCCTGCCCGCAGGGTGGCGACCTCTTCCTGCGACAGCGGTTTGCGCAGATCGACCCCGGTGACCTCGGCGCCGATGTGCATGGTCACGGGATGGAACTCGATCATGACGCCTCCGGAAACAGGTGGGAACCCTCGGCCCGAACGTACGACCCAAGCAATTGCTTGGTCAAGGTCCCTTCGAGGCAGCCTTCCGTACGCCTTCCACACCGACCCGTCGCGACTTGTGACGCCAACGAGTCGCGGGCACCCGAATACCTTCGGCACAATGTTCGACATGGCCCGACGCACGACTGCACCCCCGCCCGAGGACTTCGAGGAGCGGATCGTCGACATCGACGTCACCTCCGAGATGCGCACCAGCTATCTCGAGTACGCCTACTCGGTGATCTACCAGCGCGCCCTGCCCGACGCGCGCGACGGCCTCAAGCCGGTGCAGCGTCGCATCCTCTACTCGATGAGCGAGATGGGCCTGCGCCCCGATCGCGGGCACGTCAAGTCGTCGCGCGTCGTCGGCGACGTCATGGGCAAGCTGCACCCGCACGGCGACAGCGCCATCTACGACGCCCTCGTGCGCCTGGCGCAGCCGTTCTCCATGCGCCTGCCGCTGGTCGACGGCCACGGCAACTTCGGCTCGCCCGACGACCTGCCCGCCGCCATGCGTTACACCGAGGCCAGGCTGGCCCCGGCGGCGATGCTCATGGTCGACGCCCTCGACGAGGACACCGTCGACTTCAAGCCCAACTACGACGGCCAGGAGACCGAGCCGGTCGTCATGCCGTCGGCCTTCCCCAACCTGCTGGTCAACGGCACCAGCGGCATCGCGGTCGGCATGGCCACCAACATGGCGCCGCACAACCTCAACGAGGTCATCGCCGCCGCCCGCCACCTGATCAAGAAGCCGGACGCGACGCTCGACGACCTGATGACGTTCGTGCCGGGTCCCGACCTGCCGACGGGCGGCTCGATCATCGGGCTGCAGGGCGTGCGCGACGCGTACGAGAGCGGGCGTGGCACGTTCCGCATGCGGGCCAGATGCACGGTCGAGCAGATCACGCCCCGCCGCAAGGGCATCGTCGTCACCGAGCTCCCCTACAACGTGGGCCCCGAGCGCGTCGTCACCAAGATCAAGGAGCTGGTGACGTCCAAGAAGCTCCAGGGCATCGCCGACCTCAAGGACCTCACCGACCGCCACAAGGGCCTCCAGCTGGTCATCGAGATCAAGAACGGCTTCATCCCCGAGGCAGTCCTCGAGGAGCTCTACCGGCTGACGCCGATGGAGGAGACGTTCGGCATCAACAACGTCGCCCTCGTCGACGGCGAGCCGCGCACGCTCGGCCTGCGCGAGATGCTCCAGGTCTACGTCGAGCACCGGCTCGAAGTGGTGCGCCGCAGGTCGGAGTTCCGGCGGCGCAAGCGCGAGGAGCGCCTCCACCTGGTCGACGGCCTCATCATCGCCCTGCTGAACATCGACGAGGTCATCCAGGTCATCCGCTCCTCCGACGACTCGGCCCAGGCGCGCACGCGCCTGATGGACGTGTTCGACCTGAGCGAGATCCAGGCCGCCTACATCCTCGACACGCCGCTGCGCCGGCTCACCAGGTTCGACAAGCTCGAGCTGGACCGGGAGAAGGAGACGCTGAGCGACGAGATCGCCCAGCTGACGGAGATCCTCTCCTCCGACGCCAAGCTGCGCCAGGTGGTCTCGGGCGAGCTCGCCGACGTGGCCAAGAAGTACGGCATGCCGCGCCGCACCGTCCTGCTGGAGGCGCCCGGCGTCGCCCGCACCCCGGTCGTGGACCTGCAGGTGGCCGACGACCCGTGCCTGGCGATGCTGTCCTCGACCGGCCTGCTGGCCCGCACCTCCGACGCCACGCCGCTGTCCGGCGAGGGCGACCGGTCGGCGCACGACGTGCTGGTGTCGGTGGTGAAGACGTCCGTACGCGGCGAGGTGGGCGTGGTGACCTCGCTGGGCCGGCTGATCCGGATCCAGGTCGTCGACCTGCCGACCCTGCCGACCACGGCCAACCCGCCGTCCCTGTCGGGCGGGCACCCGGTGTCCGAATACGTCTCGCTGCAACCCGACGAGAAGGTCGTCGGCCTGGGCTCCCTCGACCCCGACGGCCCCGGCCTGGCCCTGGGCACGGCGCAGGGCGTGGTCAAGCGGGTGGTGCCCGAATATCCGGCCAACCGCGACGACTTCGAAGTGATCACGTTGAAGGACGGCGACACCGTGCTGGGCGCGGTCGAGCTGGTGTCCGAGTCGCACGACCTGGTGTTCATCTCCTCCGACGCCCAGCTCCTGCGCTTCTCGGCCTCGCTGGTGCGCCCGCAGGGCCGCCCGGCGGGCGGCATGGCGGGCATCCGGCTGGACGGCGGCGCGCGGGTGATCTGGTTCGGCGTGGTGGATCCCGACCGCCCGGCCCACGTGGTCACGATCGCGGGCTCCTCGACGGCGCTGCCCGGCACCCAGGTGGGCGGCGGCAAGGTGTCCGACTTCGCCGAGTTCCCCGCCAAGGGGCGGGCGACGGGCGGGGTCCGGGCGCAGCGGTTCCTGAAGGGCGAGGACGAGCTGCTGCTGGCCTGGGCCGGCCCGGCTCCGGCCAAGGCGGTCTCGTCCGTGGGCAAGCCGGTGCCGCTGCCGGACGAGATCGGGCGCCGCGACGGCTCGGGCGTGCGGCTGACCAACACGATCGGCGCGATCGGCGGCGCCCTCGCCTCCTGGCCCGAGGCCCTGACCTCCGGGGAGGCCCCGGAGACACCGGCCGCCGACGAGCAGACGTCCCTCTGACGCCGTCAGGCGCCCGCACATGCGGGCGCCTGACCCTGTTATGAATCACGGATCGGCACCGATCTCATCTGGGAGAGCGCTCTCTCTCCTACTGGAGGTACCGTGTTCCGATCCAGACCCCCGTTATGGGTCGCCCTTTCCCTGGTCGCCGCCCTGATCGTCGCGCCCGGGGCCGCCGCGGCCGCCGACCCCGGCACGATCACCGACTTCGAGGCGGACAGCGTTCCCTCAGGCGTGTACGCCTGGGGCAACGACGCGGCCTCGACCCCCGCGCTCACGATCGAGCCGGACCCCGGCAGGCCGGGAGCCCCGGCGACCAACCGGGTGCTCAAATCGGTCTACAACGTGAGCCAGTGGGGCGGCTGGTCGCACGACCTGGCCGCCACCCAGGACTGGTCCCCGTACGAGGGCTTCTCCTTCTGGGTGAACGGCGCCGCCTCGGGCCAGAAGATCTTCTTCGAGGTCAAGGACGGCGGCGCCGGAGCGGGCGGCGCCGAGCTGTTCGAGTCGTCGTTCGTCGACGACACGGCGGGCTGGCGGCAGGTGAAGGTGCCGTTCGGGAGCTTCACCAGGCGCACCGACTACCAGCCCGGCGGCGCGCCGTCCGACGGCGAGCTGGACCTGATCGCCATGTGGGGCTACTCGATGCGGCTCCCGGCCGCGCAGGGCACGCTGGAGTGGGACCAGGTCGAGCTCTACGAGACCGCTCCCCCGCGCCCGGTCAGGCTGTCCACCGACCGGCCCGTCTACCCGGTGGACGAGAAGGGCGAGGCCAGGGTCGGCGTCACCGTCACCACCGCCGACGGCCGGCCCCTGCCCGCCGACCTGGCCGTGGCCTACAGGACCGGTACGGGCACCGCGACTCCCGGCGGCGACTACACGCCCGTCGAAGGCACGCTGACGTTCCCCGCGGGCACGGCGTCCGGAGCGGCCAAGGCGTTCACGGTCAGGACGCTGAAGGACGGGCAGGACGAGGTCGCCGAGACCATCCCGATCGAGCTGTCCGGCACCGGCACCAGGCCCCCTGCCGAGGCGCCGGTGGTCGTGATCAACGCGCACGGCCTGCCGTACCTGAACGCCCGCAAACCGGTCAAGGAACGCGTCGCCGACCTGCTCAGGCGGATGACGCTGGAGGAGAAGATCGGGCAGATGACGCAGGCCGAGCGCGGCGCGCTGGCCAAGCAGAGCGACATCGCCACGTACGTGCTCGGCTCCCTCCTGTCGGGCGGCGGCTCCACCCCCGCGTCCAACACGCCGCAGGCGTGGGCCGACATGATCGACGGGTTCCAGCTCCAGGCTGCGCGGACCCGCCTCCAGGTGCCGCTGATCTACGGCGTGGACGCCGTGCACGGCCACAACAACGTGGTCGGCGCGACGATCTTCCCCCACAACGTGGGCATGGGCGCCACCCGCGACCCCGGCCTCGTCGAGCAGGAGGGGCAGGTCACCGCCCGCGAGGTCAAGGCCACCGGCATCCCCTGGGACTTCGCGCCGTGCCTGTGCGTGTCGCGCGACGACCGGTGGGGTCGAGCGTACGAGTCGTTCGGCGAGGACCCGGCGCTCGTGTCGCGGATGGCCACGATCATCGACGGCCTGCAGGACAACGGGGTGCTGGCCACGGCCAAGCACTACGTCGGCGACGGCGGCACCGCGTACGGCTCGTCGACGAGCGGCGACTACACGATCGACCAGGGCGTCACCGAGGTCGGCCGCCAGGAGATGGAGGCGATCCATCTGGCGCCGTTCGAGGAGGCGGTCAGGCGCGGGGTGGCCACCGTCATGCCGTCGTTCTCCAGCGTCGACTTCGGTGACGGCCCGCTCAAGATGCACGCCCACAAGGAGCTGATCACGGACACTCTCAAGGGCCGGCTCGGTTTCAAGGGGTTCGTGATCAGCGACTGGCAGGCCATCGACCAGATCCCCGGCGACTACCCGAGCGACGTGCGCACCTCGATCAACGCCGGACTCGACATGATCATGGTGCCGTACGCCTTCCCTGCCTTCGAGAGCACGCTGAAGGCCGAGGTCGAGGCCGGGCGCGTGCCGCTCAGCCGGGTGGACGACGCGGTCGCCAGGATCCTGACCCAGAAGTTCCGGCTGGGGCTGTTCGAGCGTCCGTACGCCGACCGGTCCCGGATCGGCGACGTCGGCTCGGCGGCGCACCGGGCGGTCGCGCGGACGGCGGCGGCCAAGTCGCAGGTGCTGCTGAAGAACGACGGCGGCCTGCTCCCCCTGCGCCGCGACTCCAGGGTCTACGTGGCCGGCACGAACGCCGACGACCTCGGCAACCAGACCGGCGGCTGGACGATCACCTGGCAGGGCTCGTCCGGGCCGATCACCACCGGCACCACGATCCTGTCGGCCATCCGCTCCCGCGCCTCCTCCGTGACGTACTCGCGCGACGCCTCCGCCGACCTGGCCGGGCACGACGTGGGCGTCGTGGTGGTGGGCGAGACGCCATACGCCGAGGGCCAGGGCGACGTGGGCCGCGCCGGGCGCACGCTGGACCTGTCGGCCGCCGACCGGGCCGCGATCGACAAGGTGTGCGGGGCGATGAAGTGCGCGGTCCTGGTCGTCTCCGGGCGTCCGCTGCAGCTCGGCGACCTGTCGGGCGTCGAGGCCGTGGTGGCCTCCTGGCTGCCGGGCACCGAGGGCGCGGGGGTGGCCGACCCGCTGTTCGGGGCGGTCCCGTACACGGGGCGGCTGCCGTTCACCTGGTTCCGTTCGGTGGCGCAGCTGCCGATCAACGTGGGTGACGCGGCTTATGACCCGCTCTGGCCGTACGGGTGGGGGCTGCGTACCGACCGCGCCCGCGACCGGCTCAAGACGGCGCGCGACCGGCTCGCCTCCGGCGACGGCTATTCCAAGGCCGCGTCGCTGGTCCTCGCGCTGCCCGCGCGCGCCTGGAACGCCGACGGGTCCGTACGTGACGCGCGGGCCGTCCTGGCCGCCCTGGGCACGGCCGCGACGCTGCTCGAACGGTCGAAGAGCGACGCGTACACCGTGGACGACGCCGTCGTGTCGGTGGCCAGGGACGTCGCGCAGAGCGCGGGCAGGCGGCCCGACCTGCAGGCGGCGGCCGACCACGAGCTGGCGGCGGGCAACCTGAGGAAGGCGGTGGACCTGCTGGCCCAGGCCGCCCGCTGAGCCCAGGAGGGACTGCACTCGCCCCGGGGGCAGTCCCTCACCTCAGGCGCGGCAGAGGCAGAACGGGTGCCCGGCCGGATCCAGGTAGACCCGGAAGCTGCCGTCGTCGCACGGCTGGTGCCCGTGCTTGGTCGCGCCGATCTCGAGCACCTGCTTCTCCGCCTTGTCCAGGTCGGCGACCGTGAAGTCGAGGTGGAGCTGCTGGGGCCGTTCGGGGTCCGGCCAGGTGGGCGGCCGGAAGTCGGGCGCGAGCTGGAAGGCCACCCGCTTGGGAGCCCCGCCGTCGCTCACCACCACCCACTCGTCGTCCGCGTAGGTGACGGGCCATCCCAGCAGCCGGGAGTAGAACTCGGCCAGCCCCCTGGGGTCGGGGCAGTCGAGCACGACGGTACGGAACTCCGCGATGCCACTCACTCGATTCACCTCTCAGTCGTTTTGCACGCACGTACGCAGACAAGAATGAATGCCATGGCTGCCAACTCATTCATGGTGCCCCTCGGCACCCCTGCACCCGGCTTCGACCTGACCGCCATCGACGGCGGCAGCGTATCGCTCGGGGATCTCAAGGGCTCACCCGCCACCCTGGTGGTCTTCCTGTCCAACCACTGCCCGTACGTGCGGCACATCGAGAAGGGGCTCGGCGCCCTGGCCGCGGACTACGGCGCCAGGCTTTCGGTCGTCGCGATCTGCAGCAACGACAGCGTGAACTACCCGGACGACGATCCGGTGCACCTGGCGGAGCAGGCCGCGCGGGCCGGGTTCACGTTCCCGTACCTGCTGGACGACACCCAGGAGGTCGCCAAGGCCTACCGGGCGGCGTGCACGCCGGACTTCTTCCTGTACGACGGGCACCTGCAGCTCGTCTACCGGGGCGAGTTCGACGGCGCCAGGCCGGGCAACTCGGTGGCGGTGACGGGCGAGTCGCTCCGCGCGGCCATCGACGCCCTGCTTGAGGGCGAGCCGGTGCCCGAGGAGCAGAACCCGTCGCTCGGCTGCGGCATCAAGTGGAAGCCGGGCAACGCTCCGGCCTGACCACGGGCGGCCGTATTCACCGCCAAGGTCAGCCTGGCCACGGACGGTCCTGCTGACCGCCATCTACGCCAACCCGGCAACGAACGACCTCGCCCACCACCGCCTGTGCCAACCCGGGCACGGGCGACCCCGCTCACCACCGCCTACGCCAACCCGGCCACGGGTGGCGCCACGTCGCGGGCTCCGGCCACCAGGGCCGCCCCGCACCTCACCGACGAGGTGCGGGTGGCGGCCAGGACGCCGGCGCGCCACTGATCCACCGCAGCCGCGAACCCCGGCCGCTCACCGCTCAGGCGGTGGCGCCGGTGACGGCGGGCGGGAGGGCCAGCAGCAGTTCGTGGGGCTCGCCCCCGTCCCAGTGGCGGATCAGCTGGTCACCCGCCTCGCCGGGGTCGAAGCTCTCACACCCCAGGGGCCCGTAGCAGCCCGCCTGGTCCAGCATGAGGATCAGCGGATCGTCCTCGGGCAGGCTGGCCGCGTAGGCGGCGGTGTCAAGGAGTGCCAGGGCCAGCCTGGCATTGCGACCACCGTCCTTGACCTCGACGCGGTCGAGGCGGCGCCGGGCCTGGGTACGGAGATACGCGGCGAGCGATTCGGACCTACTCACGACTGACCTTCTTCGATCACGTACATACGGCTACGACATCATCACGCAAGGTGACGCTTTTTCGTGGGACGTTGGCCAACTCCAGCCAGTCGCCACCCCGTTCATCACTGACTTTGGGGCGCAGTGCATGATTTGTTGCATGAATGCGTTCGACGACCTGTATGCCGCCAACGCGAAGTTTGCCAAGAAGTTCGGAAACTCCGGTCTGACCGGCCGCGCCCGCCGCGGGCTGGCCGTCGTGACCTGTATGGACTCCCGCATCGACCCGCTCGGCCTGCTGGGCCTGAAGCCCGGGGACGCCAAGATCCTGCGTAACGCGGGCGCGCGGGTGACGGACGACGTCCTGCGCACCCTGGTGCTGGCCGTCTACCTGCTAGGCGTCGAACGCGTCCTCGTCATGCCCCACACGGACTGCGGCATGGCCAAGGTCTCCGACCCGGACGTCCACGCCCTCACCCAGGAACGCGGTGTCGACACCCGCAGCCTGGAGTTCCACACGGTGCCCGACCAGACCGAGGCCCTTCGCCACGACCTCACCCGCATCAGGACCAGCCCGTTCCTGCCGGAGGGCATGCCCGTGGCCGGCGCCATCTACGACGTCCGCACGGGCCTCCTGACGCCTGCCGCGTTCTGAAAGAATTCACCTGACCTGAGTGGTGCCCGGTTGTGCGGACGTACAACATGACCGGGCGCCCCCGGACCCGCCCTGGGCGCGTACGAGAGGACGCGCTTTGGGCGATCTGAGCTCTCCCCCCGTTCCCGACGGCACGAGCGCGGACGACTTCGTCGGGGCACTGCGGCGGTTGCGGTTGTGGGCAGGCTCGCCGTCGATGCGGCGTCTGTCCGGGCTCGGTGGAACCAAGGTGGTCTCGGGGACCGAGGTCGCCGTCATCCCGCACAGCACGATCTCGTACGTACTGGCGGGGTCGGGGTTGCCCAAGCTGCCGCGACTGGAGTTCGTGGAGGCTTACGTCGCGGCCTGCCTGGCGACCTGCGGTTTCCCTGAACGGGACGTACGGGAGCAGGTCGAACACTGGCGCACCACCTGGCGCCACTTATCCCTGCCCTCCCACACCACCTCACCGCCACCAGCCCAGGCCACCACCTCCTCACCACCGCCCCAGACCACCGCCCCCTCACCACCGCAGGCCACTGCCTCCTCACCACCACCCCAGGCCACCACCTCCTCATCGCCATCACAGGCCGCCTTCGGCCAGACCGCCTCCTCCTCACCGGAGACCACGCCCGACCACATTGCGTCATCCTCGTCCAGCACCACCCCCTCCCCCGCCACCGCATCACCGGCTCGCCAAGGCGCCGCCCCACAAGCCACTGACACCACGTCCGCTCCTGGCCCAGAACCCGCATCCGAACCGCCCACCGGCCCCGAACCTCCGGCCGACCAGGACCCGGCGGACCCCGACTTTCGCCCGCGCATCGACGCGGTCCCCCACCCCCACCCCCTCTCCCGCGTGCGTTCCGTGGCGAGCGTCTCCGCGATCATCGTGCTGGGCGTCGCAATCGGAACCTCCGCCGCCAACCCGGGTGCCCTCCTCGCCGGCCGGGCCTTCCCCCGCCCTCCGGCCTCCTCGCCCCCTGCCCCGGCAGGCGACCAGACCGGCGCGAACGTCCAGATCACCACCCAGGCGGACACCTACACCGGACACCGCTCCTCACCGGACCGGGACTCCTGGCTGCTGGTCGGCGGCGGCACCGCCAGTTCCTCACCCGCCCGCGCCTACCTCCGCTTCGCCGTCCCGCCCGCTCACGGCCGCACCCTGGAGCGCGCCCAGCTCACCTTGTGGAACCACGAGTCGCCGTCCTGCGGCCCCGCCGTGGACGCCGGCATCCAGGTACGCCGGATCACCACCCCCTGGTCAGATGAGTCGTTACGCGCCGGCGACCAGCCCGAGACGACCGGTGACGGCGCCGCGACCAACCGGCGCGCCTACGGCCGGCCGAAATGCGACGGCGGTACGTCCACTTCGACATCACCCGCATCGTCCAGGCGTGGACCGGCGGAGCCCCCAACCACGGCCTGCAACTGCGCCTCGCCGACGAGTCAGACCAGATGACGTCCTGGCGCAGGTTCTACTCCATGGAACGCGGCGAACAGGGCGGCGCCCCGCGCATCGACCTCACGTACAACCGCGCGCCGCGCGCACCCGCCCGGCTCGCCGACTCCACCGCCCCCACGCCGGACGGCACCCGGCAGGCCGCCGCAGGCCCCTTCACCATGAGCGCCGAGATCGGCGACGACGACGGCGAATGGGTGGACGCCCGCTTCGAGATCTCCCTCGACCCCGCCACCGGCGACCACGGCGTCGTCTGGACCGGCAGCGGCTCCTCCCGCACCGGCCACGTCGGCCACATCGTGGTCGAAGCCCGCGTCCTGCGGCCCGGCGTCCGATACCGGTGGCGCGTACGCGGCGACGACGGGTCCGACGTGGGCCCCTGGTCGGCGTACCAGCACTTCCAGGCCCGCTAGCACCAGTCTGACCAGCTTCGTCCAACGGTGTCTAAGATCGACCAATCCCGTCCAGCCCCTGGACCGCGCCCTGCCGCGCCGCGGTGAATGGTGATCGCACGCCACGTCGTGCGCTCCCCACACCAACGAGAAGGGGTACCCCATGCCCGTACGAACCCGTCGGCTGGCCATGCTGCTCGCCGGCGCCGCGCTCGCGACGCTCGCACCGCTGACGTCCGCATCCGCGTCCACGGCCGACGACCCAGCCACGGACCCCGTACCCGTCGAGCAGCAGGAACCGGCCGAGCCCGCCCCGGCGGACCCGTCCCCCGCCGAGACCGCTCCCAGCGAAGATCCCGCCCCCGACGAGGATCCGGCGCACGCGGAGGACGGTCCGGAGGCGGGCACCCTGGCCGCCGGGTACACGACCATGCGCTTCATCCTGAACGGCAAGGACCGTTGCATAGAGGTGCCCGAGTACTCCAAGCAGGCCGGCCGCGGCATCACCCTGTGGGACTGCAAGTCTCCGGGCAACCGGAGCAACCAGGAGTGGCTCATCAAACGCCCCCAGCCAGGGCATCTACTTCTGACACCCCTGCCCTGAGAACCCCTCACCGGCGGCCGGACCCGATCCCCCAGCTCGGACCCGGCCGCCATTCCACGCCCTACGACACGACACCTGAGCCCCGACGCGCCGCAACACCACGCACCACCAGCCTGAAGGCCCCCGCACGAGCCCAGACGGCACCCCAAAGCGCCATAAAGCCCAGACGGCACCCAAGGAAGCGCCACAGACCCAGACGGCACGTCAACGCACCACAAGCGCAAGCCACACCGGAAGCCCCTGAACCATCGCAACCGAGCAGCCCACGCAACAGAGGCCCCGGCCCCGCCAAGCAGACCGCCCACCGAGAGCCCAAGAACTCCACAGCCGAGCACATCAACGCGTCGAGAATCCAGTACCGCCGCAACCGAGCAGGTCCCACTTCGAGGGCCACCGAGGAGCCTGAGGGCGGCCGAACCGAGCAGCGAGCGACGCGCCCCAGGGGACCCGAGGGCCCGCTCCACGCGTCAGAGCCCCGAGAGGCCGCGCTGAGCCACAAACCTGGCCCCACCGGCCCCACAACCCCAGCTGATCGCCAAACGGCCCCACACGCGCCTCAGAGACGCTCCTGGATATCTCAAGGAGCGTCCCTGGCCACGGCGGCGAACTCGCCGACCACCGCCGGATCAGGCGTCGATGTGGTCCCGGTCGACCTCGGCCGCGCTGTTGACGATGAACTCCCGCCGAGGCGCCACCTCGCTCCCCATGAGCAGGTTGAAGATGGCCTCGGCCTCCTCAACGTCCTCGATGCGGACCCGGCGCAGGATGCGGTGCCGCGGGTCCATGGTCGTCTCGGCCAGCTGGTCGGCGTCCATCTCGCCCAGACCCTTGTAGCGCTGCACGGGGTCCTTCCAGCGCTTGTTCCGGCGTTCGAGATCCCGCAGCACCTTCTGCAGCTCGGCGTCCGAGTAGCAGTAGATGTACTTCTCCTTGCCCCGCCCGGGGTTGGTCAGCTCGATGCGGTGCAGCGGCGGCACGGCGGCGAACACGCGCCCCGCCTCGACCATCGGCCGCATGTAGCGGTGGAAGAGGGTCAGCAGCAGGCAGCGGATGTGGGCGCCGTCCACGTCGGCGTCGGCCATGAGGATGACCTTGCCGTAGCGGGCGGCCTCGATGTCGAACGAGCGCCCCGACCCGGCCCCGACGACCTGGATGATGGCGGCGCACTCGGCGTTCTTGAGCATGTCGCTCACGGACGCCTTCTGGACGTTGAGGATCTTGCCCCGGATCGGCAGCAGCGCCTGGAACTCCGAGTCGCGGGCCAGCTTGGCCGTGCCGAGCGCCGAGTCACCCTCGACGATGAACAGCTCGCTGCGGTCGATGCCGTCGCTGCGGCAGTCGACCAGCTTCGCCGGGAGCGCGGAGTTTTCCAGCGCGCTCTTGCGCCGCTGGTTGTCGCGGTGCTCGCGGGCCGCGATGCGGGCCTTGGCGGCGGCGACGATCTTCTCCAGCACGGCGCGCAGCGGCTGCTTGTAGCCGCGCGGCGGGTTGGTGAACAGCTCCCTCAGCTCGCGCGAGACCACGTGCGAGACGATGCGGGTGGCCGCCGAGGTGCCGAGCACCTCCTTGGTCTGGCCCTCGAACTGCGGCTCCGGCACCCGGACCGTGACCACGCCGGTCAGGCCCTCGGAGATGTCGTTATTGGTGACGGGGTCGTCGCCGTTCTTCAGCAGGCGCGTCTCGCGCAGCAGCTCGTTGACCGTGCGCACCAGGCCGCGCTCGAACCCGGTCAGGTGAGTGCCGCCCTTGGGCGTGGAGATCACGTTGACGAACGAGCGGACGGTCGACTCGTAGCCCTTGCCCCAGCGGATCGCCACGTCGACGGTGAGCTCGCGCTGCACCTCGGTGGGCGTCATGTGGCCCTGGTCGTCGAGGACCGGCACGGTCTCGTGGAAGTGGCCCAAGCCCTGCAGCCGCAGCACCTCGCACACGGCCTCGTCGCGGGCCAGGAACTCGGTGAACTCGGAGATGCCGCCGTCGAAGCGGAACTCCTCCTCGGTGCGCTCCTCGTGCCTGCTGTCATAGACGGCCAGGGTCAGGCCGGGCACCAGGAACGCGGTCTGCCGCAGGCGCACGTGGATCTCGTCGAGCGAGACCTCGGCGTCGGGCAGGAAGATCTGCTTGTCGGCCCAGAAGCGCACGCGGGTGCCGGTGGGCGCGACGGGAAGCTTGTCGCCGATGCGCAGGCCGGACTTCTTCTTGAACTTCGCGGTGGGCCCAGGACCGTCGAAGATCCCGGGGACGCCACGGCGGAAGCTGATCTCGTGCACCTGGCCGTGCCGGTCGACCTCGACGTCGACACGCGAGGAAAGGGCGTTGACCACGGAGGCGCCGACGCCGTGCAGACCGCCGGACGCGCCGTAGGAACCGCCGCCGAACTTACCGCCCGCATGCAGCTTGGTGTAAACGAGCTCGACTCCGGCCAGACCGCTCTTGGGCTCGATGTCGACCGGGATGCCCCGGCCGTTGTCGCGCACCTCGATGGAGCCGTCGGCGTAGAGCTCGACCTCGATGCGGTCGCAATGACCCGCCAGCGCCTCGTCGACGCCGTTGTCCACGATCTCCCAGAGGCAATGCATGAGTCCGCGGCTGTCGGTGGACCCGATGTACATGCCGGGGCGCTTTCGAACCGCTTCCAGGCCCTCAAGCACCGACAGGTGACGAGCCGTGTAACCCGCCTCCACTAGCGTCACTCCAGCTCCCCTGGTCTAGGCATCGAACACGTGTGCGCAGCTTACCGTTCTTCCCGCACGCGCGCGTACAAGCTTGCCACGCCGACACGTTTGCCGTTACCAACCGGCTGATCGTCATTACTTTGGGACACATTCCGCTCTGGGCGTAGAGAGCGGGCGGTTGGGAACGTCCACGTCCGGTTAGATGTTGTTCCAAGTGACTGACGCCAGATCCTCGCTTCGGCGGGGGTGACCCGAAAGGCGATACGTGACTGGAGCTCTCGCCCCCGTTAAGCCGCTGACGGCCCTCGACCGCTGCGACCGCTGCGGCGCCCAGGCCTACATTCGCGCGACCCTGCCTGTGGGTGGGGAGTTGCTGTTCTGCGCCCATCACGGGCGTCAGCACATCGCAGCGCTGCGCGAAAAGGGTGCCGACATCCTGGACGAGTCGGCTCGACTCAGCGAAACCCCTTCAAATGCCCCTAACGACGAGCGCTGACGCAGCGCCTGTCGTGCCGAGATAATCACATATAGCAAAACGCAGAACGGCGACCCCGGCACCGCCCGGGGCCGCCGTTCTGCGTTCCAAGCCTGAGGTTTGCCCACAAACACGCCGGTGCGCACGACGAAGGGCGGGTACGCACACAGCCGCCCAGCTTCGCGGCCAGACACGCGACCGTGTATCCAGACACGCGACTGTGGGTCCAGACACGCGGCTTTGCGACCATTCATGCGGGTGTGCAGGTGGCCAGCCATTCCGTCCCGACACGCGCTCGGGCACCCGAGTGCACTCATGCAACCATCCCGGTACGCGCCAGCAGGGCGCCCGGGAAGGCAGGGCTCATGCACGGGCAAGGCGCGGACGGGCAGGCGGGCGCGCGGGCAGGCAGGGCGGAGGCGTGGGCAAAGCGCTGGCGGGCAGGCAGGGCGGGCGCACAGGCAAGGGGCGGCCGGGCAGGGGGCGGACGGGCAGGCACGGCGGGCGCACAGGCAGGCACGGCGGGCGCACGGGCAGGCCAGAGACACAGGCAGGGCGGGCGCACGGGCAAGGTGGGCGCGGCACTGGCGGGTGGGCAGGGCGAGCGCGCTGAGTGGGTGGGGTGGGCGGAGAGTCAGCGGACCGGTAGTCGGTGGCCGAGTTGGCGCAGCGTGTTGCGGATCCGGGTGGGTGGGGAGTCAGCGGACCCGGTAGTGATAGCGGTCCGCGATCTCGAAACCTTCACCGCGATAGAGCGCCTGCGCGGCCAGGTTCGGGGCGGTGGTGACCAGATAGGCGGATTTCGCACCCGCATGCCGCACAAGCGCCCGAATGACCGCACGGGCCAGCCCTCGGCGGCGGGCCTCGGGCAGGGTGGCCATGCAGTAGATCCCAAGTGTGTCACTCTGCGAAGACCCGCCGGAGGTGTCGGTCTGGGGCACGGCCCGGCCCACAGCCAGAGGTACGCCGTCCTCCTCCAGCGCCGCGTACCAGGCCGGCACCCCGGTGCAGATACGCTCCGCGTCCTCGAACCCGGTGCCGTAGCGACCGTCCACGGCCCACCACGTCTCCAGCCAGCCCCGCCACGGCCGGTCCTCGATCCTCACCTTGTGAGCTGGCGGAGGGGCGGCGGGCGAGCCGGCCATGATGACGGTCGGGTCGACCAGGTCGTAGCCTCTCCGCTCCAGTTCCTCGTCCAGGCCGGGCATGGAGCTCGGGCCCAGGGAGAAGACGCAACGCTGCCCGCGCTCCCCGTAGAAGGCCTCTGCCGCCTCGATGGCCCCGTCCAGGTCGGCGGGCGCGTTCAGCGGGAGCACCGAGTTGGCCCGTTTGGTCACGCCTCCGGCGTAACGAAGCACCCATCCGTCATGAATGCGCTGCTCGTAGGCGGGCCAGGCCTCATGGACAAGAAGGTCGAAATTCACCCGCGCAGCCTAGCCAACCCCCAAATGCGCCCGTCCTCCCGGCTGCCGGTTGCGATCCTCGGCCCCCGACAAGGCCGGGCTCGCCGCTGTGCTGGGAGTTCGCGCCTGAGGCCGACGATTCCGCGAAGAACACGGCCCAGTGGGCGCCGTCGCGGTGGCCGGCCAGGTCCGCCCGGTGGGCGTCACCCTGGACAGGGCCCGGCCATGGTCGGCGGGTGGTGTCCGGTCGGGCCACCGTAAAAGATCCTGGCGGGACGGCGGGAGAGGCCACGACCAGGGGCAATAGGGTAGGGGGTTGTGCTGATCCTGTTGCCGCCGTCCGAAGGGAAGGCGTCCGAAGGCAGTGGGCCGCCCGTCGGCGAGCTGTCCTTCCCCGCCCTCGACAAGGCCCGCAAACGCGTGCTGAACGCGCTCGTACGGGCCTCCAAGCGCCGCGACGCCCTCGACGTGCTCGGCCTCACGCCCGGGCTGGCGGGCGAGCTGGCCAAGAACACCGTGCTCAAGACCGCCCCCACCCTCCCGGCCGCCGATCTCTACACCGGCGTCCTCTACGACAACCTCGGGCTGGGCACCCTCGACGACGAGGCGCGGCGGCGGGCGGAGGAGTCGGTGCTGATCTTCTCCGGCCTGTGGGGTGTGGTGAGAATCACAGATCTCATCCCGCCGTACCGGCTCTCGATGGGCGTCAATCTCCCGTCTCTCGGCGGGCTGGCCACGTTCTGGCGTCCGTTGATCGCCAAGGAGCTGGACCGCGACTCCGGGCTGGTGGTGGATCTCCGTTCGGCCACGTACGCGGGCGCCTGGCAGCCTGGCGAGCGGTCGGTGACGGTACGGGTGTTCCGGGACGGCAAGGTCGTCAGCCACATGGCCAAGGCGACCCGGGGCGAGATCGCCCGAGCCCTTCTGCGGCACGACACCGCCCCGGCCACCCCTGATGAGCTGGCCAAGACCCTCGACGCCCTGGGCTACACCATCGACCTGGCCGAACCCGCCCGCGCCAAGCGGCCCTGGACCCTCGACGTGCACGTCACCGACCCGGCGTAAGGGCGGTGGCGCCCGTCTGCGGATGGCGACGCCGGGGCCGCCGTCTCGCGGTCGCTCACAACGACGGGGTAGGCGGGGCGATGGGTGTGAACGTGCTGCTGTGAGGCGCGCGCCGGGAGTGCCGCGGCGCTGGCTGTCGCAGAATTGACCGCCGCGCGTCGCCCGGGCGTGTCGTGCGACCGTGCGCTGGATATGCGCGGGCGCCAACAGCGCGGCGGAAGCGCCGGGTATCAGGAGGGCGAGCGCCTTCAGCAGCGCGGTAGTCGCCGCTGCTGGTGCGGATGCGCCTGGGGTGAGACAGGGGGCTCCGGCGCTGGACGGCCTGCAGCGCACATGCTGGCTGCGGAGTGGTGGCGCCGGTGTAGAGCAGCGGAGATGCCGCTGGAGAACGGTTGGGCCGATGGGGTTGCCGCCGCCCACCTGCGTGCGGGGCAGGGTCCGGTGGTCAGGCCGATGGGGGTGGTGGTCCGGGCCGGTGGGGGTGGCGGTCGGGCCGGTGGTCACCCTGGATGGGGCCGGCGGCGGGTGGGGTGGTGGCGGTTGTTGAGGGGAGCAGGGGGTGGGAATGCCGCCGCCCCGCGCGGAAGGACCGGGCGGGGCGGGGGATTCGGACGTGGTCAGTCCAAGTAGTCCCGGAGGACCTGGGAGCGCGAGGGGTGGCGCAGCTTGGACATGGTCTTCGACTCGATCTGGCGGATGCGCTCACGGGTGACCCCGTAAACCTTGCCGATCTCGTCCAGCGTCTTCGGCTGCCCGTCGGTGAGACCGAAGCGCATCGAGACGACGCCCGCCTCCCGCTCCGACAACGTGTCGAGAACGGAGTGCAGCTGCTCCTGGAGCAGCGTGAAGCTGACGGCGTCGGCTGGGACGATGGCCTCGGAGTCCTCGATGAGGTCGCCGAACTCGCTGTCGCCCTCCTCACCCAGCGGGGTGTGGAGAGAGATGGGCTCGCGCCCGTACTTCTGGACCTCGACGACCTTCTCGGGCGTCATGTCCAGCTCGCGGGCCAGCTCTTCCGGCGTGGGCTCGCGGCCGAGGTCCTGCAGCATCTGCCGCTGGACGCGGGCCAGCTTGTTGATCACTTCGACCATGTGGACCGGGATGCGGATGGTCCGCGCCTGGTCGGCCATGGCACGCGTGATCGCCTGCCGGATCCACCACGTGGCGTAGGTGGAGAACTTGTAGCCCTTGGTGTAGTCGAACTTCTCGACGGCCCTGATCAGGCCCAGGTTGCCTTCCTGGATCAGGTCGAGGAAGAGCATGCCGCGGCCGGTGTAGCGCTTGGCCAGCGAGACCACGAGCCGGAGGTTGGCCTCCAGCAGGTGGTTCTTGGCCCGGCGGCCGTCCTCGGCGATCCACTCCAGCTCGGCCTTGACATCGACCGGCAGCCCCTCGGTCTCCCCGCCGCCGAGCTGCTCCTCGGCGAACAGGCCCGCCTCGATGCGCTTGGCGAGCTCGACCTCCTGCTCGGCGTTGAGCAGGGGGACCTTGCCGATCTGCTTGAGGTAGTCCTTGACCGGGTCGGCGGTGGCGCCGGCGGCGGCCACCTGGGCGACCGGGGCGTCATCGTCGTCGTCGGAGAGGATGAGGACCTCGTCCTCGGTCTTCGCGGCCGCGGCGACCTCGGAGGGCTTGGGCTCGGCCTCGGAGTCGTCGTCCGACTCCTCGGAGTCGGAGTCCTCGGAGTCGGACTCCTCGGCCACGATCTCTTCGTCGTCGACTTCGATGTCCTCGAGGTCCTCGAGCTCCACGTCTCCGTCGAGCTCGATGTCCTCGTCGTCGTCGGAGTCAGCCCGGGACTCGGGCTTCGTCTTGGTCTCGGCAGGCCCAGCACTCTTCGGCTCGGCCTTCTTGGCGGCGGCGGGAGCCGCGGCCTTCTTCGCCGCCGGAGCGGCCTTCTTTGCAGGGGCCGCCTTCTTGGCGGCCGGCTCGGCTTCTGTGGCGCCCACGACCGCGGTCACGGTCTCGGGCTGCTGCTCTTTGGCGGCTGCCGCCGTCTTGGTCTTGACGGGGGCAGCGGTGCGGCGCTTTGCTGGACCACGAGACTTCTTCGGCGCAGCCGAATCCGCGGCGGTCACCACCACGGTCACGCCCTCTTTGCTGAGGTTCCGCAAGAACGCGGCGGCGTGCGACATGGGGATGTCCGCCTCCTCGAAGGCCTGACGAACATCCTCAGACTCGAGGAAACCCTGCGAGCGCCCACGCTCGAGCAGTCGCTGAATGACGGGCTCGTTCAGCTCTTGTGGCTTCGAGCGAGTCGAACTTGCAGGCGACACGAACACCTCTCGAACGAACGCGTGGCGACAATGGACCCAGATGCCCGCTGGGGGGCTGTTGCCTCTCTCGGAGATCGGTGAGGCCGTGCGGACCGCGACGGACCTGCACAGCATTCTGGCACGACCCCGCGCTCCATACGGCCACCTCCCGGCGGTTGTCCTCCACCCTAGGCCGACCGAGACAGTAGTGCGTACGTAAGCGGGGCACTGATACCCGAAAGCAACCGTTATGACTGTTTCATTCAGTCACTCTTCGTGGCTGGCGGGACGTGAATTGCTAGCGCGGTAACGTCATCATCCTGTTCATATCCAGACAACATCCGGTCAACCAGGAAGTCCAGCAGCATGTGCGGACTACTCACAACTTCTGGCGGCGCTTCGGTCACAACACTGCAAAGCTCTGCCAAACCGCCATCCAGCCCGCGCTTCCTGTTCTCGACGAGGCCGTCGGAGTAGAGCACGGCAGTATGGCCAGGCGGCACCACGAACCGGAACTGCCTGCGACTGGTCGGCCAGCCTAGCGGAGTGCCGGGCTCGGCGTCGCAGAGGATCGCCGTGCCCTGTGGCGAAACCAGGACGGGTGGCGGGTGTCCGGCCAGGGCCAGCGTGCCCTCGCCGGTGACCGGCTCCACGACCATGTACGCCAAAGTCGTGACCTGTTCTTCCTCTTCCGTGGCCTCGAAGACCCGGTCGAGACCGGTCAGCACGGCCGCGGGCGGCGGGTTGGTCAGCGCCAGCGCCCGCATTGCGTTGCGGATGCGGCCCATGCCCGCCGCGGCCTTGACGCCCTTGCCCATGACGTCGCCGACGACCGCCGCGACCCGCCCGTCCTGTAGCACGAACGCGTCGTACCAGTCGCCGCCCACCTGGACGTGGCGGCTGCCGGAGCGGAAGCGCTGAGCCAGCACCAGGCCCTTGATCACGGGCAGGCGGTCGGGCAGCAGGCTGCGCTGGAGCGTCTCGGCCGTGCGGTGCTCGCGCTCGAACAGCGTGGCCCGCTCGACCGCCAGCGCGCACTGGCCGGCCAGCGCCTCCAGGAAGACGCCGTCCTCCTGGGAGATCTTCACCGGCCTGGTGAAGGAGAATCGGAGCGCTCCCAGAGCCCTTCCTGCCGCCAGCAGCGGCAGGCCCACCCACGCCCGCTCGTCACCGTGGGTGAGGTTGTTGGCCAGGATCTCGTCGTCGTCGCCCGCCTCGAGCAACTGGGCCTTCAGCGACTCGGGCGACTCGGCGAACACGGGCCGGCGGCTGTTGACGGCCATGGTCATCACGTTGGAGTGGGACAGCGGGATCTCGTCACCGGTGATCCCGGAGGCGTCCAGGATGCCCTCGCCGTTGATCAGCTTGAGCGCCGCGCGGTCGGGGTCGAGCAGCGCCACGGCGGAGCGGTCGGCGGCCAGGGCCGTGCGGCCCACGTCGATGATGACCTGCACCACCTGCTCGACCGTCAGGGCCTCGGCCAGCTGGGCCGTGGCGCCCTGAAGGCGGGCGGTGCGCAGGGCTGCGGCGCCGAGCTGGTCGGTCAGCCGGCCGCGCATCTCCTCGGCCTCGCGCTGCGGGGTGACGTCGGTGTTGGCCCCGACCCACTCCACGACCCGGCCATGCCTGATGATCGGGACGGCCCGCACCTCGAAGTGGCGGTAGCCGCTGGCCCGGGTGCGCACGCGGTAGTTCCACTCGAACATGGTGCGCCCGCGCAGCGCCTCCCTCCAGGCCTCCTCGGTGTGCTGGCGCTCGTCGGGGTGGACGACCTCCAGCCAGCCGTTGGCGAGGTATTCCTCCAGGCCCTGACCGGTGATGGCGCGCCACTGGGGCGCGTCCTCGACGACCGCGCCGGTGGGGGAGGTGATCCAGACGAGCTGCGACTGGGCCTCGACGAGCGAGCGGTAGCGCTCCTCGCTGCGGCGCAGCGCCTCCTCGGTCTGGCGGCTCTCGGTCACGTCGAGCCCGACGAGCGCGATCGCGCGCAGCTCGCCCGCGGCCTCGTCGTGGACCGGCGAGAACGACAGCGACCAGTGCCTGGTGTCGCCCTCCGCCGACCGCACGCGTACGCGGCCCTCGGTGACGGGCGCGTCGGTCTCGATGACGGCCTGCACGGCGTGGGTGATGATCTGGCTGAGGTCGGCGGCGAGCACCTCGACCGGCTGCCGGCCGGCCATGCGCTCGGCGGGCACGTTGACGACGTCGCTGAACACGTCGTTGACCCGCTGGATGCGGCCGTCACCGTCGAAGAACGCGAAGGCGAACTCGGCCTCCGACAGCATGCCCTTGAACAGGGCGGAGTCTGAGATGTCCACATCCGACTCCCGGGGACGGGGAACGGAGGTCTCGGCGCTCATGGTCCGCACCTCCGTCGCGTGCCAGGGTCTCCCACGCGGCACATCTCCATAACTGTGTATCGGCGTAGCGCAGCTCCGGGCGACCGGATTCTGCAGTACATCATCGGCGATGGGCATGTGTGGACGGAAGCCCCCGTCCCGGCCCGGTCGCCTTTAGGGTCTACGCATCCTGTCAAAGTCGCTCCACATTGCGCAGCAAGATCAGGTTACAGCGCTCGATCGCCGGGGCCGAGACCCCGGGCCCAACTACTTCGCCGCGCGCTTCGCCTCCTGCTTGAAAGCTCGCACTTGGGCCAGGCTGTCGGCGTCGACCACGTCGGCGACCGACCGGTGCGACCCGTCCTCGCCATAGTGTCCGGCCGCCTCCCGCCAGCCCAGCGGCTGGACCTCCAACTGCTTCCCCAGCAATGCCAGAAAAATCTGGGCCTTCTGTTTGCCGTAACCCGGAAGGGCCATCAGTCGTTTCAACAGCTCTTTGCCGTCGGCGGCGTCGGCCCACAGGCCCTCCGGCCGGCCGTCGTAGTGCTCCACGAGGTAGGAGGCGAGCTGTTGGACCCGGGCCGCCATGGACTTGGGGTAGCGGTGCACGGCCGGTTTCTCGGCCAGCAGCGCCGCGAACGCGTCCGGGTCGTAGGAGGCGATCTCCGCGGCGGTCAGGTCGTGGCCCAGTCGCTCGGAGATCGTGTACGGACCCGTGAACGCCCATTCCATGGGGATCTGCTGGTCGAGCAGCATGCCGACGAGCAGGGCGAGTGGACTGCGGCCGAGGAGTTCGTCTGCCTCGCTCCGCTGGGCGAGCTGGATGCGCATGGAGACAGCTTCGCACGAATGGGCACCGGGTGAAGTGAACACAACCGCCGCGGAGCCTTGACAGCTGCCCGAGAAAAGGTGGAATGGGAGCGCAAGTCGCCCTGCCGACATTCCTGGGGGTTTGCCCCCCGGTCTCCAGAGGAATCTCACTTCTATGCTCGCTCTGGCCACACGGTTCCTGCGGGGACCGGTCAGTCTCAGGCTGGCCGAAGAGTTCCTGACCGTGCCCGTGGACACGATCGACCGCTGCGTGGCCGACGTGTGCGCGTGTGCGCAGCATCTAGGCGTCTCGGCGACGCCGGAGATCGTGGAGCGCATCGCTCGCGAGCACCTGCTCGCGATCGTCAACTCAGCGCCTCCGCCCCGAAGTTCCCGGTAGACAAAGAAAAGCCCGGAAGTCCAGATAAGTCCCATCCAGAAGTCCCCGATAACATCGGGGTCACCAGGCCGAGTTCTACGCACCGTTTGCGCCTGGAATACGAGAGAGTGAGGGTGTGCGCCGACACCGACGAGATCCCCGGGAGAGCACCCCGCCAGACGACGTGTTCAAGGAGATGGTGCAGGCGGCTCGCGAGCTGCTCGCCGTTCGCACCCCTCTCGACGCGGAGCTGATGGTCTCCGACATGGTCGGAGCCTGGTGGGGCAGGCGGGTCAGGGGCGGCGACGTGGAGCAGGTGCTCGGGGAGGGGCTGGTCGACTACGCCGCCAAGGCCGGCACTCCGGCCTCGCTGACGCTGCTCATCTGCCTGGCCTATCTCGGCACGGCCCGCCAGGGCGCCAAGGCCGAGGGCGCGGCGCTGGCCATGATGGAGTCGGGGGTGGCCAGGCCGGGCTGGGCCGACCGGGTGGGCGCGGTCAAACCGGCGGGCTGTTACGTCTCCCGCGACGCGTACGGCGACCAGGACACGGTGATCTGCACCTTCGCCTACCGCTGGGACGAGGAGTCGCTGCCCGTCGACCGGCACGCGCTCGTCATGGTGGTCGACTACAACATGAGCGGCATGGCCCGGGACGCCTGGGTGTCCTCGCAGGTCGACAAGCTGCTGGAGCAGGCCAGGGCCGAGGCGGCGGGCAATCCGCTGCTGCTGTTCGAGGAGGTCGAGCCCGAGCAGGCCAGGGCGCTGCTGGAGTCGGCCATGAAGGCCACCAGGGAGCCGAAGACGCCGCCGCCGGTGAGCGACAGCTACAGCGCCTACCACGCCTTCGCCCGCGCCAGGCTCAAGGCGCTGCCGCCCGGGCGCAAGCGGCCGGCGCCGCGGCACACCGAGGCCCCGTACAGCAGGGAGCGGCGGGCCATGCTGGCGGCGGAGTTCCTGGCGTCCGACGCGGCCGAGCACCTGTCCGACCCCTCGGCGGCCTCGCGCTGCGCCGACCACCTCATCGACTACGGCTGCGACCAGGACTTCAACCGTCCGCTGCGGGTCAGCCCGACCAAATGTGAAACGTTCCTGCTCGACTGGCTGCCGCGCAAGGTGATGCTGAGCGTGGCCGAGCAGGAGGCGATGCCACACGTGCTGTCGGCGTGGGTGCGCTTCGCCGCCCACCGCACGGGCCTGCCCGAGCAGGGGCTCAAGGCCACGCTGGACGCGGTGTGGGAGGCGATCGGCAAGTTCCCCGAGGCGTACCGGGACCCGACGTCGTTCGGGATCGACCGGCCGCTGCTGGAACGGCTGCTGCCGGACGGCGACCTGTCGGCGCTGGCCAGGCGGGCCTTCGCGTTCCCTTACCTGCAGGGCGTCCACAACGGGATCGAGCTCGACAAGCTCAACCCCGCCGACGAGGCGGACCGGCGCACGCTGCTCGAGATCGACCACGGTGGAACGATCGACCAGGAGCACCTGGCCTGGCACGAGGAGATCGCCACCCGGATGTGGGACGGCGACCCGCCGCAGCTGTGGGAGGCCGCGCAGCGCCTGCTCGACCTCGGCCACGACCGCCACGACGTGCTCCACGTGCTGATCGAGATCGCCGAGCGGATCGGCGGCGACCCGGACGAGCTGGCGGCGGCGCTGGACGACATCGCCGACATCCCGGACGAGTTCTGAACACGATCCCGCCATGAGCGGTCCGCCATAGAATTTCCTTCTATGGCGATGTACACCCGCTTGGCCGAAGGGCGTTACCGGGCCTCCGAGCACACGCAGGGCCCGTGGGACCCGCGCGCCCAGCACATGGGCCCGGTCACCGCCCTGATCGTCCACGAGCTGGCCGCGACCGCGCCGCGTCCCGGCCTGGAACTGTCCAGGCTCGTGGTGGACGTGTTCGCGCCGGTGCCCGTGGCCGAGCTGGAGATCGCGACCGACGTCACCCGCGACGGCAAACGCGTGCAGTGCCTGTCGGCGAGCGTCTCGTCCGGCGGCCGCGAGTACGCCAGGGCCAGCGCCTGGCGCATCCGGACGGCCGACACACCCGCCTCGCCGGTCCCCGCCCCGCCTGGACCGATCCCGCCGCCCTCTGAGGAGGTCGCCCGCTCGTGGCTCGGCTCGGGCTTCGGGTACGGCCGGGCCCTCGACTGGCGATTCGTCGAGGGCGGCCCCACGGAGCCCGGCCCCGCCAAGGTCTGGGGCCGGTTCACGGTCTCGCTGGTCGAGGGCGAGGAGATCACCCCGATGGAGCGCCTGGCGGCCTTCGCCGACAGCGGCAACGGCGTCAGCGCCGCCCTCGGCTTCGACACGCACGTGTTCGTGAACGTGGACCTGACCATCGCGTTGTTCCGCGCCCCCGAGGGCGAGTGGATCCGCATAGACGCCGCCACGGTCCTCGGCCCGTCCGGCAGGGGCCTGACCCGGTCCACCCTGTACGACGAGACAGGTGAAGTGGGCACGGCGATCCAGACGTTGTTCGTCGCACCGAGATAGGCGCCGATATAGCCTCTACTGCCATGGTGATCGACCTCAACGCCGACCTGGGTGAAGGGTTCGGGGTGTGGCGGCTCGGCGACGACCTCGCCCTGCTCGACATCGTCACGAGCGCCAACGTGGCCTGTGGCTTCCACGCGGGCGACCCCGTGACGATCAGACGCACGTGCGCGGCGGCCGTCGACCGCGGCGTGACGATCGGCGCGCAGGTGTCCTACCGCGACCTGGCGCACTTCGGGCGCAGGGAGATGGACGCCGAGCCTGAGGAGCTGTGCGCCGAGGTGCTCTACCAGCTCGCGGCCCTCGACGGCATCGCCAGGTCCATGGGCGGCCGGGTCTCCTACGTCAAGCCGCACGGCGCGCTCTACAACCGGATCTGCCGCGACGAGGCGCAGGCGGCGGCGGTGATCGACGCGGTGGCCGACTACGACCGCTCTTTGCCGGTGCTCACGCTGCCCGGTTCGGTGGTGCACGCGGTGGCGGCCGCCCAGGGCGTCCCGACCGTGAGCGAGGCGTTCGCCGACCGCGCGTACACCCCCGAGGGGATGCTGGTGTCGCGCAGGGAGCCGGGCGCGGTCATCCACGACCCCGTCGCGGTGGCCACCCGCGCGTGCCAGATGGCCGTGGAACGTTCTGTGACGGCCGTCGACGGCAGCTCCATCCCGATTTCCGCCCGTTCCATCTGCGTCCACGGAGACACGCCCGACGCCGTCCGGCTGGCGCAGGGCGTGCGGGACACGCTGCTGGCGGCCGGAGTGGTCCTGCAGGCGTTCGCGTGATCCGGGCGGCCGGGGAGCACGGGCTGCTCGTGGAGACCGGCTCGCTGGAGCTGTCGCACCGGCTGGACGCGGCGCTGCGGGCCGATCGGCCGGCCGGGGTGGTGGAGATCGTGCCGGGGCCCGAGACGGTGCTCGTGGTGGCTCCTGGGGCGGATCAGGCGCGGTTGCGTACGCTTCTGGCGGACGTCGTCGGCCGCGAGCGGGACAAAACCGGTGCTCCGGCGGCCGAGGGGGAGGTCGTGACGATTCCCGTCGTCTATGACGGCGCGGATCTCGATTCCGTGGCGGCACTGGCCGGGATCTCGGCGGACGAGGTGGTCTCCCGGCACGCGGGGCGGGAGCTGGTGGTGGGGTGGCTGGGGTTCGCTCCGGGGTTCGCCTACCTCACGGGGCTGGATCCGGTGCTGGAGACGCCCAGGCTCGACACGCCGCGCACGTCGGTGCCGGCCGGGTCGGTGGCGGTGGCGGGGCCGTACTCGGCGGTCTATCCGAGCGCCTCGCCGGGCGGGTGGCGGCTGATCGGGCGCACGTCCGTGCGGGTGTGGGACGTGACGGCCGACCCGCCCTCCCTGTTCAGGCCGGGCATGCGCGTGCGGTTCGAGTCCACATGATCGAGGTGCTGGCGGCGGGGCCGTACGCGACCGTCCAGGATCTGGGGCGGCCCGGCCTCGCCCACCTGGGGGTGCCCCGCTCGGGAGCGGCCGACGCGCCGAGCCTGCGGCTGGCCAACAGGCTCGTGGGCAACCCGGAGGGGCTGGCGGGGGTCGAGCTGACGTTCGGGATGGCGCGGCTGCTGTTCCACAACGGGGCGTGGGTGGCGCTGGCGGGCGCGCCCCTGGACAGCGCGGCCGGGATGGGGGCGCCGTTCTGGGTCGCGAAGGGCATGGAGCTGCGGCTGGGCATGCCCGACTGGGGGCTGCGCACCTATGTGGCCGTGCGCGGCGGGATCGCGGTGGAGCCCGTGCTCGGCAGCCGCTCCACCGACTCGCTGTCCGGGCTCGGCCCGGAGCCGCTGCGGGCGGGCACGCTGCTGCCCGTCGGACGGCCCGAAGGCGTGATCTCCGTCGATCTGGCGCCGCCGCCCGGGCCCCGGCCCGCCGTGCTGCGGGTGACGCCGGGGCCGCGTGACGACTGGTTCGCGCCGGACGCGCTGGCCGGGCTGTGCGCGCGGCCGTACACCGTGAGCCAGGACAGCAACCGGGTCGGCGTGCGGTTGAGCGGCGCCGAGCTGGTCAGGGCCAGGCAGGGCGAGCTGCCGAGCGAGGGCATGGTCACCGGGGCGATCCAGGTGCCGCCGAGCGGGCAGCCGATCGTCTTCCTCGCCGACCACCCGCCGACGGGCGGCTACCCGGTGATCGGCGTCGTACGCGAGGCGGACCTGCCGGTCGCCGCCCAGCTGAGGCCGGGCGACGAGGTGCGGTTCACAGTTCGACCTGGCCGGTGACGCAGGTCAGCACGGAGCCGCCCACCCACACGTCCCCCTCGGCGTCGGTGGAGATGTGCACCCGGCCGGAGAAGCCGAGCACCGTGCCCTGGCGGGCCACGTACGGGGCCTTGGCCCGGCCAGAGCGCAGCAGCCACTGGGCCATGGACGCGTTGAGGCTGCCCGTCACCGGGTCCTCGATGGTGGAGCCGTGCGCGTGCGTGAACGCCCGCACCTCGAAGTCGTACGGCGCCCCTTCGGGGTAGGGGCCCGCCACGCCCACGAAGTTGGGGACGAGGCCGGGGCGCAGGGCGAGCACGGACTCCGCGTCCGCGAGCAGCACCGCCACCCAGCCGGGGCCGTTGTCGGCCCACTCGACGGCCACGATGTCGGCGCGCCCGATCCCGAGGGATTCGGCGATCCTCTCGGCCAGCGGCTCCTCCACGGGGCCCGATCTCACGAGGGGCGGCGCGTGGAAGGCCAGCCCGTCGCCGGTCCCGCGCACGCGTACCAGCCCGGCGGCGCACTCCTGGACGATCTCGCCCTCCTGGTGCGGCGCTCCCCCGGCCTCCAGCCAGGCGTGGCAGGTGCCCAGCGTCGGGTGCCCGGCGAAGGGCAGCTCCTTGGACGCGGTGAAGATCCGCACCCGGTAGTCGGCCTCGGGCGTGGTCGGCGGCAGCAGGAAGGTGGTCTCGGCCAGGTTCGTCCAGGTGGCGAACCGCTGCATCTCCTCGGTCGTCAGCCCCTGGCCGTCGAGCACGACCGCGAGCGCGTTCCCGTGGTACGGGGTGGTGGTGAAGACGTCAACCTCGGTGAAAGGGCGCAACATACTTCGGAGTCTCGCAGACAGGTCTTTTCCCGTTAACACGCCACCAGCAGACTGTACGGTGTGGCGGACTTTGATGTTGTGGTCCTGGGTTCCGGGCCAGGTGGGCAGAAGGCCGCGATCGCGGCGGCGAAGCTCGGCAAGCGCGTCGCGGTGGTCGAGAAACGACACATGCTCGGCGGCGTGTGCATCAACACGGGAACGATCCCCTCCAAGACCCTGCGGGAGGCCGTCCTCTATCTCACAGGGCTCAACCAGCGGGAGCTGTACGGCGCGAGCTACCGCGTCAAGGACGAGATCACGGTCACCGACCTCGGGATGCGCACCCAGCACGTGATCGGCCGCGAGATCCAGGTGATCCGCAGCCAGCTCGCCCGCAACCATGTGACGGTGCTGCAGGGCACCGGCCGGTTCCTGGACGCGCACACGATCGGCATCACGCACGAGGAGGGCAAGTCCGAGGAGACGAAGATCACCGCTGAGAAGGTCGTGATCGCCACCGGCACCTCGCCCGCGCGTCCCGGCAGCGTCGAGTTCGACGACAGGACGATCATCGACTCCGACGCGATCCTGCACCTCGACCGCATCCCCGAGACCCTCGTCGTGGTGGGGGCCGGGGTCATCGGCATCGAGTACGCCTCCATGTTCGCCGCGCTCGGCACCAAGGTGACGGTGATCGAGCGGCGCGAGCGCATGCTGGAGTTCTGCGACCTGGAGATCGTGGAGGCGCTGAAGTACCACCTGCGCGACCTGGCCGTGACGTTCCGCTTCGGGGAGAACGTGGCCGCCGTCGAGCGCCGCCCCGGCGGCGCGCTGACCCTGCTGGAGAGCGGCAAGAAGATCCCGGCCGACTGCGTCATGTACTCGGCCGGGCGGCAGGGCAAGACCACCGAGCTGTGCCTGGAGGCCGCCGGCCTGGCCGCCGACGCCCGCGGCCGCATCTCGGTGGACTCCAACTACGCCACCGAGGTGCCGCACATCTACGCCGTGGGCGACGTGATCGGCTTCCCCGCGCTGGCGGCCACCTCCATGGAGCAGGGGCGGGTGGCCGCGCAGCACGCGTGCGGTGAGCCGGTCGAGGACGCCCGCGAGCTGCCGCCCATCGGGATCTACACCATTCCCGAGATCAGCTTCGTCGGCCGGTCGGAGGACGAGCTGACCCGGGACAAGGTGCCGTTCGAGGTGGGCATCTCGCGGTACCGGGAGCTGGCCAGGGGCCAGATCATCGGCGACTCGTACGGGATGCTCAAGCTCCTCGTCTCCCCCGAGGACCGGCGGCTGCTCGGAGTCCACGTGTTCGGCACGGGGGCGACGGAGCTCGTGCACATCGGGCAGACGGTCATGGGGTGCGGCGGGACGATCGACTACCTGGTCAACGCCGTGTTCAACTATCCGACGCTGGCCGAGTCGTACAAGGTGGCCGCGCTGGACGCGATGAACAAGATGCGGGTGGTCGCCCGCCTCACCGCCGGCATGTGATCACGACAGCGTCCACTTCTGGTTGGCGGCGCCCGTGCAGGTCCAGATCTGCAGCCGGGCGCCGTCGGCGCTGGAGTTGCCGGTGACGTCGGCGCACTTGTTCGCGGCGGGGTTCACCAGGTCCCGGCCCGAGGTGTAGGTCCACTGCTGGTTGGCGGCGCCCGAACACGACCAGAGCTGGAGCTTGCTGCCGTCGGCGGTGCCGCGGTCGACCACGTCGAGGCACTTGCCGAGCGCACGCAGCGTGCCGTCGCCCGGCCGGGTCCACTGCTGGGCGGCGCTGCCGTTGCAGGTGTAGAGCTGCACGGCGGCGCCGTCGGCGCCGCTGCCGCCGGCCACGTCGACGCACTTGCCGGCCAGGCCGGTGATCGTGCCGCCGGGGCTGCCGCCCGGCGTGCCCGACCAGGTGAAGGTCGCGGTGGTACGGGCGGGCAGCGTGTAGACGAACGACTGGTTGCCCCAGTTGACCCTGACCGACTGGGCCGAGGTGCCGCCGTTGTGGGCGATCAGGGCCTTGGAGCCGTCGGGGTTGCGCCAGGCGACGTTCTGCACCGTGGAGTTGGCGGTCGAGTCGATCCGGTACGCCCCAGGTCTGACGAACTTGGTGAGGTGGCCGGTCGTGTAGTACTCGATCGTGTAGTCCACCTGGCCGGCGCGCGAGCCGCCCTCCTGGACCGTGATCAGGCCGGTGCAGACGTCGCAGCCGCCGTTGTGCGGGCCCATGGACTGGTTGAGCGCCAGGCTCCACTTGACCACGCTGCGGCTCCAGTTACGGGTGTAATTGACGATGTCGGCCATGTCCTCGTTGTGCTGGTTGCCGATCCAGGTGCCGCCGGAGTGCTCGGTGCTGAACTGGGGCACCGACGGATACTGGGCGTGCACCTGCGAGCCGACCGCCGGGTCGCCGAAGTAGCCGTGCCAGGCGATGCCGCCGAACAGCGGGTCGTTCCGCAGCGTCGCGTCGGCCAGGATGGGGCCGCCGATCTGGCCGTAGTCACCGTAGTTCCAGTCGTGGACGAGCACCTTCGTGTTGATGCCGGCGGCCCGGAAGGCCGGGTACACGAAGTTCTTGGTCAGCTCGGTCAGGCCGGAGGCGTTCCAGCTCATGCCGGGGTAGTTCATGGCGGTCGGGTTGGACGCCTGGCAGCAGTTGGGCTCGTTCTGGACCGAGATGTAGTTCACCGGGACCCCGGCGGCCTGGTAGCTCTGGATGTACTTGACGAAGTACTGGGCGTACGTGCTGTAGTACTCCCACTTCAGCCAGCCCATCTGGTCCATCCGGCCGTTGTCCTTCATCCAGCCGGGCGCGCTCCACGGCACGGCCTTGACCCGCAGCTCCGGGTTGAGCTGCTTGGCCTGGACGGTCAGCAGGCGGACGTTGGTGTCGTAGCCGTTGGCGCCGAAGTCGTTCAGGTCGCAGCAGGTGTCGTCGAGCGAGACCATGCCGGGGCGCGAGAGGTCGGAGGCGCCGATCGGGTTGCGGACGAACGACAGGCCGATCCCGTCCGTGGGCGAGAACAGCTTGCGCATGGCCGCGTCCCGCGTGGCCGCGCTGACGGGGCCGCCGCGCAGCAGGTACGCGGTCGTGTCGGTGATCGACGCGCCGGCGCCCTCGAACTGCTGGTACGTGGTGCCCTCGTTGACGGTGATCGTCTGGTTGGCGCTGCCGCCGGCGGGGCCGAAGGCGATGGGGGTCTGCTGCGCGAGGCCGCGGGTGACGTTCCGGCCTCCGGCGTCCGAGGTGGTGGTGAGCCAGACGTTCACCGTCTCGCCGGCGGCGTACGCCGGGACGGGCACGGCCAGCGCTAAGACGATCGCGCAGGCGAGCGTGAGTATTCGGGACACGGCTCTGCTTCCCTTCCGGGCTGGGGGGTGACGCCCATGTAACAAATGAAACAATAAAGAAACTTTCTCTTAGGTCAGCATGAGTGAAGAGCCGAGTCAAGCGATGAAACAAATGAAACAGGATCAGACCTGTCCGGTGGAGCCGCGGACGATCAGCTCGGTTTCGAGCGAGACGTGCAGCGCCTCCACGGTGTGGCGGCTCAGCAGCCGCATCAGCAACGTGACCGCCATCCGGCCCATCTCCTGCAGGGGCTGGCGCACCGTGGTGAGGGCGGGCGAGGTGGCCCTGCTGACGTCGATGTCGTCGAAACCGGCCACCGACAGGTCGCCGGGGACGCTCAGCCCGCGCTCGGCCGCCGCCCACAGCGCCCCGACGGCCATCTTGTCGTTGAACGCCACCAGCGCCGTCGGCCGCCGCGGCAGGTCGAGCAGCTCGCAGGCCGCCAGGTAGCCGTACTCGGTGCTCGGCTCCGGCACGCTGCGCAGCAGCTCGGGCTCGGGCAGCACCCCGGCGTCCGCCAGCGAGGCCGTGTAACCGGCCAGCCTGGCCTCGCTCGGCAGCCACTCCACCGGCCCGCCGATGATCCCGACCCGGCGGTGGCCCAGCCCGACGACGTGCGCCATCAGCTTGCGCCCGCCCGCGAAGTGAGCGGCCGACACCGCCGCGATGTCCCTGGGGGGCGGGGTCCTCGGGTCGACCACCACGAAGGGGAAGCCGCTGTCGCGCAGGCGTACCAGCTCCTCGCCCGGCTCCGGCGGCAGGATGAGGATCGCGCCCGCCACGCCCTGCCGGTCGGGGAGCCCGCCGAGCACCGGGGCGTCCTGGGCGGCCTCGCCCGCGCCGAGGATCATCTGCCTGCCGTGCAGCTCGATCGTCTCCCCCACCGAGGACACGATGAGCCCGAAATAGTCGGTCAGCACGTACGGGCAGCGCACGTAGACGGCGCCGGCCGACGGGTCGGGGACCGCGCGCGGCTTCGGCGCCTGGTCGCCGAGGCGGCCGACGGCGCGCAGCACCAGCTCACGGGTGTGCGGGGCGACGTTGGCCTGGCCGTTGAGCACGCGGGAGACGGTGGCGATGGACAGCCCCGTCTCCGCGGCGACGTCACGCACCGTCGCGCGCACCCTGCCGGACCTGGCCGCCATCCACGCCCCTCGCTCGCCCTGCCCGCCAGGATAGCCGGGCTCACCGCTGGGCCGAGGTGGCCACCTCCCACGTACGGAGGTAGGACTCGGCGCCGGCCGCCATGTCCCGGACGATCTCGTCGCCGCCGATGATCCGCATGTCCTCGATCCAGTCGGGCACCAGGCCGTAGTTGGCGACGCCGTCCGTGTTGACGTCCCACACCCGCTGGCCGGTGCGCAGCCGGTCCAGGAGCACGCTGCCGTCGTACGACCTGAACGGGTACGTCACCCCGTCGGCGCCGCCCCGCGGGGCCGGGAGCCTGCCCATGCCGTTGACGTCGAGCCCGTAGCCGTAGCCGGCGACCTGGTGCGCCTGCCTGATGGGCTTGGTACGGGCCCACTCGGCGACGAAGTGCTCGGCGTCGTGGCCGTACTGCGTGATCATGCCGCCGAGGGCGTAGACCCGGTCGAAGTAGAGCGGGTCGGCCCAGCTGTGTGAGGAGATCACGCCCGGGTAGCGGGCGGCTTCGAGCAGGTCGAGCGTCCGGTCCGCGGCCTTCACGCTCATGTGGTCGATCTCGATCAGCATGCCGCGCCGGATCATGCCCTGGACCATGTACTCGCCCAGCGCGGTCAGGCCCCTGGTGTTGCAGTGCGGGGCGGGGGGATAGACCGGCAGCGAGACGCCCGGCGGCAGCAGGCCCGCGATCGGGTCGGGCAGGACGCCGCCCGGGTCGATCGGGTTGTCGTGCTCGGGGGTCGTACACGTGCGGGCCTGCCAGAAGGAGCCGGTGCCGAGGAAGTTGCCGAGGTTGACGATCGCGCCCTGGGTGCCGGAGTCGAACCGCACGCCGCACAGGGCGTTGTCGTACTTGTGGCAGACGAACATGCTGCGTACGCCCAGCGCGTACATCTCGTCCAGGCCGCGGTCGATCTGCGCCCTGGTGCACTGGGGGATGCCCAGGATCTGGCGGCAGCCGAACGGCTCGGAGGTCTCGATCCCCAGGACCACGGCCAGCTTGCCGTCCTGGACGACCTGCCTGGCCTCGGCCGGATCGTCCACGATCCGGAACCAGCCCCTGCCCGGCCCGCCGTTCTCGGCGTCGATGTGGTCCTGCAGCTCCCTCGCCCGCTGGGCCTGGAGTCTGATGGTGGTCATCTCGTCGCACGAGTTCTTCTTCAGGGGGTAGATCGCGCACAGCTGGCGGTTGGCCACCAGGTCGTTCACCAGGATCCGCAGGCCGCCCCGCCAGGCGCGCTCGACCCAGGTGTAGTACGCCTGCTGGTGGGTCAGCGAGTCGTACGCGGGCCAGTCCCTGAACGTGGGCCAGCCGACGGGGTCGTGGGTGCCGGTGACGGTGCCCCTGCGGGTGAAGTTCTCGAACCAGGCCAGCTCGCCGTTGGGGTAGTGGTCGGGGCAGTCGGCCAGCGCCGCGGCGATGCCGTCCGGGTCGTACGGCTTGCCGCACATGAGCCGGCCGCCGAACGCCTCGTAGGAGAAGAGGTGGCTGTGTGCGTCGATGAAACCGCTGACCTGGGCTGCCTTGGTGGGCTCGGCGGTGGCTGCGGCCTGGGGGATTACCAGGGTGGTGGTGAGGAGGAGCACGAGGACGATCAACCGGTGGGCTGAGCGGCGCGGCATGGGGCACCTCACGGGGCTGGGAGTACCGGGGGCTCGCCCACCAGCATCCGCCGCGTCCACGGGGCCAACAAGGCCCAAACATGAGCCCATCTCACATGCCCACGGGGTCCCTCGGCCCGCCCCGTGTGACGCGAGGGCCCTCGGGTGCGGCTCGGGCACGCCGAGGGGGCTTCCAGGCGCGTTGGCGGGGGCCCGCGAGGGGCGCGGGCGGGCGCCTCCTGAGGGCGGCAGGCGGGCGCGGCGCGAAGACGTCGACTCCCAACCGCGCGGCGACGGGCGCGCTGAGGTGGGCGCGCTGAGGTGGGCGCTCAACCCGGCGCCGGGTCGGCGAGACGTGGTGCGGCGGAGCTCGGCGCCACGCGGTCGGCGGCCGGGCACCCTGCGCACCGGCGCGCAGGGGACGGCGGGGCGGGTCAGTCGGTGGTTGGGCGGCGGGTGCGGGACGGGGGTTTCTTGCGGCCGGCCACCAGCGTGTCGCCGGGCACCGGGGCCGGGTCCGCCGCGCGGCTCGCTTCCCCGCCCTTGGCGCGCGGCCGCGGGTGAGGCGCCGTGTCCTCCGAGGCCGAGGCCGAGTCGGCCGCGTCCTCCGGCTCGGCATCGGGAGCCGGTGATTTGTCGGGTTCGCGGAGCGAGGCGATGACGCGGTCCGCTTCCGTGTCGGCCGCGAACTCGTTCGCCGCCTCCGACTCCCTCCGCCTGATCACCACCATGTGGTCCACCGACACCCGCCCGGCGCCCACCACCGCGAGCAGGAGGGAGGCCGCGCCGAGGAGGATGAGCTCGTTCAGGCTGATGGGGTTGAGCGGCGGGGCCACCACGAAGACCCCCAGCGCCTCGGCGAAGAGGATCAGCCCGGTGGCCGAGACGGCCAGGCCGGCGATCAGCAGCGCGCCGCCGATGAGCTCGGTGAGCATGGTGACCGTGGCCCAGGCGCCGGGCGCGGGGGCACCCTGTTGGAGGAACTTCGCTCCGGTGGCCTTCAGCCCGTCTTCCAGCTTGGTCCAGCCGTTCGCGAAGAAGATGCCGCCCACGCCGACGCGGGCGACTAAAGCAGCAAGATCACGGAGGGCCTGTTTCACGGTAGTTGTCTGCCCTGAACGGGACATGGCACACCTCAATCACGGCTGAGCAGCGCGGCCACCGCGACGGCGGTCAGGCTGAGCAGGACGACGCTGACGACCACGGTCGTGTGCAGGGCGTTCACGAAGGCCCATCGGGCGGCGTCGAGCAGGGCGCCGCCCGCACTGCCGCCCACCTCGTGCGCGACGTGCGCCGCGCCCGCGAGCGACTGCCTGGCCTTGTCCATGCCGCTCGCGGACACGCCGGGTACGGAGTGCAGGCCGGGGGCGTACACGACGGCGGTGATCGTGCCGAGCACGGCCACGCCCAGACCGGCGCCCAGTTCGTACGCGGTCTCCTCGATGGCCGCGGCACCGCCCGCCTGGGACTCGGACGCCGCGGACATGATCGTGTCGGAGGCGGCCAGCAGCGCCACCTGGACCCCGAACCCGATGCCCACGAAACAGATCGCCAGCATGACGGGATGATTCTCGACGCCCCAGGACAGCGTGGGGGTCAAGGAGAGCGCGACGAGCCCGAGCCCGCCGCTCATAGTGGTTCGCATGCCGATTCTCGGCAGGATGTGAGCGGCAGCGAGCCCTCCGGAGATGGCCGAGATCACCAGCGGCAACATCCGGACCGCCGCGCGCAGCGGGCTGTCGCCGAGCACGAGCTGCAGGTATTGGGCGAGCATGAGCTGCAGGCCCACCAGCGCGAACACGCCGAGCAGCACGCCGGCCACCCCGGTCGCGAACTCGCGCCGCCGGAACAGCCCGACCTCCAGCAGCGGCTGGCTCAGCCGGGTCTGGCGGCGTACGAACACGCCAAGGAGCCCCAGACCGGCCAGGAACACCAGCACCGACGCCCACAGCGGCAACAGGCTGCCCGCGCCCGCCTCCTTCAGCCCGAACGCCAGCGCCAGGATGCCGACCACCGACAGCGCCGCGCTCACGCCGTCCCATGCCCGGTCCTTGCGGCCCCGTGAGTCCGGCAGCAGGCGGATGGCGGCGGGGATCAGGGCCAGCAGGATCGGCACGTTGATGAGGAAGACGGCGCCCCACCAGATGCCGACGAGCACGCCGCCGACGAGCGGCCCGACCGCCGCGCCGGCCGCCGCGACCGCGCTCCAGACGCCCAGCGCGATGGCGCGCTCGCGCCTGTCGGTGAAGATCTGGCGGATCAGGGACAGCGTGGCCGGCATGATCATGGCCCCGCCGATGCCGAGCAGCGCCCTGGCCAGGATCAGGGTCAGCGGGGTCGGGGCGAACGCGGCCCCGAACGAGGCCAGGCCGAACAGCACGTAGCCGAGCAGGACCAGCCGTTTGCGCCCGAACCGGTCGCCGAGCGTGCCGAACATGATCAGCAGCGGCGCGACCACCAGCGAATAGATGTCGATGATCCACAGCAGTTGCACCGCGGACGGCTCCAGCGCGGCCGTGAGCGCGGGCACCGCGATGTGCAGGACGGTCGCGTCGACGGTGATCAGCAGCAGGCTCACGCAGAGCAGCACAAGAATGGACCAGCGGCGGTCCCCGTGCTCCCGATCGGCAGTCCGTACGAGGGGTGCGGCCTGTGTGACGGTCATGGGCCTCCTTGCAGGCCGATCCGTTGACAGGGCCCGCACATGCTCTTTGGTCGGTGGCGAGAGCCTGGCTCGACGCTCGCTCCTTCCGAGCTCATCCGCCTCGACTCCTAGCGCTCCGGCTTGCGTCGCAGCTTAGGGCATGTCCAGCACTTGTCATAGCAGTATCGACTGATCCACAGATCGCCCGGTACCTCTCTAGAGAGATACAGCCATATGTCGACATCTATCCAACATTGGCCCTCGACCCGATCATGGAGACCGTGGGGGCCGACCAAAGTGACAGAAAAGGCGATTTTTCCGACCGATCCTCACGTGAATGGTGTGACGAGGCCCTCGACAGGCTGAACGCCGGCCGCCCCGAGTCCGCGCTCGACGCCGCCCGCCGCGCGGTCGACCTGGATCCGGGCGCGGAATGGGCGTACCGGCTCATCAGCCTCGCCCACGAACGGCTGGGCCGCGACGCCGACGCGCTGCCCGCCGCCGAACGGGCCGTGGAGCTGGCCCGCGGCTCCTGGCCGGCCCGCCTGCGCCTGGCCGCGATCCTGCGCCGCTCCCCCGGCCGCTGGCAGGTGACGCTGGAACACGCCACGCTGGCCGGGAAGTTCGCGCCGGAGCAGGCCGACCCCGGGGTCATGCTGGGCGACCTGGCCCTGCTGGGCGGCGACCACGCCGACGCCGAGCGGTCGTACCGGGCCGCGCTCGCCATCGACCCCGCACACCCCCAGGCCCGCGCGAACCTCGGCCTGTCCCTGCTGCGCTGGGACCGGCCCCGCCCGCACCACGATCCGTCCTGGCCGGTCGACCCGCGCGAGACGGGCAGGGCCAGGCGGGCGCTGGAGGTCTGGTCCCGCCAGGCCCGCCTCCTGGTCGCGCTCGCCACGCTCGCGATCGCCGGGGCCGCGCTCCTCCTCGACTGGGGCGTCCAGGCCCAGCTCGGCGGCTTCGCCGTGCTGGTGCTGCTGGTGCCGCTCACGGTCAGGCAGGCGCGGCGGGTGGGCCTGTGGCCGTACGTGCCCCCGATGCTCTGCAGGGATCCCTGGCTCGGCGCGGCGGTGGTGTCGGCGGTCGTGTCGGTGGTGTCGTTCGCCGCCTGGCTGCTGCTGGGGGCGGTGCCGTCCGTGCCGCCCGCGCTGTACCCGGTCTGGGCGGGGCTGGCCGGCATCGTGGTGCTGGCCTGGCCCGCGCTGGCCGCCGTACGGGCACTGGCGGAGGCGTGGCGCGGCCGCCCGCTCCTCGCGCTGGCCGAGACCGTGCGCGCCAGGGAGGCCCGGGAGCACATCCACGCGGCGCAGGCCGGCCGCACCGCCCGCAGGAACGCCGGCGTGATCCTCTGGATCCTGCTCGGCAGGACCTGGTCCGTGCTGGTCCCGCTGGTGGGCGGGGCGCTCGCGGTGGAGCCCAGGGCCGCCGTCGCCGCCCTGGCGGTGCCCTACCCCATGGTGCGCGGCTACCTGCGCGCCCGCCACCGCGACGACCGGTGGCTGCCCACCGCGACCGCGCTCGTCGTCCTGGCCGCGGCCGCCTGCGCGGCGGGCGGCCTGCTGCGGGCCTGGCAGGTGGAGCCTGCGGCGACGTGGGCGTGGCGGGTCGGGCTGGGCGCGCTCGCGGCGGTGGCGGTCGTGTTCGGGGCGCGGGCGGCACGCGCCTGGTGGCGGGGCGGGCCGGGCCCTTGGCGGGCCTCCCTGATCATGTGCGATCTGCCCATGGGCGCCGAGCCGTCCGTCGCGCTGAGCCCGGAGGTGCGCCAGACCTTCTCGTACGCCCGCAGCATCGTCCTGTCCTACGCCGACTCCCTCGGCCCCCGGGTCGCCGGTGCGGTGGCGTCCGTCACCTCGTCGGGCGAGCTGCGCGTGATCACGGAGCTGAACGCGTGGGACGCCGTCGAGACCGACCCCAGGGTGGCGGTGTTCGCGGCGGACCCGCTGCAGCGGCGGTTCTGGGTGGAGGTACGCGGGATCGCCCTGCCCGACTCCGACGTCCTGCGCGTCACCCCCAAACAGGTGCTCGTCGGCGAATTCCCTGGGCGGCATCAGCGGAGCTAGCTAGAATCTTGTTCTATGCGGACCCTGCGCACGCCGGACGAGCGCTTCGCCGACCTGCCCGACTTCCCGTACGAGCCCCGCTACGCCGACGTCCCCGACGGCCTGCGGATGGCGTACGTCGAGGCGGGTCCAGCCGACGGCGAGCCCGTGGTGCTCCTGCACGGCGAGCCGAGCTGGTCCTTCCTCTACCGGCACGTCATGCCCGAGCTGGCCGCGGCCGGGCTGCGCGCGATCGCGGTGGACCTTGTCGGGTTCGGCCGCTCGGACAAGCCCGCCGACCAGGCCGAGCACACCTACGCCAGGCACGTCGAGTGGACCCGCGCCCTACTGCTCGACGCCCTCGGGCTGAGCGGCCTCACCGTCGTCGGCCAGGACTGGGGCGGCCTGATCGGGCTGCGGATCGCCGCCGAGCACCCCGGGAGCGTCGCCAGGATCGTGGCCGCCAACACGGGCTTGCCCACGGGTGACATTCCCATGCCCGACGTGTGGCACCGGTTCAGGAACGCCGTGCTCAAGGCCCCGGCGCTGGACATCGCCCGGCTCGTCCAGGCCGGCTGCAAGACGGAGCTGACGGCGGAGGTCCGGGCGGCCTACGACGCGCCGTTCCCCGACGAGTCGTACAAAGCGGGCCCCCGCGTCATGCCGAGCCTCGTCCCGATCACGCCCGGCGACCCCGCCGCGCCCGCCAACCGCGCTGCCTGGCAGGTTCTCACGACACTCGACCGGCCTTTCCTGGTGGCGTTCTCCGACGGAGATCCGATCACCGGTGGCATGGCGCCGATCCTGCTCAAGTCGATCTCCGGCACGTCCGGCCTGCGGCATCCCGTAGTCAAGGGCGCCGGGCACTTCCTCCAGGAGGACGCGGGGGCCGAACTCGGGCGGCAGATCGCCGCTTTCGTGACCTCCACCTAGCGTGTCAGGAGCGCCCAATCGTCGGTCCGGTGCGGTATAACCGGGGGCGGACCGGGGAGGCGTGATGCGGGAGTCCGGCAGGGCCCAGGCCGCGGGGCGGGCCACGGCGCGGGATCTGTTCGAGAAGGTTCGGCTGCGTTATTACCAGATTCCCCCGGCCGTGCGCCGGGTCCTCTACGTGGTGGCGCTGGTCGCCGTCATGGGCCTGGGGGCGGCGCTCGGGTGGAATCTGCTCAACACCTTCCCCCTCGTCCTGCTGGGGCTCGCGTTCGTCGCGCTGACCATGCGCTTCCCCCGCGCCGCCGCCACCGCGCTGGTGGTCGCGGGCTGGGTCGTGCTGACGCTGCCCGCCTTCTCCGGGCTGTTCCCGCCGGGCTCCGGCACGGTGCACCTGATGGTCGCGCTGGCCCTGCCGGTCGCCGCCGCCGCCCACCTCATCCGCTGGGTGGCCCCGTGGGCGACCACGCTGCTGGCGCTCGCGCCCGCCGGCGTGCTCGCCGCGCCGCTCTCGTTCGTCTCCGCGAACGTGGCGGTCTGGGTGGCCTACGCGGTGGCCGCCGCGGTGCTGGTCTACCGGTTCCTGCTGGCCCGCAAGGTCAGGGCGGAGAGCGCCGCGGCCGAGGAGCAGCAGGTACGCGTCAGGGCCCGCGAGGGCAGGCCCGAGTCCCATCAGGACAAGTCGGGCGGCCCGCCGCAGATCTCCGTCGAGGACGCGCTCAGCGAGCTGGAGAGCATGGTCGGCCTGGCCCCCGTCAAGGAGCAGGTGCGCTCGATCGCCGCCTCCATCGAGGCGTCCCGGCTGCGCGCCGAGGCCGGCTACACCACCGAGCGGCCCACCAGGCACTTCGTCTTCGTCGGCCCGCCCGGCACCGGCAAGACCAGCGTGGCCCGCGCACTCGCCAAGATCTTCTACGCGTTCGGCCTGCTGGAGACCCCCTACGTGGTCGAGGCGCAGCGGGCCGACCTGGTGGGCGAGTTCCTGGGCGCGACCGCGATCAAGACCAACGAGCTGGTCGACCGGGCCCTGGGCGGCGTGCTCTTCATCGACGAGGCGTACGGGCTGGTCAACTCCTCCGACGGCCAGCCCGACAGGTTCGGCGCCGAGGCCGTGCAGACCCTGCTCAAGCGCGCCGAGGACGACCGCGAGCGGCTGATCATCATCCTGGCCGGCTACGAGCAGGAGATGGGCTCGTTCCTGTCCAGCAATCCCGGGCTGGCCAGCCGGTTCGCCACCCGCGTGCGCTTCCCCGGCTACTCCCCCGCCGAGCTGGTCGAGGTCACCGAGCTGCTCCAGCGGCGCAGGGGAGACACGATGGCCGCCGAGAGCAGGCCGGTGCTGCTCGGCCTGTTCGAGGACGTGCACCGGCGCGGCCTGGTCGACGAGCTGGGCAACGCCAGGTTCGCGCGCAGCCTGGTCGAGGCCGCCGCGCAGGCCCGCGACGTGCGCGTGGTGGGCGCGGGCGGCACCCCGACCACCGAGGACCTGGTGACCACGACCACGCCCGACGTGACCAAGGCGTTCGACGAGCTGACCGCCCGCTTCCGCGGCTACGTCGCCACGCCCACCCTGGAGGAGGCGCTGGCCGACCTCGACGGGATGGCCGGCCTGGCGCCGGTCAAGCGGCAGGTCCACGCCATCGCGGCCCAGCTGCAGGTGGCGCGCATGCGGCAGGAGCGCGGGCTGCCCACGCCGCCGCAGATGCGGCACTTCGTCTTCGTCGGCCCGCCCGGCACCGGCAAGACCACGGTCGCCCGGGTCGTCGGCCGCATCTTCGCCGCGCTCGGCCTGCTGGCCAGGCCCGACGTGGTCGAGGCGCACCGCGCCGACCTGGTCGGCCAGCACCTCGGCGCCACCGCGATCAAGACCAACGAGCTGGTCGACCGGGCCCTGGGCGGCGTGCTCTTCATCGACGAGGCCTACAGCCTGGTCAACCCCGGCTACCAGGGCGGCGACGCCTTCGGCGCCGAGGCCGTGCAGACGCTGCTCAAGCGGGCCGAGGACGACCGCGACCGGCTCGTCATCGTGCTGGCCGGCTACGAGCGCGAGATGGACGCGTTCCTGACCACCAACCCCGGCCTGTCCAGCCGGTTCAACCAGCGCGTGGCCTTCCCCAGCTACGCGCCGCAGGAGCTGTCCGAGATCGCGGTGCTGCTGGCGGAGAAGGCCGGCGACACCTTCGACGAGGAGGCGCTGCGCGACCTCGACGACGTGTTCGCCTGGGTGTGCGAGGAGCGGCTGATCGACGGGCTCGGCAACGGCCGGTTCGCCAGGTCGCTGTTCGAGCGCGCCGCCATGCGCCGCGACGTGCGGCTGGCCGCCCACGCCTCGCGCGGCGGGTCCGCCAGCTCGGCCGACCTGACGACGATCACGAGCGAGGATGTCCGCACCGCTGTGGACGAACTTTCCGGACGTTGACCATCTTCGGCGGTTCCCTGCGCGCGAGCCATCACATGGTGTAGCAATATAACTACGTGCGGTGCGCGTCGGAGGGGGAGCGCGATGGCGGGGTTTCTGGCCCGCAGGCTGCTCAACTACGCCGTGCTGGTCGTAGTGGCTGCCAGCCTCGCCTACCTACTGGCGGCCATGGCTCTCAATCCTCGTTCCAACTACGCGGACCGCACGCCGAAACCGCCGCCCGCCGTGGTGGACGCGCAACTGACCGCGCTCAACCTCAACGACAAGACGCCGCTGATGGAGCGCTACGCCACCTGGGCGGGCGGGGTGCTGCGCGGCGACTTCGGCAAGTCCGTCGCGGGCGCCCCGGTCAACGAGGATCTCAAACGGCGCATGGGCGTGACGTTCCGGCTGGTCGTGCTGGGGATGGTGTTCGGGAGCCTGTTCGGGGTGCTGGTGGGCGCCTTCGCGGCGGTCCGGCAGTACGGCTGGTTCGACCGGCTCTCGACCGCCCTGTCCTTCGTGGTGCTGGCCGTGCCGGTGGTCGTGCTGGCCAACATGCTGATCCTGGCCGCCGCCTGGGCCAACGAGCGCATCTTCGGCAGCTCGGTCTTCCTCGTCAGCGGCGAGTACACCGACGGGCTCGAGGCCGGGTTCTGGGGGCACGTGGTCGACCGGCTGCAGCACCTGATCCTGCCGACGATCTCGCTGTCGGTGGGGCTCGTGGCGGTCTTCAGCCGCTACCAGCGCAACATGATGCTCGACGTGCGGGGCGCCGACTTCGTCCGCACCGCCCTGGCCAAGGGGCTGAGCAGGCGCCAGGCGCTCACCAGGCACGCGCTGCGGACCGCGCTCATCCCGGTGGTGACCTACTTCGCGTTCACGTTCGGGGCGCTGCTGACGGGGGCGACGTTCACCGAGAAGATCTTCGGCTGGCACGGGCTGGGCGAGCAGCTGATCAACTCCATCTTCACCAACGACGTCAACACCGTCGCCGCCATCTCCCTCCTGGCCGCCGTCGCCGTGCTGTGCGCCTCGCTGGCCTCCGACCTGCTGCACGCGGCGCTCGACCCGAGAGTGCGGGCGTGATGACGCTTTCCGACGAGGAGCTGGCCGAGGAGCTGGCCGACGGCGCGCCGGCCACGGCGCCGTCCAGGCTGCGGGTGGTGGCCGGGCGGTTCTTCGCCTCCCCGCAGGGGCGGATCGGGTTCGCGGTGATGGCTTTGATGTTCCTGCTGGCGTTCGCGGGGCCGATCTTCTCCCCGTGGACGTACACCGACAAGGACTTCACCGCGTTCATGCAGCCGCCGTCGGCCAACCACTGGTTCGGAACGCTCCAAACGGGGGCGGACGTCTACGCGGTCACGCTGCGCGGCATGCAGAAGTCGCTGGTCGTGGGGCTGCTCGCGGCCCTGATCTCCACGGCGCTGTCCGCCGTGGTGGGCGCGTTCGGGGGCTACTTCCTGGGGTGGACGGACCGGACCCTGAGCTGGGTGACCGACCTGCTGCTCGTGCTGCCCGGCTTCCTGATCCTGGCGATCATGTCGCCGCTGTTCGAGGCGGGGCAGTGGCCGCTGTTCGTGGTGATGCTGGCGCTGTTCCTGTGGATGGTGACCTCGAAGATCGTCAGGGGGATGACGATCTCGCTGAAGGAGCGGGAGTTCATCCAGGCCGCCCGCTACATGGGCGTCTCCCCCGTACGGATCATCTTCCGGCACGTGATCCCCAACCTGTCCTCGCTGCTGATCGTCGACGCCACGCTCAACGTCAGCAGCGCGATCCTCACCGAGACCTCGCTGTCGTACTTCGGGTTCGGCATCCAGCCGCCCGACGTGTCGTTCGGGACGCTCATCGCCGATGGGTCCAGGACGGCGGTCTACGCGCCGTGGACGTTCTGGTTCGTGGCGGGGCTGCTGGTGGTCACCGTGCTCGCGGTCAACCTCATCGGCGACGCGCTGCGTGACGCGTTCGACCCCTCCTCGGCGCGGCGGGGGCGGCGATGAGCCCGGTGCTCAAGGTCACCGACCTCAACGTGTCGTTCGGCGGCGTGCCGGCCGTCCGCGGGGTGAGCTACGACGTGGAGCCCGGCGAGGTCCTGGGCATCGTCGGCGAGTCGGGGTCGGGCAAGTCGGTCACCTCGGCGGCCGTCATGGGCCTGCTGCCACCGGGGGCGCGCGTCACCGGGTCGGTGCGGTTGCACGGCAAGGAGCTGATCGGGGCCCCCGAGCGGGAGCTGACGGCCTTCCGCGGCAAGACCATCTCGATGGTGTTCCAGGACCCGCTCTCCGCGCTCACCCCCGTCTACCGCGTCGGCGACCAGATCGCCGAGGCCGTGCGCGTGCACCAGCGGGTGAGCAAGGAGACGGCCCTGGTCAAGGCGGTCGAGCTGCTGGAGCTCGTGGGCATCCCGCGTCCGGCCGAGCGGGCGCTGGCCTTCCCGCACGAGTTCTCCGGCGGCATGCGGCAGCGCGTGGTGATCGCCATGGCCATCGCGAACGACCCCGACGTGATCATCTGCGACGAGCCGACCACCGCGCTCGACGTCACCATCCAGGCGCAGGTGCTGGAGGTGCTGAAGACGGCGCAGCGGAAGACCGGCGCCGCGATCATCATGATCACGCATGATCTGGGCGTCGTGGCCGGGTTCGCCGACCGGGTGCTGGTCATGTACGCCGGGCGGCCCGTCGAGATCGGCGACGTGGACGACATCTACTACGGGATGCGGATGCCGTACACGGTGGGGCTGCTCGGCTCGATCCCGCGCGTGGACCGGGGCGCGCGGCAGCCGCTGGTGCCCATCGAGGGCAGCCCGCCCTCCCCCGAGGCGCTGCCGCCGGGGTGCCCGTTCGCGCCGCGCTGCCCGATGAAGATCGACGCCTGCGACGAGGGTGAGCCGCCGCTGCTCGACGTGGGGGCGGGGCACCGCGCGGCCTGCATCCGCTGGCAGGAGGTACGGCCCCGCGAGCCCGTCCTCGTCCCCGTCGAGCCGGGGCGGCGCGAGCGCGGCGAGCGCGGCGAGCGCGGCGAGCGCGGCGAGCGCGGCGAGCGCGGCGAGCGCGGCGAGCGCGGCGAGCGCGGCGAGCGCGGCGAGCGCACGGTGCTGGAGGTGCACGGCCTGGTCAAGGAATATCCGCTGCTCAAGGGCGCGATCTTCAAGCGCAGGGTGGGCACGGTGCACGCGGTGGCCGGGGTCGGCTTCGACGTCCGGCAGGGCGAGACGCTGGGGCTGGTCGGCGAGTCGGGCAGCGGCAAGACGACCACACTGACGCAGATCCTGGAGCTGGCGGCGCCCCAGAGCGGGCGCATCGTGGTGCTCGGACACGACACCGCGCGGCTGAGCGGCTCCGATCGCAAGGCGATCCGGCGCGACATGCAGATCGTCTTCCAGGATCCGCTGGCCTCGCTCGACCCGCGCATGACGGTGCACGACATCCTGGCCGAGCCGCTGCGCACGCACGGGCAGCGCCGCCCAGGCCGGCGCATCGCCGAGCTGCTCGCCCTGGTCGGGCTGGACACCTCCCACGCGGCCCGCTACCCGCAGGACTTCTCGGGCGGCCAGCGGCAGCGCATCGGCATCGCCAGGGCGCTGGCCCTGGAGCCCCGGCTGCTGGTGCTGGACGAGCCGGTCTCCGCGCTGGACGTGTCGATCCAGGCCGGGGTGATCAACCTGCTCGGCTCGCTGAAGGCCCGGCTGGGTCTGTCCTACCTGTTCGTGGCGCACGACCTGGCGGTCGTACGGCACATCGCCGACCGGGTGGCGGTGATGTATCTCGGCAGGATCGCCGAGATCGGCCAGGTGGACACCGTGTTCGACGCCCCGGCGCATCCGTACACGCAGGCCCTGCTGTCGGCGATCCCGCTGCCCGATCCGGTACGCGAGCGCGCCCGGGAGCGGATCCTGCTCGAAGGCGACCTGCCCAGCCCGGCCAACCCTCCGACGGGCTGCCGATTCCGCACCAGGTGCCCGAAGTTCCGCGGCGAGCTCACCGACGAAGAACGCAGGCTCTGCGTGGACGTCGAGCCCGAGGTACGACCGCTGGGCGAGGACCAGGGAGCGGCCTGCCATTACGCCGAGAGGCGCGAAGTCGTCTAGACCTCGCTCAGACCGGGAGGAATTCGCTCTATGAAAGCATCACGTCTTGTCGTGGCCGTCGCCGTGACGGGCTTGCTGTGCCTGGCGGGCTGCGGCAGCGGCACGGGGAGCAGGCCGGGCCGGGAGAGCGGCGGGGACGAGCGTACGATCAGGGCCTACGACATCAACCCGCAGCCGCGCGACAAGGTCAAGGACGGCGGGACGCTGCGGTGGGGCATCAACGAGTTCCCCGCGCAGTGGAACAGGAACCACGTCGACGGCAACCTGGCCATGGCCGCCGTGGTCAGCAACGCGCTGCTGCCCGCGCCGTTCCATTCCGACGAGAAGGCGGACATCTCGGTCGACAAGGACTACGTGCTCGACGCCGAGGTGACCGAGCAGCGGCCCAAGCAGGTGGTCACGTACAAGCTGAACCCGAAGGCGAAGTGGTCCGACGGGAAGCCGATCACGTGGGCCGACTTCGAGGCCCAGTGGCACGCGCTGAACGGGCGCAACCCCGCCTTCCACATCGCCTCGCCCACCGGCTACCAGGACATCGAGAAGGTGGCCCGGGGGAAGGACGACTTCGAGGTGGTGGTGACGTTCGACAAGCCGTTCGGGGACTGGCAGGCGCTGTTCGGGCCGTTGCTGCCCGCCGCCACGAACCGGACGCCCGAGGCCTTCGACACCGCCTGGCTGAACAAGATCCCGGTGACGGCCGGGCCGTTCAAGTTCGGGGGGTTCGACCAGACGGCCAAGACGATCACGATCGTGCGGGACGACACGTGGTGGGGGAACCGGGCCAAGCTCGACAAGATCATCTATCGGTCGTCGGAGCAGGACTCGCTGATCTCGGCGTTCAGCAACGGGGAGCTCGACCTCATCGACGTGGGGCCGTCGGCGCCCGACTACGCGCGCGCGAAGGGCACGCCGGGGGCGCACGTGCGGCAGGCCGCAGGTCCCGATTTCCGGCATTTCACCTTTAACGGGTCCAGCGAGCTGCTCAAGGACCGCAACGTCCGGCAGGCCGTCCAGCTGGGCATCAGCCGCCAGGCCATCGCGCAGTCCGACCTCCAGGGCCTGGACTGGCCGATCGCCCTGCTGAACAACCACTTCTTCATGAACACGCAGGAGGGCTACCAGGACAACGCCGGGAAGCTCGGGGCGTACGACCCCGGTCAGGCACGACGGCTCCTGGACGCGGCCGGGTGGAAGCTGAACGGCTCGTTCAGGCAGAAGAACGGGAAGGTGCTCGACCTGCGGTTCGTGGTGCCGTCGGGGGTTCAGATCAGCAAGGCCGAGGGGGAGCTGGCGCAGACGATGCTCGCCCAGATCGGCGTGAAACTGACCATCCAGGCGGTGCCGAGCGACGACTTCTTCACCAAGTACGTCATCCCTGGCAACTTTGACATCACGCCGTTCGCGTACATCGGGACGCCTTTCCCGGTTTCCAGCAGTTTCGGGATTTATGCCAATTCCGCCGACGGCAAGACCTGGAACGCGAACTTCGGCCGTACCGGCTCGCCCGCCATCGACCAGGCCATGAACCGCGCCGCCCAGAGCCTCGACCCGGTCCGGGCCCGCGCGGCGGCCAACGAGGCGGACGCGCTGATCTGGCAGGAGGTCAACGTCCTGCCGCTCTACCAGCGCCCGCAGAACGTCGCCGTCCGCCAGACGCTGGCGAACGTGGGGGCGCGCGGCTTCTACGACCTCCGCTACGAGGACATCGGCTTCACCGGCTGACCCACCGGCAACCTCACCGATCGGCCCGACCGCCAGTTCCACCGGCGGCCGGGCCGATCGGCGCTCGGGCCCATCCCCGCTCGGGCCGAGCGCCGCTGGGGCCGCTGAGTGCTCGGGCGCCACGGCACCACCGCGCCCCGACGCCCACGGCACCTGGTGCCACGGCGCCGCCGGATCCCATGACCACCCAGCCGCCACCCCCGACACCTCAGCCCAGCATTACCGTCGTGGTGACGTGTGGGGATGGGGCGGCCTCGGGGCTCTCGGTGGCGTGGGAAGTGTCGGCGGCAGGGTGTAGAAGGGACGCGTGACTACCGCCAAGCTGACCTGGCCGCAGATCCTCGCGTGGCGCCTGCGCAGACAGTTCGTGAGCGAGCCGGACGCGCCCGATCCCGTGGCGGTGGCCCGGCGGCTGTGCGGCGTCCAGGCGCAGGTCGCCTCCTCGGCCCAGCTCGCGGTGGCGGTCCGGAGCGACAAGCCCGACCCCGCCGCGATCGACCGGGCCCTGTGGAGCGACCGCACGCTGGCCAAGACGTGGATCATGCGCGGCACCCTCCACCTCGTCCCCTCCGACGGGCTGGCCGACTACTGCGCGGCTCTGGGCACGTTGCGCTTCTGGGAGAAGGGCTCATGGCAGCGCGGCCACGGTGTCACCGCCGACGAGATCGCAGCGATCATCGACGCCGTCCCCCGCGCCCTGCCCGGCGGGGCGCAATCGGGCGGACCGGCGGCGCTGACCAGGGAAGAGCTCGTCGATGCCGTCGTGACCGTGACCGGGGACGATCATCTGCGGGAGGCGCTCACGTCCGGTTGGGGCGCCCTGCTCAAGCCGCTTAGCCGCCTGGGCGAGCTCTGCTACGGCCCGCCCCGTGACGGCAGGGTCACCTTCACCTCCCCGCGCGCCTGGTTCTCAGGGTGGCCCGCCACCCTGCCGCCGTACGAGGAGGCAGGCGTACGGGTGGCCCGCGCGTTCCTGGGCGCGCATGGGCCGGCGACGCCGGAGATGTTCGACAGGTGGCTGTTCGGCGGGGTGGCGAAGAAGACGGTGCTGAAGGGATGGTTCCGCGACCTGGCGCCCGAGCTGACCGAGGTCGAGACCGACGGCCAGACGCTGCTGACCTTGACCGAGCACCTCGACGACCTCGCCGCCACCAGCCCGTCGACCGAGGTCCACCTGTTGCCGGGCTTCGACCAGTACATCCTGGGCGCGCCACGCGACCTCGCCCCGCTGATCCCGCCGCCCCTGAAGCCCAAGGTGAGCCGCCAGGCGGGGTGGATCTCCCCCGTGGTCGTCCATGAGGGGCGGGTCGCGGGCGTCTGGGAGGCCAAGAACGGCCACATCACCGTCGATCTCGCCACCCCGGTCCCGCCAGGCCCCCTTGAGGAGGCCATCACCCGCACTCGCACCTTGCTCCCCTGACCCCGGACGCGCCCTGCCCGGCGGGTCTGGGCGATGCCATCAGCACGTGCCACCACGCCCTCCCCCGGAGTGCCTTCTCCCGGGGGAGCCCCACGGCGACCCCGCTCCCCCGAGGCGAGCCACCCAGCCCCTGGGAGAGCAACCCCGCTCAAGGACGAGCGGCCCCCAGCGGAGACGAGTCACCCACGCCCCCGGAGAACCGCCCGCGACGCGTCGCCCCTCTCGGGGACGGGCCACCCCCAACCGAGGGCACCCTCCCCGCAGCGGGCCGCGTCCGACGGCCCGGGCCCGACGGCGGGTCGGGGCCCAGGCGGTGGGATGGGCAGGAACCCAGATTGCAGGTCAGGTGGTGGCCATGATGCGATCGACGATGCCCTTGGTGCCTTCCGCGCGGGCACAATGCGCGCAGCAGTACCAGTGCTCGCCCGACTGCACCCCATGCCCGATGACCTTGGTGCCGCAGTGCTCGCAGATGGGTGCCATCCCCTCGATCGCGCACTGGAAGCAGTCGAAGGTGTGCACCGCACCCTGCGCATGCACCTCGAACGCCATGTCGTAGTCGTTCCCGCAGGTCTCGCAAACAGCCATGGTGATCCCCCTCTTCAGTCCAATCGCCGGGGGGATACCCGCTTCTATAGCCCTTCTTCCTCAAAGAACCGCCAATTTCAACAAACATCCCCCTCAATCGGTCAGACCCGACGGCTGACCGCGAAGCGGGCCACCAGCGGCAGACCCAGGAGGCCGAGGAGGGCCAGCGCGGCGGGCAGGCCGAGCCATCCGCTCAGGGCGGCCACGAGCAGCGGACTGATCACGAAACCCGTGTACGAGATCGTCGAGACCCCCCACACCAGCGTCCCGCTCGGGTCGTCGGCGGCGGCGCGGCTGAGGAGGGCGGGCACCAGCGGGCCCAGTGCCAGCCCGGTCACCGCGAAGCCCGCCATCGAGGCGGGCACGCTGCCGCCCAGGCCCGCCAGGGCGATGCCCGCGCCGCCACCCACCCCCGCCACCAGGTACAACACCCTCAGCGGCACCCGAGGCAGCGCCTGCGCGACCAGGCGTCCGGCCGTCAGCGCCGCCATGTAGACCGAGGGCGCGGCACTCGACACCAGGGGCGTGGCCTCCAGGTGCTCCTCCAGCAGCAGCACCGACCACTGCTCGACCGAGTTCTCGATGACCAGTACGCAGGCCGCCAGCACCCCCACCACGATCACGGCACCCCACAGCCCGCGCTTGTCCGAGCCGGTTGGCGAGGCAGCCGTTCCCTCGCCTGAGGGCAGCGCCGGCACGGTGAAAGACGCGGCGATCACGATCAGGGCGATGATCACAAGGACCGTGCCGACGCTCAGGCCCTGGGACCGGGCCAGGCCGGTGGCGGGGGACGCCGCTATGACCGCGACCGGGAAGGCCGCGTGCACCGGCTGGAAGAGGCGGCGGCCGGTCTCGCGCTCGGCGCGCCCCGTGGCCAGGTTCAGCGCGATGTCGAGCGCCCCGCTGGTCGCCCCCACGAGCAGCAGCGACAGCGCGAGCTGCCAGGGCGTGTCCACCAGCCCGATCCCGGCCACGCTGAGCCCGAACAACGCCGTCGTCGCCATCAGCGCGGTTCGTTCGCGACCGCGTACCAGCCGCCCGGTCAGCGCCATCGCGGGCAGGGCCCCCACGGGTACGGCGCTCAGCGCCAGCCCGAGGTCACCCGCCGAGAGGCCCAGCTCCAGCTTGATGGCAGGCAGGAGGGCCGACCATGAGCCCCAGAACACGGCCCAGGCCGCACACACCGCGATCAGCGGCATTTACCACAACCCCTTGAATTTCGGTCAAGTGACAGTAAAGATCGACGATGTCCTTATTACCCCTGCCGAAGGGAAGCTCGTGCTCACCCGAACGGTCATCGCGACCGCCTTGGTCGCGGCCGGGATCATCGCCATCCCATCCGCCGCGTCCGCCGCCACGGCCCGTTACACCCCCGAGCGCATCTGCGGCCCCGGCTTCCACCGCGTCAAGGACGGCCACCGGGCGATGAAGACCCGCGAAGGCGCGGTGTTCGGACATGTGTACCTGATGTACAACAAGCGGAGCGGCAAGAACTGCGTCGCCGCCATCAAGACCGCGTACACGGGCACCCGCACGGTCACCGGCGCCTCTCTGGAGGTCAGGGGCGGCGGCAGGACGGAAGACGTGCAGAAGTACCGCTTCTACGCCGAGACCGGCCACATCGACGGCAAGTGGAAGTGCGTGAAGTACGCCGGCTGGACCCGCGACCCGAACAACCGCGTCGAAGCCTGGGGCGGCCGCACGACCTGGGGCAACTGCAAGGGCTGAGGCCCCCGCCGGAGGGTGGGCCCTCAGCAGACGTTCTGGTACGGCACGCCGCCCAGGTACCGGGCCCACTCGCCGGGCGACAACGTGCGCCCGGCCCGCGCGCACACCTCCCGCGCGACCAGCTCGCTCCGCACGGGGATCGCGTGCAGGGCCTCGAACGTCCCGGCGTACAACGTGCTCCCGTCCGCGCTGAACGCCAGCGACGCCGGGCCGTCCAGCAACGGGTAGGACGCGCCGAGCCGGCGCCTGGCCTCGACGTCCCAGAGCTGGAGCACGCCCTTCTCCGTGAGGGAGGCCAGGAGCTTGCCGTCGGGTGAGAAGGCCAGCAGGGAGAGATCGTCGGCGGCCCGGGGCAGGGCGGGGCTCAGCCGGGTCGGCCCGTCCACCGACCACAGCTCGATCCGCCCGGTAACCGACTCGGTCACGGCCATGAGCCCGCTCCGGCTGAACTCGATCGCGGTCGTGGCCCCGAACCCGGCCCCCACGGGCTTTCCGGTCCGCAGGTCGACGAACCTGCCGCCTTGCTGTGACGCGTACGCCGTGCCGCCCGGCAGCAGCGGCCCGCCCCGATACCTGGTGTCGATCGAGCTCAGCAGGCGGCCGTCGGCGGCGTCGAGCACCACTTCCTTGGTCACCGGGTTCGTGGAGAACACGACGTTCATCGCCAGCCGCCGCCCGTCCTCGGTGAAGTGCACGTCGGCGGGGGTGCCCTCGGGCCCGGACACCCGCGCCGACCAGAGCTTCGCGAGGGTCCGCACGTCCCAGAGCGTGATCGTGCCGTCGAGGTCCGAGACGGCCAGTCTCGTTCCGTGGAAGTCTTCGGGTTCCTCGTCGTCCTTGTCGGTGAGCAGGCTGCCGGTCTCCTTGCCGGCTCGCACGTCCCAGACCCGAAGCCTCCTGCCGGACTGGAACACCGCCCACCGGCCGTCCCGGCTGAGGGAGACCGGGCCCGGCGCGGCCGTCCTGTGCGTACGGGGCCACAGGTCCAGGCTGACGACGGCGTCGTCCACGAGATACCGCAGCGTCCTGCCGTCGGGGTCGAAGGCGACGTCCGTCAGCTCGCCCTCGGCGCGGTAGTCGAGGATCACCCGCCGCGTGCTGAGCTCCCAGACCTGCACGTCCCTGCCGTGGAAGGCCGCGAGGTGGCGGCCGTCCGGGCTGAAGCGCAGGCTGCTCTCGGGTCCGCAGACCTCGCAGCTCAGCGTCTCGCCGAAGGCCCGGCCCGAGGCGACGTCGACGAGGGCGACGCCGATCCCGTTGCCGCAGGCGAGCGTCCTGCCGTCCTGGCTGAACGCCGCCAGGTCGTGATGTTCCACGCAGGCGCGGAAGGGCCGCTCCGCCCGCCAGCCCGGCAGCGAGAGCTGGTCGAAGCGCCCTCCCGGCAGCAGCAGGTGCTTGCCCGAGGGGTCCACGAGCGGACCGTTCACCCCCACCTCGCCGCGCTGTTCGAAGACTCCCTTCCCGAACCGCCTGCCGGTGGACACGTCGAGCAGGTGGGAGATCTCGTCGTGGGCGTACATCACCGTGAGCGTGGTCTCGTGCTCGCCGAACACGGCGGTGTAGACGTTCTCGAAGGCCGGGGGAATGCGCCGTTCGAGCAGTTTCCTGCCGGTCTTCAAGTCCCAGACGCCCAGCTCCTCCGTGGAGGTCACGGCCAGCAGCCGGCCGCTGCGGCTCAACGTGGGCGGACCCGTGATCGTCCCGTCGACCTTCATCTCCGGCCAGTTCGCCGTCAGCCTGCGGGTGCGCACGTCGTACACGTTGACGCCGTCCTCACTGGCGCTGACCAGCGTGCGGCCGTCGCGGCTGAGCCACCGCTCGGCCACGCCCTTGATCTGCGGCTCGCGGAAGACGGCCGTCTCCTGCTGCTGCAGTGAGCCGACCAGGCTGGAGCGGGCCTCCTGCTGTGCCGGTGCGACCCGCCAGGCCGCCACGCTGAGCAGCATCGCCAGGGACGGGTCGACGATACGCATCCGGTCGGCCTCGGCGGCCACCTGCTTGGCGGCGAGGATGTCGCGCTGGCGGGCGGTCTCCTGGCGCTGCAGGACCGCCAGCCCGCCGGCCGCCAGCGCCACCACGAGCAGCCCGGCCAGCGCGACCGTGGTCAGCGTCCTGCGTCTGGCCCGGCGCTTGGTCAGCTCGGTGCCGGCGCGCAGGAAGTCGCGTTCGAGTGGGGTCAGCGTGATATGGCGGCGCCCGGTGGCGGCCCAGCTCAGCGCCTGTTCCAGGCGGCTGCCCTGGAACGCGTCGGCGTCGCGCCGGCCGTTGTCCGACCAGTGGCGGGCCGCCGCGTTGACGGCGTTCAGCGTGGCCAGCCCGTCTCGGTCGGCGTCCACCCACCTGCGCAGCCTCGGCCAGGCCCGCAGCAGGCCGGGCCGCGACAGCGCCACCGAGCCGCCGCCGCCGCCGGCGATCACGTACGAGAACGCCGCCAGCACCCGCTCGACCGCCTCCGACTCGCGCTCGGAGCGCCCGCCGAACAGCTCCTCATGCGCGGCCGTCCGCCCCGCCTCGTGCCCGTCCTCGCCCACGGCGACCAGCCGCAGGAACACCTCGGCCGCGACCTCCCGCTCCTCGGGACCCAGCGACTCGTAGGCGTCCTCCGCGATCGTCCCGAGCGCGGGGTCGGCGTGGCCGGGATCGGGCACACCCCTGGCGGTGCGGCTGCCCGCCGTCAGCAGGCCCCTGATGTCGGAGCCGTTCCCGCTGACCAGGGCGAGCAGCAGGTCGCGGGCCGCGGGCCGGGCCGCCGGGTCCTTGCTGACGGCGGCTTCGACCAGCGCGGCCAGCCGAGGAGGCAGCGCGCTCAGGTCGGGCCGGTGCGAGAGCACCCGGTGCATGACGCTGCCCAGGTTCTCGGCGCCGAACGGGTCCTCCCCGGTCGCGGCGAACACCATGATCGCGCCCCACGCGAACACGTCGGCCGGGGCGCCCGCCCGTTGCCCCGTGAACACCTCGGGCGCCATGTACGCCGGCGTGCCCGACACCTCGCCGGTCTTGGTGAGCGACATGTCGATCGTGCGCGCGATGCCGAAGTCGATCACGCGTGGGCCGTCGGGACCGAGCAGCACGTTGTCCGGTTTGAGGTCGCGGTGCACGACCCCGGCGTCGTGGATCGCGGTCAGCGCCGTCGCCACCGCCGCGGCCAGCCGGTGCAGGTCGTCGCCGCCGAACCGCCGCCCGTCCCGCACGGCCGCCCCCAGGCTCGGCCCCGGCACGTACTCCGAGACCAGGTACGGCTTGCTCCCGTCCAGGTCGGTGGCCAGCACACGGGCCGTGCAGAACGACGACACCCGCCCCGCCGCCGTGGCCTCCTTGGCGAACCGGTCGCGGATCGCGCGGTCGCCGTTCGCGTGCAGTACCTTGATCGCCACCCGGTTGCCGTCGGCATCGTAGGCGTCGTACACGACCCCCTGCCCGCCCGAGCCCAGCCGCCCCGCCAGCCAGTACTCCCCGATGCGCTGGGGATCCCCCGCGCTCAGCGCCTCCATGGCGGGTTAGATGTGAATCTTTTCGCGGAAGTTGTCACAACTGGGCGGTTCATCCTGTCCTTCTGGCAAGAGAACTGAGGAGGCTCATATGACCCAGCGGATCAACGTCGCGCAGCAGGTCCCGCAGGCGTACCACCACTTCCTGGCCGTGGAGAAGCTGCTGCACGAGAGCGAGCTGCCGGTCGCCACCATCGAGCTGGTCAAGCTGCGCGCCAGCCAGATCAACGGCTGCGGCTACTGCGTGGACCTGCACAGCCGGGACATGAAGAAGTCCGGCGAGAGCGACGAGCGCCTCTGGTCGGTGGCCGCCTGGCGGGAGGCGACCGTCTACACGCCGGCCGAGCGGGCCGCGCTCGCGCTGGCGGAGGAGGCGACCAGGCTGGCCGACCGCGCCGCGGTGCCGGACGAGGTCTGGGAGGAGGCCGCGCGGCACTACAGCGAGAAGCAGCTGGGACTGCTCGTCGTGGCGCTGGCCATGATCAACGCGTGGAACCGCATCGGTGTCACGGCCCGGCTCACGCCCGGAGCATGACATTCGTAGAAATGCATTGAGAGAGCCGGTGGTGGCCGGTTAGGTTGGCGCGCATGGCGGGTGACAGAAGCCCGCCCTGCCGCCGCCGAGCGGCGGCAGTCGGAGCGGACAGGCGGGACGCGCTTCGAAAGGGGGAGGCCATGAAACGCGTCAGAGTCACGAAGTCGACGACCAAGCGGCGCACGAAGCCCACCACAGAGCCGGCGGCGGAGTCAGCCACAGAGCCGGCCGCGGACCTGGACCTGCGGACCCCGGCAGGCCGGATGCTCCCCTACTGACGTGCTCTCTTTACGCCGGATTTATCGGTCCTTCGATAGATAACATAGGTAACAAAGTCATCACGGGGGGCTCACGATGAAGAGGCTTGTGGTGGTGCCGCCACACATCGCCAGGCACAAGGTCCGCGAGATTTGTTCGGCCGACCGCCGCAAGCAGGCTGCCGACCCCAAGGTGGTCGACCTGCGGGCCTACACCGGCCGCAACGTCATCCGTTTCCCGGGCGGTCCGACCCCCGCCGCCTGAGAACACCGCCGCTCGGCCGATGGCCGAGCGGCGGCTCCGAGGTCAGCGGTAGAGGCGCTCGGCGTAGGTCTCGCCGTAGTAGCTCTCCAGCTGTTCGAGGCTCTCCTCCACTTTCTGCACGTCCTTGACGATCCTCGCGTGCGACGGCAGGACCTCGGGCTCCCAGCTGTCCGGCTTCCACAGCGAGGAGCGCAGGAACGCCTTGGCGCAGTGGAAGAAGATCTGCTCGATCTCCACCACGAGCGCGAGGTGCGGGCGGTGGCCCTTCACGATCATCTCGTCGAAGAACGGGGCGTCGCGCAGGAGCCTGGCCCGGCCGTTGACGCGCAGGGTCTCGTGGCGGCCGGGGATCAGGAAGATGAGCCCGACGTGCGGGTTCTTCAGGATGTTGCGGAATCCGTCGGCCCTGCGGTTGCCCGGACGGTCCGGGATGGCGATCGTGGTGTCGTCGATGACATGGACGAACCCGGCCGGGTCGCCCTTGGGCGAGACGTCGCAGGTGCCCTCGTGGTCCGACGTGGCGATCAGGCAGAACGGGGAGGCCGCCAGCCACTCCCGGTCACGCTCGTGCAGCCGTACGCGCTCCTTGGTCGCCGCCCTCGGCATGACCTCGCCGAGCACCTCGCGCAGCTCCGCCTCGGACCCGATCTCCGCCCAGCTCATATGCTCTCCCTTCGGAAGTTGTCACCATTTTGTCAGGGAGAGCGTGAGTCACCAGCGGCGGGCGTTCGCCATCAGGCCCAGCTGCGCGTCGCGTTCCACCGCGAAGCGGACCGGGTCCATGCCCTGCCGCTCGGCCCGCAGGTGCAGCAGGGTCAGCTCGGTCGCCGCCTGCTGGTAGTCGCTCATGGCCCGGCCGAGCCCGGCGCCCCTGGCCCACTTGCGGGCCGCCTTGCGGCCGGACAGCGTGCCGAGCATCTTGACGTCGGCCTCCGAGATCAGCCCGGTCTGCCGGTAGCCGGGCAGGTAGACGTCCATCCTGGCGACGAGCTGGCGGCGTTCGACGACGGTCACGACGATCAGCAGGACGAGCGCCGCCATGATCACGAGGTACGCGGCGGCCACCCAGGCCAGGGAGTTCGTGCTGGCGGCGCCGTTCCAGAGGCCGTGCAGGAAGACCGCGAACAGGTAGCCGAACGGGATCGCGGCGAACCTGAGCGGGCCGCGCCTGGTCAGGGCGTAGGCGACGCCGAGGCCGATCATGGAGGTGTAGATGGGGTGGCCGAGCGGGTCGATGAGGCCCCTGATCACGAACAGTTGCAGCGCCCCGCCGGCCCCATCCTCACCGTAGGCGAGCAGGTAGTAGCCGATGTTCTCCACGGCCGCGAAGCCCAGGCCGGCCATGGAGGCGTACACGATGCCGTCGGTCAGCCCGTCGATCTCCTGTCGCCTGCGCAGGAGCAGCAGCAGCGCCGAGCCCTTGAGCGCCTCCTCGATCACGGGGGCCAGCAGGACGGTGCCCACGTCGTCGACGACCGCCTCGCCGAAGCCGGCCCTGGTGAACAGCGCCTCCCCCAAGGCCGACAGCGCGATGCCCAGCACGATCGCCACTCCCCCGCCCCACGCGAACGCGAACGCCAGGCTCAGCTTCGGCTCGGGCTCCAGCCGGTCGAGCGAGAGCACGGCCGCCAGCAGCACGGGCAGCGGCGCCACGCCGAGCAGCGCGGACAGGCCGAACCCCACGGGCCCGCCGGACAACAGCATGAGGGCCAGCGCGATCAGCGCCAGCGCACTGGAGACGACCAGGCCGATCAGAAGTGCCTTGCTGGGTCGCTGGACTGGCATGGTGGTGTCTCCTTTTCGCCGGTCCGCCTACTATGCTCGGCCCGCATCTACAGCGGCTTAACGCTCACTTGATTCGCGGTAGTACGGATCCGCCACGACGGCCCCGCCGTCGGCGTACGTGTACACCTCCCGGCCGGACACGAACACCCGCAGCGCGCGGCTCATGACGTCCAGCGGGTCCCCCGACCAGATCACGACGTCGGCGTCGAGTCCGGGGCGCAGCGCGCCCACCCGGTCGTCGATGCCCATGATCCGGGCCGGGTTCAGCGTGATCGAGCGCAGCGCCTCGACCGGGTCCAGGCCCTCCTTGACCGCCAGCGTGGCCTGGTGGACGAGGAAGTGGATCGGCACGACGGGGTGGTCGGTCGTGATCGCCAGCCGCACCCCCGCCCGCGCCAGGATGCCCGGGTTTCGGAGCGAGCGCTGACGCAGCTCGACCTTGGACCGGCTGGTGAAGAGCGGGCCGATGATGACGGGGACATCCCTGGCGGCCAGGGTGTCGGCCAGCAGGTGGCCCTCCGTGCCGTGGTTGACGATCAGCTCGTAGCCGAACTCGTCCGCCAGCCTGAGCGCGGTGGAGATGTCGTCGGCCCGGTGGGTGTGCTGGCACCAGGGCAGCTCGCGGTCCAGCACGCGGACCAGGATCTCCAGCGTGCCGTCCCGGTCGAACGGCTTGCCCTCCTCGGCGGCGGCCGCCCGCTTGGCCTTGTAGTCCTGCGCCTTCATGAACGCGTCCCGGATCACCGCGGCCACGCCCTGCCGGGTGGACGGCAGCTTCTTCTGGTCGCCGTACACGCGCTTGGGGTTCTCGCCGAGCGCGCTCTTGACGCTGGTCGGCTCCTTGACCAGCATCTCGTCGACGGACCTGCCCCAGCACTTGATCGCGACCGTCTGGCCGCCGATCGGGTTGCCGGAGCCCGGCTTGATCACCGCGGTCGTCACGCCGCCGGACAGCGCGTCGGCGAAGGCCAGGTCGGCGGGGTTGATGGCGTCGAGGGCGCGCAGGCGGGCGCCGTTCGGGTCGGTCATCTCGTTGGTGTCCTGGCCGGCCCAGCCCTCGGCCTCCTCGTACACGCCGAGGTGCCCGTGGGCCTCGACGAACCCGGGCAGCACCCAGCCGCCGGCGGCGTCCACGACGGGGGTTCCCTCGGGCACGGCCACGTCCCGGCCGATGGCGGCGATCTTCCCGTTCTGGACGAGTACGGTGCCGCCGTCGATGGGGTCGCCATCGATCGGCACGACATATCCGCTGGTGATAGCAAAATCCATGATTTGTAACCTACCGGTGGGCGGGTCGTCGGGCCCGTACAGGTCTCATGGGTGGAGTGGCGCGGGGATAGGCTGACATATCCGCATTCGCAGATGGAGAGGACGTATGTCGGAAACGTACGGGCCAGGCGCAGGCCCGGACCCTCTGTCCCTCGGCGACGAGGAACTCTCACTGCTGCTGGCCGGGCAGCGCTTCGGCGCGCTGGCGACGAACAAGAGCAACGGTCACCCCCACCTGTCCACCGTCCTCTACACCTGGGACCCGGACCAGCGCGTGGTGCGGATCTCGACCATCGCCGACCGGCTCAAGGTCCGGCAGCTCCACAAGGACCCGCGCTGCGCCCTCTACGTGGCCAGCGACGACTTCTGGTCCTACGCGATCGCCGAGGGCCAGGCGGAGCTGTCGCCGGTGAGCGCCGAGCCGGGCGACGAGGTGGGCATGGAACTCCTCGCGATGCAGCAGAACATGGACGACCCGTACGCCTTCCTGCGGCAGATGGTCGAGGACCGGCGGCTGGTCGTCAGGATCCGCGTCTCGCGTCTGTACGGGACCGCCCTGCCTGTCTCATCCTGATGGCGCGGTGCCGGTTGTAGGCCACCGACGCGATCACGACGAGGACGAGCCCCAGGTCGATGCCCGCCGACCAGCGCATGGCATCGACGTGGTGCCCCCCTTCCGCCACCGCGAAGAACACCGCGCCGATCACGGCCACACCGCCCGCGCCCGCGAACTGCTGCGCCGTGCTGAGGATGCCCGACCCGATGCCGGCCTGGTGCGGGGCGACCTCCACCAGGGCCGCGCCGATGAGCTGCGGCAGGACCAGCCCGTTGCCCGAGCCGACGAGCATGAGCGCGACCATGATGTACGGCAGGCCCAGCCCCGCCCCGAACACCAGCATGGCCAGCCCGAGCCCGGTGACAGTGCCGCCGATCATGACGACGATCAGCCCGTACCTTCTGACCAGTCGCGTCCCCAGGAGTGACGTGACCGAGAACAGCACCCCCATCGGCGCGAACGCCAGCCCCGCCTGGAAGGCCGTCAGCCCCAGCCCGCCCTGCAGCAGCAGCGTCAGCGTGAACATGAACGAGGCGAAATACGCCATGAACGCGACGATCGACCCCACGCCCGCCAGGTAGGAGTGGACCTTGAGCAGCGCCAGGTCGAGCACCGGCTGCCCGCCGCGCGCCCCGAGCACCTGCTGCCACCGCCAGGTCAGCACGAACACGGGCACCGCCGCCGCCATGCTGACGAAGGTCCAGACGGGCCAGCCCAGGCTGTTGCCCAGGCCGAGCGGCACCAGCACCAGGGCGAGCCCGGCGGCCAGGCCCGCCGCGCCCGGCAGGTCCAGCCTGGCCCGCCGGGCCGTCTCGACCTCGGGCAGCAGCCAAATGGCCAGCGGCACCACGATCAGGCCGACGGGCAGGTTGACCAGGAAGATGGCCCGCCAGCCGAGCCCCAGCGCGTCGGCGGTCAGCAGCAGGCCGCCGAGCACCTGGCCGGCGATCGAGCCGAGGCCGCCCGCGACGCCGTACCAGCCGAGGGCGTGCGCCCGCTCCGACGGCGAGTAGACCGCGGAGATCGTGGCCAGCACCTGCGGCACCATCACCGCGCCCGCCAGGCCCTGGAGCAGGCGGGCGGCCACGAGCTGGACCGGGTCGAGGGCGATCCCGCACAGCACGGACGCGATCGTGAACGCGACCACGCCCCAGACGAACAGCCGCCGGTAGCCGTAGCGGTCGCCGAGCCGGCCTCCGGTGATCATGCCGGCCGCATAGGTGAAGGCGTACCCGCCCACGATCAGCTCAAGGGCGGCCGGGCCCGCGTGCAGGTCGCGTTCGATGGAGGGCGCGGCCACGTTGACCACGAAGAAGTCGAACTGGGCCATGAACCAGGCCGCCAGCAGTACGGCCAGCATCCCACCATGTCTCACGACATTCAGGCTAGAGCCCCATGATTCGGCCACCTGGACAGGGTCGCGTGTCGAATGCTCATCGGTCGGGCACCGGCAGGTTACTCTGCCATCAACTAGCGGTCATGCGATTTGGTCATCGTCGAGTCGACTGTCTCTCCCCACCCGAGGAGACCCATGTTCAGGCGACTCGCCGTCATGATCGTGATCTCGTCCACCCTCCTGACGACTCCCGCCGAGGCGGCCACCGCCGTCCTCAACGTCGCCCACCGGGGCGCCTCCGCGTACGCGCCCGAGAACACCGTCGCCGCCTTCGAGCTGGCGGACGACCAGCGGGCCGACATGTTCGAGTTCGACGTCCAGGAGACCAAGGACCACGAACTGGTCCTGATGCACGACACCACGCTGGCCCGTACGACCAACGTGGAGCGCGTCTACCCCGACCTGGCCCCGTGGCGGGTCGGCGATCTCACGCTCGACCAGATCCGCAAGCTCGACGCCGGCTCGTGGTTCTCCGACGAGTTCGAGGACGAGCGGGTGCCCACGCTCGGCGAGGCGCTGCGCGAGATGAGCGGCTCGGGCCTGGGCCTGCTGCTGGAGATCAAGGCGCCGGAGCTCTACCCGGGCATCGAGGCCCGCGTGGCCGCCGAACTGCGCCGCCACTCCGGCTGGCTCGCGCCGGGGCGGCTGGTGGTGCAGTCGTTCAGCTGGGCGTCGATGCGCACCTTCCACCGGCTGCTGCCCGACGTGCCGATCGGGCTGCTCGGCACGCCGTCCACCGCCGACCTGCCGGGGCTGGCCAAGTTCGCCGACCAGATCAACCCGCCGTACACCTCGCTGTCGGCCTCGTACGTACGGCGCGTGCACGACCTCGGCATGGAGGTGCTCGCCTGGACGGTGGACAACCCGGACACCATGCGCCGGATGCTGAGCTACCGCGTGGACGGCATCATCACCAACAAACCAGACGTCCTGGACGACCTACTGAAGGACTGAGCTCCGGGCAGCCGGATCCAGAGTCACCCGGGACGGCGTCGGCCGGATCCTGAGCCGCCCCGAGGCCGGGCCCGCGCCAAGGCGGCATGAGCGGCCAAGGCGGCCCGAGGCGTCAAGCCGACATCAGGGGTCAAGTCGGCATGAGGGTCCAAGCCGACATGAGCGGCATGAGGGGAGGCGAGCCGAATCCGCTCGCCTCCGCCTCCCCCCATAACCGATCAGCTGCAGCCGCTGGTGGAGCCGCAGCCCTCGCAGACGTAGCAGCTCCCGGCCGGCCGCATCTTGGTGCCGCAGGTCATGCAGAGCGGCGCGTCGGCAACGAAGCGCTGGTGGCTCTCCAGCGTCAGCTCCTCGACCACCGGCAGCTGCCTGGCTTCCGACTCAACCTCCACCTCGGCCTTCGGCTTCTCCTCGATGGGCGCCGACTGAGCCAGGGCCTCGCGGTCCACCGCCTCCTGCAGCGCCGCCGGGTCCTCGCCGCGCTGCTGCGCGGCGCGCTCGGCCGCCGAGAAGATGCCCAGGGCCGCCCGCTCGTCGTAGGGGAGGTGGTCGAGGGCCAGGCGGCGGAAGATGTAGTCCATCACCGACGTCGCCATCCGGATGTCCGGGTCGTCCGTCATCCCGGCCGGCTCGAACCGCATGTTGACGAACTTGCTCATGTACGTCTCCAGCGGCACGCCGTACTGGAGGCCGATGGAGATCGCGACGGAGAAGGCGTCCATGACGCCCGCCAGCGTCGAGCCCTGCTTGGACATCTTGAGGAAGACCTCGCCGAGCCCGTCGTCAGGGTAGGACGAAGCGGTCATGTAGCCCTTGGCACCGCCCACCGTGAAGCGGGTGGTCATGCTCGGCCGCTGGTTGGGCATGCGCCGCCGGGTCGGCCGGTTGACCTCGATGACCTTGACCTCGGGCTCTACCCTGGCGCCCTCGTCCTTCTTGGCGGCCTCGTCCTTCTTGGCGCTGCCGCCGGCCGACAGCGGCTGGCCGACCTTGCAGTTGTCGCGGTAGACGGCCAGGGCCTTGAGCCCGAGGCGCCAGCCCTCCTGGTAGACCTGCTCGATGTCGTCGATCGTGGCCGACTCGGGCAGGTTGACCGTCTTGGAGATGGCCCCCGACAGGAACGACTGGGTGGCCGCCATCATGCGGACGTGGCCCATCGGCGCGATCGCCCGCTCGCCCATCGCGCAGTCGAACACCTCGTAGTGCTCCTGGCGCAGGCCGGGCGCGTCGACGACGTGGCCGTGCTCGCCGATGTACTCGACGATGGCCTCGATCTGCTCCTGCTGGTAGCCGAGCTGCTTGAGCGCCCGCGGGATCGTCTGGTTGACGATCTGCATGGACCCGCCGCCGACGAGCTTCTTGAACTTGACCAGTGCCAGGTCCGGCTCGATGCCGGTGGTGTCGCAGTCCATCATCAGGCCGATGGTGCCCGTGGGGGCCAGCAGGCTGGCCTGGGCGTTGCGGTAGCCGTTCTTCTCACCGAGCTTGAGGCACTCCGACCACTGGCGCGACGCCTCGGAGTGGATCTTCGCGTCCATGGAGCCGACGGTGCGCAGGTCGTCGTTGGCCGCCGCGTGCTTGCGCATGACGCGCTTGTGCGGCTCGGCGTTCCTGGCGTACCCGTCGTACGGGCCGACCACCGCGGCCAGCTCGGCGCTGCGGCGGTAGGACACACCGGTCATCAGCGACGTGATCGCCCCCGCCACGGCGCGACCGCCGTCGGAGTCGTAGGCGTGGCCCGTCGCCATGAGCAGCGCGCCGAGGTTGGCGTAGCCGATGCCGAGCTGACGGTACGCCCGCGAGGTCTCACCGATCTTCTCGGTCGGGAAGTCCGCGAACGTGATCGAGATGTCCATCGCGGTGATGATCAGCTCGGTCAGCTTGACGAAGTTCGCGACGTCGAAGGTGTTGTCGTCCTTCAGGAACTTCAGCAGGTTGATGCTGGCCAGGTTGCAGGAGGAGTTGTCCAGGTGGACGTACTCCGAGCACGGGTTGCTGGCCGTGATCCGCCCCGTCTCGGGGGTGGTGTGCCAGTCGTTGATCGTGTCGTCGTACTGCACGCCCGGGTCGGCGCACTCCCAGGCGGCCTTGGCCATCTTGCGGAACAGGTCCCGGGCGTCCACCGTCTCGATGATCTCGCCGGTCAGGCGGGCGCGCAGGCCGAACTCGCCGCCCTTCTCCACCGCGCGCATGAACTCGTCGGAGACGCGCACGGAGTTGTTGGCGTTCTGGTACTGGACGGAGACGATGTCCTTGCCGCCCAGGTCCATGTCGAAACCGGCGTCACGCAGCGCGCGGACCTTGTCCTCCTCGCGCGCCTTGGTCTCGATGAACTCCTCGATGTCGGGGTGGTCGACGTCGAGCACGACCATCTTGGCCGCCCGGCGGGTGGCGCCGCCGGACTTGATCGTCCCCGCCGACGCGTCGGCGCCGCGCATGAAGCTCACCGGGCCGCTGGCCGTGCCGCCGCTCGACAGCAGTTCCTTCGAGGAACGGATGCGGGACAGGTTCACACCCGAGCCCGAGCCGCCCTTGAAGATCACGCCCTCTTCCTTGTACCACTCGAGGATCGACTCCATCTGGTCGTCCACCGAGAGGATGAAACAGGCGCTGACCTGCTGGGGCGACTTGGTGCCCACGTTGAACCAGACCGGCGAGTTGAACGCGAACACCTGGTGCGCCAGCGCGTGCTTGAGCTCGTGATCGAAGATCTCGGCGTCCTCGTCACTGGCGAAGTAGCCGTGCTCGATCCCGGTGCGGGTGTAGACGCCGACGACCCGGTCGATCAGCTCCTTCAGGCTCCACTCGCGCTGCGGCGTGCCCACGGCGCCGCGGAAGTACTTGGTCGTCACGATGTTGGCCGCGTTGACCGACCAGAACTCGGGAAACTCGACGCCCCGCTGCTCAAAATTGATCGAGCCGTCGCGCCAGTTCGTCATGACGACGTCACGGCGCTCCCACTGGATCTCGTCATACGGGTGCACGCCGGGCTTGGTGAAGATCCGCTTCATCTTCAGCCCCTTGCGCGGACGCTTCCCCCCGCGCGTGACTGAACCGCTGGCCGTCTCCGTCATGACTCCCCCTTCTCCGCCTTCAGCTGTGAGATCTCGGCCTCGAAGTCCGCCAGGCTCTCGAAACCGCGATACACCGATGCGAACCGCAGGTAGGCCACCTCGTCGAGGTCCCGCAACGGGCCCAGGATGGCCAGGCCCACCTCGTTGGAGGGGATCTCGGCCGCACCCTTGGCCCTGATGGCCTCCTCCACCCGCTGCCCGAGCTGCGCCAGTGAATCCTCACTCACCGGCCTGCCCTGACACGCCCGCCGCACGCCCGCGACGACCTTGTCCCTCGAGAACGGCTCTGTCACTCCACTGCGCTTGCTCACCATCAGCAGTACGGTCTCCTGCGTGGTGAACCTGCGCCCGCACTCGGGACACGTGCGGCGGCGTCTGATGGCCGCGCCGTCATCCGTGGAACGGCTGTCGATGACCCTCGTGTCAGGGTGGCGACAGAACGGACAGTGCACGCTTTCGCCTCCTAGACCTGCGGCCACCACACGCCGCGAAACCGCCGTCGAGGGACGCTCGCGCACGCTCCACAGCTAGCCATGGAGCGGTACATAAAACACAAGGTGTGGTGAACTACATCGGTGTAACTACTAGATGTTGTGGTCCAACCGTAGAAGCGCGCGACCATGAACGCAAGTTGAGCAACCCCATCGAACCGAAGTCGCTGATCAGCCCGCCGCCACCGCCAAGGCTCGGGCGTGTCGCCCGTCGAGGTGATCTTTGTGCTGCTGGAGGCGCCACATGAGCTGCGCACGCGCTCATTCGTGAACAAACCTCACAACGATACCGACCCCCACGCCTCTTCCCACCAGCCCCACCACGACCCTGCGAGGTCCCGCGACCGATGAGGGCAGCGACCGGTGAGGCCCCGCGGCCCATGCGGCCTTAGTCCCAGGGAGACTCGTGGGCCGGGTGGTCAGCGTAAGGCGGCGGTGTCGTTCGGGACGTACAGGCGGGTGCCCGGGCGGATGAGGGAGTCGGGCAGGCCGTTCAGACGCTTGATCTCCTCCACCACAGGGCTCGGATCGTCCCCCTGGGAGAGCGCGGTGGCGATGGCCCACAGCGTGTCGCCCTCGCGCACCTCCACCCACGGCAACCCTGCATGGCTGGTCACGACGACCTGCACCGCCGCCTGCCCCACCGCGCGCGTGCCCAGCCAGAACCCGCCGAGCGACAGCAACGCCATCGCGGCCACCACCACGACCCGCCCGCGCCGGGTCAGCCGCAACGGCGGAGCGGAGCGCCGACGCAGGCGCGACACCGCCCGCCGCTCACGCCACCTCGCCACGCGGCGACTCCACCGCCGCCTCCCCCAGCGCCCGCCAACTGCGCCACCCCGAGAGCGGCCGGCCCGGACGGCACCTCCCCGCGCAGCCCGGTCACCCCCTCGCGCACCTGCGGCAGCACCCCGAAGACCTCTCCCGACCCCCTGGACACCACCATTCCGAACACCGCGGACACGTCCCCCAGCACCCCGAACGTCTCCTCCGGGGCTCCGAACACGCCCTTGAGCACCGCGGACACCTTCCCTACCGCCCCGAGCACCGCGAACGTCTCTCCCAGCACCTCGGGAACCCCCCTGAGCACTGCGAACGCCTTTCCCTGAGCCCTGGTCGCCGTTCCCGCGACCGAAGATCCCTCCCCCAGCACCGCGGTCATCGCTCCCGCGACTGAGGACCCTTCCCTCGGCGCTGCTGTCATCGCGCCCGCGACCGAGGACTCTTCCCTCGGCACCGCGATCACCCCGCCCGCGACCAAAGAGCTTTCTCACAGCGCCCCGAGCACCGCTCCCGCGGCCGGAGGCCCTTCCCGTAGTCCTCCGGTCACCAGCGCCGGGGTCAAGGACCTTCGTCCCGGCGCTCCGGGCGGGACTCCGGGGACCGCGAACGCCTTCCCCTGCGCCTCGGGCCAGGCCCCGGACGCCGCGAACGCCTTCCCCGGAGCCCCGGACACCACCCCCGGGACCGAGCACCACTTCCCCAGCCCCCCGAGCGCTGCGGACGTCCTCCCCGGCAACCCGAATAGGACCCCGAGCGCCGCGCGCGTCTCCCGCGCCACCGCTTCGAGGGCCGGCACCCCCTTTCGTCCCGGAACCTCCTGGTCCACGCGCCCGCGACCGCGCGTCGCCGGCAGGGGCGCGGGCACCCCGATCGTTCATCCTCATCCCCCGCCCAGCGTCGGCACCCCCGCCCGAGCGCCGTTGACCTCTGTCCGCGCCGGATCTCCGGCCGGCCACCGTGTCGTCGCCCTCGTCCGCGCGGGCTCCTCCCCTGCCCGGCGGTACGGTGGCGTCCGCGTCGTCACCCGGACGCGGCGGCGGCACCAGTCGCAAATGGGGCCTTCCACCATGACTCGTGCGGGGCCCCAACCTCTTCCCCGAATTCCCGCGGGAACCGGCCTCAGTCCGCGTATTGTCTCCCCGTCGATCGTTACCCTGCGTGGCGTCGGCGATGAGCGTGAGTCGGTTGACGTCTTGGCTGGTCATGTCGGTATTTGTGGGTGTTCGCATGGTTGACCTCCTGCCGTGCGGCCCGAGGAAAAGACCAAATAAAGATCAGCAAATCGAACACGGTGTCGATCGAACTCCCGTACGATGTTGTACACCACGCTGGCGACAATATCGAGGAAGACTCGAACAATTGTTTGAAGATGATCTTCAACAGCGATACGGTCGCTGTGTGCGACATCGGGACCACAGACCGGGAGGTGCGCCGGTGAGGCGGGCCGCCAGGCGAGGAGGAAGAGCATGAGCGAGCAGGATGGCGCAAACGGGGTCAGCGACCTCGCGGTGCGCCGGCGCGACTCTCTGGGCCTGACGCCCAGGCAGCGCAAGATCCTTGAAGTCATCCGCGACTCGGTGCAACAGCGTGGCTATCCCCCCTCCATGCGCGAGATCGGCGAGGCGGTGCAGCTGACCAGCACGTCGAGCGTGTCGCACCAGTTGACGGCCCTGCAGCGCAAGGGTTACCTGCGTCGCGACCCGCACCGGCCGCGCGCGCTCGAAGTGCGCCTCCCGGGCGAGCCCGTGCTGTGGGTGGACCCCGACGCGACCGACGAAGAGCCCACGATCAACCGTCCCACGGCCGCTTATGTCCCGCTTGTCGGCCGCATCGCCGCCGGTGGTCCGATCCTGGCCGAGGAGAGCGTGGAGGACGTCTTCGCGCTGCCCAAGCAGCTCGTCGGCGAGGGCACGCTGTTCCTCCTGCAGGTCGCCGGTGACTCGATGATCGAGGCTGCCATCGCCGACGGCGACTGGGTGGTCGTCCGCCAGCAGCCGGTGGCGGAGAGCGGTGACATCGTGGCCGCCATGATCGAGGGCGAGGCCACCGTCAAGACCTTCAAGCGTAAGGACGGCCATGTCTGGCTCGTCCCCCACAACCCCAACTACGAGCCCATCCCCGGCGACGAGGCCAGCGTCCTGGGCAAGGTCGTAGCGGTCCTGCGCCGCCTCTAGCGGGCCAGGCCCGAGAGGGTCTCGGGCGCGCGTCATACCGCTCGCGCCGCGTTCCGGCGCGCGCCGACAACACCCCCTCCTGGGGTACGTACGGCTCCATCTCGCCTCCGGGCTCGGCCACGTCGCCATCCGGCGACCGGGCAGGGCACGGCACGCCCATCCGGACCGGGCTGTCAGGGCTCGCCGCGTGGTCCCATGCTCAGCCGATCGCAGCACCTGACGGCCGCCGGGCGTGTCGCAGGCGTCGGCCATCGAGCCTTGTCACAACGCACCGGACGTCGTCCGTATCCGTGAGTCGCCGCGCCTGGCGAGGAAACTCAGCGCCCACCGACCGACGTGGAAGCTCAGCGCTCACCGGCTGACCGCCACACGCGCGGCGGCGGTCGGCGCCCGACGAAGCAGCATCACGCTCCAGGCTTACTCCAGCACGAAGCTCGCGCTGCCCTTGAAGGCGCTCGACCCGTCGTTCTGCTCCACCCACGCCGACCCGGCCCGATGTCGCACGAAATAGCCGGGAAAGTTCACCGGGAGCGGTTGCTGTACTGCGCGGCGGGCGACGCGTGCGCGGGGCCCGGCGACAGCAGGTTGGCGATCACGATGAGCAGCGTAGTCACGACGACGGCGGCCGATCTTGCGGGCATCGGCTTCAGGCTCAGGCCAGCGGTGACGTGACCGTGAACGAGGCGTCCGAGGCGAACACCGACGTCGGCTCCCTCAGATCCAGCCGCATCTCGTAGTTGTAGTGGCGCAGGTAGCGGCCCGGCAGGTTGTACGACTCGAACGACGTGGTCCCGCCGCCCGCCAGCCCCGCCCGCCCGCAGAACGTGGCGTCGCTCTTGAAGATCGCCGAGCCGTCGTCACGCTGCAGGGTCAGCCGCAGGTTGTAGTGCCGCAGGTAGTAGCCGGGCTGGTTGACCGACTGGAACGAGTAGCAGCCGGAGTGCGCGAGCCCGGCGGTGACGGTGAACGTCGCGGACTGGCGGTCGGTCAGCGAACTGGAGGCGGAGAGCGGGTCGACGTAGGCGAACTGGTCGCGGTGGCGTACGTACCGGTCGGGGAAGTTGGCCGAGCGCAGCGACCGGTTGCCGGTGGGCACGGCGGTCGCGTCGCCGGAGTCCTCGCGCAGCACGGTGAAGTGCCTGGCCGTCCCGGACAGGCCGGGCAGTTCCGCCTTGGCCCCGAACGACGCCAGGTTCGAGCTGTCGGCGTAGTAGTAGCGCCCGCCCGTGTAGTTGTCGAAATAGATCCGCCACCTGCCGTCGGGCAGCCGCGTCAGCGCCGGGCCCTCCAGGCCGGAGCCCCAGCCCGCCCAGTTCCCGGTGCCGGTGAACGTCCACGGGCCGGTGAGCGAGGTGGCGGTGGCGTGCTCGATGTACTTGGTCGTCTCGTTTTTCAGGAAATTGTGGTACGTGGAACCGGCTTTGACGACGAAGCTGTCGATGTAGTTCGCGGGGATGCCCAGCGGCACCGGGGCGCTCCACGACGACAGCGCGCTGTTGGCGGCGGTGATCCGGTACGGCCTGAACTGCCCCGCCGTGCCCGTCGTGGACGCCGAGAAGATCACGTGCACGCTGCCGTCGGAGTCCTTGAACCACTCCGGCGCCCAGGTGCTGCCGGTGGCGCCGTTCAGCCCGACGGTGACGTTACGCAGGAACGTCCAGGTCACCGCGTCGGCGCTGCGGGCGAACCCGATGGTGTCGCCGGTCCAGTTCGTGGTGTGGACGAGGTAGTAGTAGCCGTCGGTGTGCCGCATGACGCTCGGGTCGCGGATCAGGCCGGACGGCGGCGTGTAGGCGTTCGCCCTGATGAGGTTGTAGGTGGTGGCGTTCGCCGAGTCGTAGACGTACATGTTCGACTCACTGCTGTTGGTGAACGCGGTCATCAGGTAGTGCGGCGCGGGTCCGACCGCGTGGGCGGGCGGCGCGAGCGCGACGGCCGCGACGGCGACGACCAGCGCCACGAGTGCCCGGCGAACGCTTCGAGGTGTACGCATCCAGCGGCCTCCGCGGTGTTAGCGTTAACATCTCACCGTGCCCAGGGCGGCACGGTGATGGCGTTCGCGCGTATTCGTATCCCGGGGGCGGAGCGTCGTCAATGCCCGGCGACCCGCGTGGAGTGCCCATGCCCCTCTCGGGGGCTGCTATCGGGCGGCGTACAGCTCGTGCGCGGCCGTGATCGCCTGGTCGGCGAAGGCGAGCACATCGCGCCGGCGTTCGAACGGCGAGCCGTACAAAGACTTCCGGGGTGTGCCGAAGTGCTCGCTCAGCCCGCTGACCGCGCTCGAAAGCGTCGGCAGCGCGGTGTCGTCCTCCTCGCGCAGGCGCAGCGCCTCGTTCACCACCCGGTGCCAGCGCTCGGGGAACGCCGTCAACGCGTACTGCCCGGCTCCGGACTTGGAGGTGATCTCGCCGGTCGCCAGCGTGTAGTGCAGCCGGGCGACGCCCGTGACCACCCAGACCGTGCTGTAGCCGCCGAGGCAGGCCAGCCCCCAGGGCGAGGCCAGGTGAGAAGCCCTGGCCACCCGGCGGCGCCAGTACTTGTCGAGGTTCCCGTCGGTCCAGGCCGCCAGGGCGTCTGGATCGTGCCAGATATCCAGCTCGTCGGGCTTCGGACCGCGGCAGGTCAGACCGTTCTGGGCCAGTGTGTGCCAGGTGACCGGGTTGAGGCCGCCTCGGGGGTTGATCTTCCCCGCCTGCGCCCGGGGCCGCGTCCCGAGCCCCGCGGGGTCCCTGCCGAGGTCGTCCCAGGTGAGGTAGCAGCCCTCGAACGGGTACGCGCCCAACCGGTCGTGAATGCGCTCCACCACCTCGAACGGCGCCTCCGCGGCCGTCACCGCGACGAAGTCCACGTCACTCGCGCCGGGCCGGTAGTCGCCCAGTGCCGCCGAGCCCTCCAGATAGAGACCCTCCACCAGCCCGGGGGCCTCCGCGTCGGCCACCGACAGGTAGGTCTCGACAATGGCATCGACCTTGGGGTTAGACATCATCGCCGCCCAGCCTGCCATAACCGGCCTCGCCGCCTCATCACAATCGATAATCCTAGAATTGCTGCGTGAATGAGGCATATACCCCTGAAGACCTCAGGACATCCCACGACGGCATCAAGTGGTCAGAAGTCGCACCGGACGTCATCCCCGCGTGGGTGGCCGACATGGATCTGGCCACCGCGCCCGAGGTGATCGAGGCGCTGCGCCGTCGGGCCGCCGGAGACCTGGGCTACCCGACCTGGCTCGAACAGCCCTCAGCCGGGCCGCTGGCCGAGGCCTTCGCCGAACGCATGACGAACCGGTACGGCTGGCAGCCCGACCCCTCGCTCGTGCGCTCCTTCAACGACCTCAACCAGGCGCTCCAGGTCCTCCTCCACGTCTGGACCCGGCCGGCCGACGGGGTCGCGTTGCACACCCCGGCCTACCATCCCTTCCTGGACACGCTGAAGGTCATGGAACGGCCCCTGCACCCGATCCAGCTCCACCCCGACGGGGACTCGTGGCGCTTCGAGGTGCCCGATCTGTCGGCCTGCCGGGTGCTCCTGCTCGTCAACCCGCACAACCCGACCGGCCGCTCGTTCACCCGCGAGGAGCTGACGCGGCTGGCCGAGCACGCCGAACGCCACGACCTGCTGGTCATCGCGGACGAGATCCACGCGGACCTCACGTTCGGGCCGCACCGGCACATCCCGTTCGCGACGATCCTCCCCGAACGCACCGTCACGCTCACTTCCGCCACGAAGGCGTTCAACCTGGGCGGCATCCGCTGCTCGGTGGCCCACCTGGGACACGCAGGCGTCCGCAAGGCCCTGGAGGCGCAGCCGCCCTTCGTGTTCGGCTCCGCGAACCTCTTCGGCGTCGAGGCCACGGTGGCGGCCTGGCGGCACGGGGACGCGTGGCTGGAGTCGACCCGCGCCCTGCTGGACCGCAACCGCCGCATGATCGCCTCCCGCCTGCCCGCCTCCGTGGGATATCGGGTCCCGGAGGCCACGTACTTGGCGTGGCTGAACGTGGGGCGGCCGGGGATGGCGGAGGTGTACGAGCGGGAGGCCAGGGTGCGCCTGGTCGACGGGGCTGCGTTCGGGCCGGGGGGCGAGCACTACGTCCGTCTGAACTTCGCGACCACGGAGGCGATCCTGGCCGAGATCCTCGACCGCCTGACCGAGGTGCCCTGACCCGGGGGTCTTCGCGGGCGTGGCGGGCCCACGACACTCCCGCCACGCCGCCGGACGGCTGGTGCCCGGCCCGCCGTCGCGCCTCCCAGCGGGCGCGCGGGGTGGAGGGACTCCCGGGGGACGCAGGACGGTCCTTGCGCGGAGGCCGAGGCGCGCCCTGGGACGGCGCGGCGTAGCGGGCGCGCAGGGGCGGCGGTGCGAGCCACCAGCGGGGGCCGGTGTGAGCGCCAGTGGGGGTGGCAGTGCGAGCCACCGGTGGGGTAGCGGTGCGAGTGCCGGCGGGTGGCAGCGTGAGCGCCGGCGGGTGGCAGCGTGAGCCACCAGCAAGGCAACGGTGAGGGCCGCCAGCAGAGTGGCGGGGTGAGTGCCGGTGGGGTGGAGCGGTGGTTGGGGGGGTGGCCCCGACGGCGAGGTGGGCGGTCGGGGCGGCGGTTGAGGGTGGTGTGTAGGGAAAGGGTCAGGTCAGCGGCGGGAGGGGTGGCGCCGTGGCGGGAGGGTGTTCTTCGAGGGCGGCCAGCGCCAGCTCGATCGCCTTCTCGAGCTGCGGGTCCCGCCCCGCCACCCGGTCCTGCGGCGTGATCACCACCTCGACGTCCGGCTCCACCCCGTAGTTCTCCACACTCCAGCCGTGCCCTTCGAGCCAGAACGAGTACCGAGGCTGCGTGACCCGGGTCCCGTCGACCAGCGTGTAGCGGGAGTCGATGCCGATCACCCCGCCCCACGTCCGGGTCCCCACCAGCGGGCCGATGCCGCGGATCTTGATGCCGGCGCTGACGATGTCCCCGTCCGAGCCGGCGAACTCGTCGGTGATCGCCACGATCGCCCCCCGGGGCGAGTCCTGCGGATAGCGCATCGGCTCGTAGCCGCGGGCCCACGTCCACCCCGTGACCTTGCGGGAGAGTTTCTCCAGCACGAGCTCCGACAGGTGCCCGCCGCTGTTCTCGCGCACGTCCACGACCAGCCCGTCGAAGGCCATCTCGGTACGCAGGTCGCGGTGGAACTGCGCCCACCCGGTCGCCACCATGTCGGGCACGTGCAGGTATCCGAGCCGGCCGCCGGAGGCCTCCCGGACGTGGGCGCGGCGGCTCTCCACCCAGTCGTGGTAGCGCAGCCGGACGTCGTCCGCGATCGGGCTGACCACGACGCGGCGCGTGTCCCCGCCGGCGGCGGGCCGTACGGTCAGCTCGGTGGGCTGGCCGGCGGTGCCCGCCAGGAGGGCCGACGGGCCGCGTACCGGATCCACGGGACGCCCGCCCACCGCGACGATCGCGTCGCCGGGACGGACGGCCACCCCGGGCGCGAGCAGCGGGGAGCGCGCGTCGTGGTCGGAGGACTCGCCGGGCAGGATGCGTACGACCCGCCACACGCCGTCGTCGTCCCTGGCGAGGTCCGCGCCCAGGAGTCCCTGGCGGCGGCGCGGGTCGACGCCGTTGCCGATGGCGCTCGCGTACGCGTGGGAGGTGCCCAGCTCGCCCTGCGTCTCCCAGAGCAGGTCGATCAGCTCGGAGTGGGCGCCGATGCGCTCCACCAGGGGCTCGTAACGGTCGAGCACGCCCTGCCAGTCGACCCCGTTCATGTCCTCGCGCCAGAAGTGGTCGCGCATGAGGCGGCCGGCCTCGCGGAAGCCCTGCCGCCATTCGGCGATCGGGTCGATCTCCACGGTGATCCGGTCGAGGTCGATGGTGATCACCTCGTCGCCCTCGGTGGCGGCGCGGGTCTGCAGGCCGCTCTTGCCGTTGACGACGAGCCGGCCGCCGTCGCCGCTGACCTCGAACGAGCGCACCTCCCTGCCCAACTCGGCCTTGGCGCGCTTCTTGAGGTCGTAACGCTCCAGCACGATCTCGTTGACCGGCTCGGTGCCGTCGCCGAGCTGCCCGGCGACGGGGTGGCGCAGCCAGAGCAGCGCGTCCTTGGCGGTACGCAGGTTGCCGTAGCGGCCCGCCGGCACCGGCACCGGCACCACGCGCGAGGAGAGCCCCTCGGGATCGACCTCGGTACGCGGCGCGTCGTCGTCCTTCTTGTCGTCCTTGGCGGGCTTGTCGTCCTTGGCGGGCTTGTCGTCCTCGCCGTTGAACCCGCGCCCCTGCAGGGAGGGGTCGAACGGCGACGGCGTGGTGGCCCGTAGGGGCACGATGTACGGCTTGCACCCGCCCTGGAAGCCCATGTCGAAGACGTGCGCGTCGTACGCCGGGTCGAAGGTCCGCACCGACAGGAACGCCAGGTGCTTCCCGTCCTTGGTGAACACCGGGTCGAAGTCGGAGAACCGCACCGGCGTCACGTCGATCACCGACGTCCCGTCGACCCGCCCCAGCTTGATCTGCGACAGCGGCTCGTCCTGCGGGTGCGTCCAGGCCAGCCACCCCGAGTCGGGCGAGAACGTGAGCCCGCTGACGTCCCCCTGCGTGGTCCGGTCGAGCTGCCGGATATTTCCGGACTCGATGTCGACGACCAGCAGCCGCCCGTCGTGCGTGGCGACCGCCACGTGCTTGCCGTCCGGCGCGGCCTCAAGTTCGAGCACCCGTCCGAGCTCCCCGGCGGCCAGCGTCGTGATCTCGCCGCCCGGCGTGCCGATCTCCAGCCCGTCCTCGCCGCTGGCGTCCGACACCCACACGGCCCGGCCGTCCGCGCCGAGCACGCGCGGCAGCCGTACCCGGACGCCCGCCTGTGCCCGCAGCGCGCCCGCGGGCCCGTCGCGGTGGGTCACCCAGTGGGCGGTGCCGCGGATCTCCACGGCGCTGGCCCGCCCGCCCGCGTCCGGCGAGAACGCGCCGGCCCGCAGCGGCGCGGGGCGCTTGGCCCGCCCTGGCCGCGGCCCGCCCAGCGTCACCTCCAGCCGGTACGGCTCCGCGTCCAGGCTCTCCAGCAGCCACAGCTCACCGGCGTGGCTGTAGATGACCCGCTCCCCGTCGCCGGTGGCGTGGCGGGCGTAGAACTCCTCATGCTCGGTGTGCCGGCGCAGGTCGGAGCCGTCGGGCAGGGCGGAGTAGAGGTTCCCGACGCCGTCGATGTCGGCCAGGAAGACGAGCCGGTCCCCCACCCAGTTGACCGCCCAGTACTGCGCTGTGCTGTCGGCGAACAGGTGGACGAACTCCCCGTCGCCCTCAGCGTCGACCCAGATCTTGCCGGCCGTGCCGCCCCGGTACCGCTTCCACTGCGACGGCTCGCGCCACATCGGCGACACGGTGGCGACCCGCGCGCCGCTGACGGCCACCTCGCTGACCCACCCGTACGGCAGGCGCGTGGCGGGACCACCGTCGAGCGGCACCGCGTACGCCCAGTTCCGGCCCCGCTCGCTCTGCCCGGCCGAGGTGACCGCCAGCACGTCGCCCTCGGCGGTCCAGCCGCGCACGCCGGTCGTGCCGTTACCCCAGTAGGTCAGCCGCTCGCCCTCGGGGCCGTCGATCCCGGCCGCGAACACCTCCGGTGCGCCCTCCTTGTCGCTCGTCCACGCGATGCGCGTGCCGTCGGGCGAGAATCTCGGGTGCGACACCGATGCGCGATCGGCGGTGAACCGCCACGCCCTGCCTCCGGACAGGGGAGCCAGCCAGACATCGTCGTCGGCCACGAACGTGACCACGTCACCGTGGACATGCGGGTATCTGAGGTATGCGCCAATTGTCACACGTGCACACTAATGCCAGATGCCAAGGTCAGCCCAAGAATTCTCCCCCGAACGGCCCCACCACGTCCCGCGAACTGCCAAGTGCGGGATGTGCCGGAAATGCCCGGGAAGAGGGGGAATTATGAGGTTCTTCGCCCGCCCACACCAGCTCCCGCCCCGCCTGGCGGCCGGAGCCGTCATCCTCAACTCCGGGCTCGGCAAGGCCGACGCCGACGAGCAGACCGCGGCAGGCTTGCACGGCATGGCCGCGAACACGTACCCGTTCCTGCGCGACATGGACCCGGTGGCCTTCACCAGGCTGCTCTCCAGATGCGAGATCGCGCTCGGGACGGCGCTGCTCGTGCCGTTCGTGCCGTCGCTGCTGACGGGGGCCGCGCTGACGGGGTTCGCGGCGGGCCTGCTCGGCCTGTATCTCAAGACGCCGGGGATGCGGAAGGACGGCGGCCTGCGCCCGTCCGAGCAGGGGATCCTGCTGGTCAAGGACGTCTGGCTGCTCGGCATCGGCCTGGGGCTGGTGATCGAGGAGCTCCAGGCCGCCGACTAAGGTCGATAAACCCGGGTATCCGGGACGATATGGTACAAATCGGCTACACCTTGATGTCCGAGCAGACCCCCGCGCGGGAGCTGGTCGACTACGCCGCGGTGGCCGAACGGATCGGCTTCGACTACGCCGTCATCTCCGATCACTACTTCCCCTGGGTCGAGGAAATGGGGCACTCGCCGTACTGCTGGTCGGTGCTCGGCGCAGCGGCCCGGGTCACCCGGCGCCTGCCGCTCATGACGTACGTGACCTGCCCCATCATGCGCTACCACCCCGCCGTGGTGGCCCAGAAGGCGGCCACCATGGGTGTGCTGAGCGAGGGCAGGTTCACGCTGGGCCTCGGGTCGGGCGAGAACCTGAACGAGCACGTCATCGGCGAGGGCTGGCCGCCCGTCGACACCAGGCACCGGATGTTCGCCGAGGCGATCCGGATCATCAAGCTGCTGTTCGGCGGCGACTACGTCACGTACCAGGGCGAGTTCTACGACGTCGACTCGGCCAAGCTCTACGACCTGCCGGACCGGCCGGTCCCGCTCGCCATCGCCGCCTCGGGCGGTCAGTCCGCGGAGATCGCGGCCGAGTACGGCGACGTGCTGGTGGTCAACGATCGGATGCCGGACGTGGTCAGCGTGTTCAACGCCGCCGGCGGGCAGGGCAGGCCCGTGTACGGGCAGCTGCCGATCGCGTACGACACCGATCCCGAGGCCGCCAGGCAGCGGGCGCACCGGCTGTGGCGCTGGGCCGCGGCCGGCGGCTGGAAGGTCCTGGCCGAGCTGCCCGGCCCGGTGAACTTCGCCGCCGCGACCGGCACCGTACGGCCCGAGGACGTGGCGCGTACGGTGCCGTGCGGGAACGACGTGGACGCGGTCGTGCGAGGCGTCAGGGAGTTCGCCGACGCCGGATACACGCACGTCGCGCTCGTCCAGATCGGGCACGACCAGCAGCAGCCCTTCTTCGACTGGGCGGAGAAGGAGCTGCTGCCGGCCCTGCGCGAGCTATGAGTTACGGGACGATGTTGACCAGCTTGGGCGCCCGGACGATCACCTTGCGGGGCGAGTTCGTCAGGTAGGGGGCGACCTTCTCCGAGGCCAGCGCCAGCTGCCGCAACTCGTCCTCGGTGATGTCCGGCGAGACCTCCAGCCGGTCGCGCACCTTGCCCGCCACCTGCACCACGCAGGTGACCGACTCCTGCACCAGCAGCTCGGGCTCGGCCACCGGCCACCCGGCGAAGGCGACGGCGCCGGTGCGGCCCAGCCGCTCCCAGCCCTCCTCGGAGGTGTACGGGGCCACCAGCGACAGCATGATCGCCAGCGTCTCCGCGGCCTCGCGCACCGCCGGGTCGCCCGCGCCCGGTCCGGAGTCGATGGCCTTGCGGGTGGCCGAGGTCAGCTCCATCATGCGCGCCACCGCCACGTTGAAGCGGTAGGACTCGATCAGCTTGGTGACCTCGTCGATCGTGCGGTGGGTGACCTTGCGCAGGTCGACGTCGCCGCCCTCGAACGCCACGCCGGCGGCGCTGTCCACCTCGGACATGACGCGCAGCGCGCGGGCCAGGAACTTCAGCGACGCGGCCGGCGAGAGGTCGGCCCAGTCGATGTCGTCCTCGGGCGGCCCGGCGAAGACCATGGTCAGGCGCACGGCGTCGACGCCGAAGTCGTCGATCTGCTTGCCCAGGTCCACGCCGTTGCCCAGGGACTTCGACATGGCCTTGCCCTCGTTGATCACCTGGCCCTGGTTCAGCATGCGCTTGAACGGCTCGGTGAAGTCGACCATGCCCATGTCGTGCAGGACCTTGGTGAAGAACCGCGAGTACAGCAGGTGCAGCACCGCGTGCTCGATGCCGCCGACGTACTGGTCGATCGGGCCCCACTTGCGCACCTGCTCGACGTCGAACGGGCCCTCGGTGTAGCCGGGCGAGCAGTAACGCAGGTAGTACCACGACGAGTCGACGAACGTGTCCATCGTGTCGGTGTCGCGCTTGGCCGCGCCGCCGCACTTGGGGCACTCGACGTTGACCCAATCGGTGGCACTGGCGAGCGGGGAGACACCCTTGGGCGACAGCGCCTCGCCGCGCATGTCGGGCAGCGTGACCGGCAGCTGCTCGTCGGGGACGGGCACCTCGCCGCAGTCGCCGCAGTGGATGATCGGGATCGGCGTGCCCCAGAACCGCTGGCGGGACAGCAGCCAGTCGCGCAGCCGGTAGTTGACCGCGCCCGTGCCCCTGCCGTCGTGCTCCAGGATCTCGATGATCTTGGAGATGGCCTCGACCTTGGTCAGGCCGTCGAGCGGCCCGGAGTTGACCAGCGTGCCCTCGCCCGGCGTGGCCTCGCCGGTCTCGCCGGGGTCGGCCAGGCCGGTGTGCACGACGACCTTCACCGGCAGCTCGAACTTCACCGCGAAGTCCAGGTCGCGCTGGTCGTGGGCGGGCACGGCCATGATGGCGCCGTGGCCGTAGTCGGACAGCACGTAGTCGGCCGCCCAGACCGGGATGCGCTCGCCGTTGACCGGGTTGATCGCGTGGCGGCCCAGGAAGACGCCGGACTTCTCCTTGTCGGTGGACAGCCGCTCGATGTCGCTCAGCTTGGCGACCTCGGCGCGGTAGGCCTCGAACTCGGCGCGGTGCTCGTCGGTGACGATCTCGTCGGCCAGCTTGGCGTCCACGGCGACCACGAAGAACGTGGCGCCGAACAGCGTGTCGGGCCGCGTGGTGTAGACCTGGACCGGCTCGTCGCGGCCCTCGATCTCGAACAGCACGTCGGCGCCCTCGGAGCGGCCGATCCAGTTGCGCTGCATGGTCAGCAGCCGCTCGGACCAGCCCTCCTGCAGCTGCTCCATGTCGTCCAGCAGGCGCTGCGCGTAGTCAGTGATCTTGAAGTACCACTGCGTCAGCTCGCGGCGTACGACGTCGGCGCCGCAGCGCTCGCACTTGCCGGCCACGACCTGCTCGTTGGCCAGCACGGTCTGGTCGTTGGGGCACCAGTTGACCAGGCCCCCCTTGCGGTAGGCCAGCCCGCGCTCGTAGAACCGGTTGAACAGCCACTGGTTCCACCGGTAGTAGTCGGGGTCGCTGGTGTGCAGACGGCGCGACCAGTCGAAGGACAGCGCGTAGCGCTTGAACGAGGTGACCTGCGTCTCGATGTTGGCGTAGGTCCACTCGGCCGGATGGGCGTTCCGCTTGATCGCGGCGTTCTCCGCCGGCAGGCCGAAGGAGTCCCATCCGATCGGGTGCATGACGTTGTAACCCTGCTGGTTCCAGTAACGCGCGACCACGTCGCCCAGCCCGAAGGCCTCGGCGTGGCCCATGTGGAGGTCGCCGGACGGATAGGGGAACATGTCGAGCATGTAGCGGCGCTCGCGCGGGTCACCGGGGTCTTCGCTCGCCCGGTAGGCTTCCTGCTCCTCCCATCGCTGCTGCCACTTGGCCTGCAGCGCCTGCGGATCGTACTCACTCACGGCTACTGTCCTTCTGGCTTGATTCGGACCCATAAGAAAACCCCCCGTGCACACAACGAGGGGTAGCCGCGACGGCGAGAATCTTCAGGGCCGTCGCGGCCCGCTAAGAAGCAGGGTCGCGGAACGCATGTGTCAAGCCTAGCGCACGTCTTCGGCTGAATGCAGATACTCGATCGAGGTCCACAGGCACAATGGACCCTTCAGGTCCAGCGAGACCTGATGGTGATGTATCCGTTGTGACCTCTTTCGTCCCCTAAGAATACCCTTGTCGCCGTGGTGTACCCAGCTGAGCCCGATCGACCGGAGGTAGGCCTGCCCATGCAGGACCCGCCGACGGATCCGCACGGCTTCGCTCGTTTCGCTGCGGAAGCACCTGTATCTCCTGGAAAATCCCATGAGATCATGCCTGGTACGTCAAATCCGGATATAACGGGCTATCCGGACGGAGCCTCGGGAGGGCCGGCAGCAATGGCAACGGAGAATTCCGGACCACACCTGCCGCCGTCCTGGCCAGACGCACCACGCCGTGACATGCCCGGCGCCCATGCAGCGGAGGTCCCCATGTCCTGGCCCGAGGCCCCGCGGTCCGCCCAGCAGGACCCGGCGTGGCCCGAGCCGCCGCGTACGGACGACTCCTGGCCCGAACCGCCACGCCGCGCCCGCTCCGAGCCCGGCCGTCCCGAGGCCGCGGGCCCGCAGTCGTGGCCGGACCTGCCGCCCCACGGCGCCACCGGACCCTCCTGGCCGGCACCGCCGGCCCGCGACGCCGCCGGACCCTCCCCGCAGAGCGCCGCCGGACCCTCGTGGCCGGACGTGCCGCCCGCGGGCCCCGCGGGCCCGTCCTCCTGGCCCGACACGCCCCCGCCGAGCGCCGGACCGTCCTCCTGGCAGGACTCCCCACCGCAGAGCGGGCCGTCGTCCTGGCCGGACTCCCCACCGCAGAACGGGCCGTCCTCCTGGCCCGACTCCCCGCCCCAGAGCGGCGGCCCCTCGTCCTGGCCCGACACCTCGCCGCAGGGCGGATCGTCCACCCGGCCCGACGTCCAGTTCCCGGGCGGCGGGCCCTCGTCATGGCCGGAGACGTCCCCGCAGAGCGCGCCGACCGCCTGGCCCGAGACCCCGCAGGGCGCCGGCAGCCCGTCCCCGCTGCCGCCGAACGGCCCGTCCTCCTGGCCTGACTCCCCGCCGCAGGGCGGCCCCTCGTCGTGGCCCGACGCCGCACCGCAGAACGGGCGGTCGGCGCGGCCGGACGCCCCGTTCCCCGGTGGGCCGTCCTCGTGGTCCGAGGGTCCCCAGCAGGGCAGCGCCGGGCAGACCTCCTGGCCCGACGCGCCCTCACGGGGCGCGTCGGAGTCCGGCCCGCGCAGCGAGGACCGCCCGGTGCCGGACCCGGTCCCGGCCTGGGAGCAGCCGCCCCCGTCCACCGGCTCCTGGTCGAATCTCTCCTCCCCCGCCCCCTGGCCCCCCGCGGAGCGGGACAGGGCCGGCGCTCCGGAGCAGGCGACGGCGATGTACCAGGTGGACGACCTCCCACAGGGAGCGCACGCGCCGCCCCGGCAGTCGCACCCCTCCGAAGAGCGGACGATGACGTACGCCCAGCACTCCGAGAACCTGCTCAACGACCGCGCCGTACCCTCCACCCCCAATATGGACTCTTCGCACACCGGCACCACGCCCCCCGACGAGGACACGGGCGCCCCCCGCCCCGGCTCGAACCTCAGCCGCGACCCCTCGGACCCCGACCGCCCGTTCGTGACCGCGGGCCAGATCAGCGGCTCCCGCACGCCGCCGCCGGAGCGCCAGCAGGAGCTCTGGAACACCGTCTTCGGCGACAACTACCAGTCCATGGGCGACCAGGACGACCTGGAGGAAGAGAGCCAGGGCAAGCCCATCTGGATCTACGCGCTGGGCGGCTCCGTGGCGATCGCGCTGGTCGCGGCGCTGCTGTGGGCGTTCCTCGCCGGCCCGCTGGCCGGCGACGACCCGGCGGCCTCCAACACCGCGGCCGAGCAGCCCACGACCGCGCAGAAGCCGAGCGCCACGAAGTCCTCGACCACGATCGGCCCGCTGCCGAAGTACCCGGGCAAGGCCGCCCCCGTCCTCGGCCGGGTGCCCGACGCCGCCGCCGGGATCTCGCTCCCGCGCCTGGGCGGCACCTGGCGGCTGGACACGCGCACCACCGTCAAGGCGACGTACAACTACGACACCCGCCAGTTCGTCCCGATCACGCAGGACAAGAGCGCCCAGCTCATGTCCGGCCCGCTGCCGCAGAAGCTGGCCTCGTACTACGAGAAGGACAACCTGGAGCCGGTCATCAAGCAGGTGGTGCTGGACGCGCGCAAGCGCTTCTTCCCCACCGGCAACAAGGTGCGCAAGATCGCCCAGCAGCCGATCAAGGTGGGCGACAACACGGGACGGCTGATCGCGTACTCGCTGACGTCGGACACGGAGAAGGCCACGATCGTGACGATGGCCGTCAACACCGGCGGCAACCTCCCGGCCATCGTCTACATGTCGATCCCGACCGAGAGCAAGCAGCTCCTGCCCGACGTCCGCACGGTCATGAACCAGCTGAGGCTCGGCGCCCAGGGCTGATCAGAAGTCGCACTCCATGTGCTTGATCCCGTTGATGAACATGGAGTGCAGCCGGTCGGGCCTGCCGCCCTCGATCCGCGGCACGCGGCGCAGCAGCTCGCGGAACATCACCGTGATCTCCCGCCTGGCCAGGTGCGCGCCCAGGCAGAAGTGGGGACCGGGCCCGCCGAAGCCGACGTGCGGGTTGGGCTGCCGGGTGATGTCGAAGCGGAGCGGGTCGGCGAACACGCTCTCGTCCCTGTTCGCCGACCAGTAGAACAGGACCGCCTTCTCGCCCTTGCGGTAGAGGTGCCCGTTCATCTCGTGGTCCCGGGTGACCTTGCGGCGCATGAAGTTCACCGGGGAGGCCAGCCGGACGATCTCCTCGACGGCGCCGGGCGCGTGCCCGTCGACGTCCTCCAGCCAGAGCGCGCGCTGCTCGGGGTGGTTGGTGAGCAGGCGCAGGCCGTACGAGATGGCGTTCCTGGTGGTCTCGTTGCCCGCCACCACCAGCAGGATGAAGAACGACCCCAGCTCCTGCAGCGTCAGCCGCTCGCCGTCGATGTTGGCGTTGACCAGGGACGAGGTCAGGTCGTCCGTGGGGTGGTCGGTGCGATGGGCGGCGAGGTCCTGCACGAGCTGCTGGAGCTCCATGCCGGCGTTGAGCAGGCGCTCGGCGAGCTGGTCGAGGTCGGCGCCGCCGTATTCGGGGTCGAAGCCGCCGAGGATGACGTTCGAGCGCTCGAAGACGAACTGGTAGTCCCGCTCGGGGATGCCCATCATGTCGCAGATGATCTTCAGTGGGAGGCGCGCGGCGACCTCGGTGACGAAGTCGCAGCCCGGCCCCTTCGCCAGCAGGTCGTCCACGATGGCGACGGCCGCCGCCTCCACGTCCGACTCGAACTGTTTGATCATCTTGGGCGTGAACGCGCGCGAGACGATCCGGCGCAGCCTGGCGTGGCGCGGGTCGTCCATGTTGATCATCGAGCCGAAGTACTCGGCGAACTCGGCGGGCATGTCGGGGATGTTCGTCGCGCCGCCGCCGCCCGAGCAGAAGACCTCGGGGTTGCGGCTGGCCTCAAGGATGTCGGCGTGCTTGACCAGCGCGTGGTAGCCGGGGCCCGGGGGCGCGAAGTCGACCTCCATCTCCTGGAAGAAGGCGGGGGTCTCCAGCGAGCGCAGCCGCTCGAACGCCTCCTCGCGCTCGCTCATGGGCCGGGCCCAGAAGTCGCGCTCAGACAGATCGAAGTCAAGGACGCTCATATCCCCATCTTTTGGGAAAGCAACCACTTACGTCAATGAAGAAAACCGGTGGCCTGCGACGGCGGGCGGGTTCTAGGGTGGCGCGCATGACGTTCTTCTTCCACCTCCGGTAGCGATCCGCCGGCGGGTCGCGGACGACCCCACCGCCGGCGATGCGGGACGGCTGAGCGAGCGCCGTCCCGGGTCGCGACGCGGGAGAAGGACACGTGCATACCTTTGCCGTGGCCAGGGCGGTGCACGGCATCGAGCCCCTGGTGGCCACGGAGATTCGACGTTCCCGGCTGGGCGTGGTGCGCGGGGTGCGCCACCGCGAGGTGTGGTTCGAGGCCCCGCCGGGGGCCGACCTGCTGGGCCTGCGGACCGCGGACGACGTGCTGCTCGCCGCCGCCGTGGTGGACGGGATCGGCCACGGCCGCTCCGCGCTGCGCCGGCTGGCCCTGGCGGCGCGGGCGGTGGACGTGCGGAGCCTGGTGAGCTCCGGCAACGGGGTGGAGGTGTCGGCGTCGTTCGTCGGGCGCCGCAACTACACCCGGTTCGAGATCGAGGACGCGGTCGGGGCCGAGCTGGCCCGGCCGTTGCGGCTGCCGTACCACTCCAGGAGGGACGGTGCGCGGCCGCCGCGGGACGCGATGGCGTGGCGGGTCACGATCGAGGGCGAGCGGGCGCTCATCGCGCTGCGGGCGGCGGACCGGCCGCTGCACCGGCGGGCGTACAAGACGGCCTCGATCCGGGGCACGCTGCACCCGCCGGTGGCCGCCGCCATGGCGGCGCTGGCCCGCCTCGGGAGCGCGGGGACGGTGCTCGACCCGTGCTGCGGCGCGGGCACGACGCTGATCGAGGCCCGGGCGTCAGCCCCTCGGGCGCGGCTGCTGGGCTTCGACCATGACCCGGCCGCGCTCCGCGCCGCGAGCGCCAACGCGCAGGCCGGGGCCGACGCGCGGACCGGGGCCGACGCGCAGGCCGGGGCCGACACGCGGGCCGGGGCCGACGGCGGGGCGGCGTTCCGGTGGGGCGTGGCGGACGGCGGGCGGATCCCGGTCGCCGACGGGAGCGTGGACCGGGTGCTGGTGAACCCACCCTGGGGGCGTCAGGTGCCGCCCCGTGGGCTGCTCGCACGTGACCTCGGCCCGCTGTGGCGGGAGGTCCGGCGGGTGCTGTCCGGCGACGGGCTCGTCGTGGCGCTGGTGCACGACGGGATCCCGCGCGGGTTCGCGCTGGAGGAGGCGGTCCGGGTCAGCCTCTCGGGGCAGCATCCGGTGATCGCGGTCCTCAGGAAGGAGGCGGGCCCCGTCAGGAGGTGAACCCCCGCGGGCGGACTTGGGTCATCTCGGCCGACGACGGCGCGCCGAGCCAGTCGAGGATGAGCCGGTTGACCTCGGCCGGGCGCTCCAGGTGCAGGAAGTGCCCGGCGCCCGCCACCTGCTCGGACCGCGAGCCCGGGGGCAGGTGACCCGCCGCGTTCTTGGCCAGCCCGGGGCCCAGGCATCCGTCCTGGGCGCCGTGCAGGTACAGGACGGGGCCGGTGACCCCGCCCTCCAGGGCCGGGTAGCGGCCGGAGGGCGGCGTGGTGCCGAGCATGGCCCGGTAGTAGCCGAGGGCCGCGCTCAGGTTGGCGGGCGCGCCGATGCTGCGCCGTACGAACTCCAGGTCCTCGCGGGCGTCGTAGCCGGGCGACCAGTCGTGCCAGAGGTTCTCGAAGAAGCCGGGGCTCGCGGCGGCCGCCTCGCCCAGGCCCGTCTGGAAGAGGAAGATGTAGAAGGACCGCTTGAGCTGGTCGTACTCCAGGAACCCGGCGCCGAGCGAGCCGGGCGGCGGCACCGCGAGCGTGACGGCCCGGCGGAAGCGTCCTGCCAGGTGGTAAACGGGGAAGGCGCCCCAGTCGTGCCCGATGACGACCGCGTCCTCGTCGCCCCCGAGCTCCTCGTGCAGCGCGCGGACGTCGGCCACCAGCGCCGCGTCCTCGTACGCGCCGTCGGCGGGCACCTCGGTGGGCGCGTAGCCCCGCATGAACGGCGCGACCGCGCGGTAGCCGCGCTGGGCCAGCGCGGGCATCAGGTGCCGCCAGGTGTGCGCGGAGTCGGGGAAGCCGTGCAGGCACAGCGCCAGCGGCCCCTCCCCCAACGACAGATACGCGAACTCCACCCCATTGGCGTGGACAGTCCTGATCTCCATGACTGCGAAACCTAGCATTCGGCCCGCCTCAGGAGTACTACAACTTGAAGGGGCCTGCGTCACAGAGGGGAACTCCCGCGGCGGGCACGGGTGCCCGCGCGCGCCGGTCAGAAGGTGTAGTCCATGTGCTTGATGCCGTTGATGAAGTTGGACAGCAGGTGGTCGGGCTCGCCCACGGCCTGGATGTGCGGCACGCGGGTGAACAGCTCGCGGAACATCACGGTCATCTCCCTGCGCGCCAGGTGCGCGCCCAGGCAGTAGTGCGGCCCTGGCCCGCCGAAGCCGACGTGCGGGTTGGGGTCGCGGGTGATGTCGAAGGTGTCGGGGTCCGGGAAGACGGCTTCGTCGCGGTTGGCGGAGTTGTAGAAGAGCAGCACCTTGTCGCCCTTCCGGTACCGCATGCCGTTCATCTCGTGGTCCCGTGTCAGCGTGCGGCGGAACTGGATCACCGGCGTGGCGTACCGGATGATCTCGTCGCACGCGGTGACGATGTGGCCGTCGAAGTTGTTCAGCAGGATCGCGCGCTGCTCGGGGTGGTCGGTGAAGAGCTTGAGACCGTGCGCGATGGCGTTGCGGGTGGTCTCGCTGCCCGCCACCACCAGCAGGATGAAGAACGACCCCAGTTGCTGCGGGCTGAGCCGCTCCTCGCCGTTGACCAGCAGGCTGACCAGGTCGCCCGTGGGGCGCTTGCGCCGCTCGTCGCCCAGGCGGGCGGCCAGCCGGTTGAGTGAGTAGCCGGCGCGCAGCAGCTTGGCCAGGCCCTTGGCGACGTTTCGGCGGTTGAGGTCGGTGCCGACGCCGGTGTACTCGGGGTCGGCGTTGCCCAGGATGACGTTGGTCTGCTGCAGCACCATGTCATGGAATTCGGCCGGGATCCCCATCATGTCGCAGATGACGCGTACGGGGAGCTTGGCGGCCACCTGCGCGACGAAGTCGCCCGGCCCCTGCTCGATCGCCTCGTCCACGATCTCGGCGGCGGCCCTGGCCAGGTCCTCTTCCATCTTCGCCAGGATGCGCGGCGTGAACGCCCTGGACACGACCCGCCGTAACTGCGCGTGCCTCGGGTCGTCCATGTTGATCATCGAGCCGAAGTACACGCTCAGCCAGCGCGGCATGTCGGGGATGCTGTTGGAACAGGGCTCGCTGCTGAACACGGCCGCGTTCCTGCTGGCCTCGGTCACGTCGGCGTGGCGTACGAGGGCGTAGAAGCCGGGACCGCCGCCGATGAACGGCACGATCTGCTCCCGCATGAAGACCGGGCGGTCCAGCTGTCTCAGCCTGCGGAAGGCCTCATTTCGCTCGGACTGCGGCAGCCCCCAGAACGGGATCTGCGACAGGTCCAGGTCAGCGGACAGTGTCATATCACACAAGCCTTCTGCAAGTGCCCACTTACGTCAAGGGGCACTTACTGGTGCTTACCGATTAAATCTGCTGCCTTTTCGCCGATCATGATAGCCGGGGCATGCGTGTGGCCGCGGTTCAACGTCGGCATCACGGACACGTCGACGACCCTGAGCCCTTCGACGCCGCGTACGCGCAGGGAGGGATCGACCACGGAGGCGTCGTCCGTGCCCATGCGGCAGGTGCCGACCGGGTGGTAGAGCGTCTCGCCGCGCTCGCGCACCCACCGCGCGAGCTCCTCGTCGCTCTCCGGCGCCCAGTACGGCGCCATCGGCCCGCCTGCCCACGGCTTCATCGCCGCCGTGGCGAAGACCTGCTTGGCCGTCTTCAGCCCGGCGACCAGGCGCTTGACGTCGGCCTCCGCGCTCAGGTAGCCGGGGTCAATGACCGCGTCCCGGCCGTTGAGCCCGACCCGGCCGCGGCTCTCCGGCTGCAGCAGCACGACCCCGACGGTGAGCCCGTGGCCGGTCGGCGGGGCGAGGCCGTGGTCGACGAACGGCACGGGCGCGAAGATCAGCTCGATGTCGGGCGCGGGCTCCTCGGCCGAGGTCTTGATGAACGCGACCGCCTCGCCCACGTTCGTGGTGAGCATGCCGGAGCGCAGCACGATGTAACGCAGCAGGTTGCTGATCGACTCGGCCTTGGTCAGCGTCACCGGCTGCTTGCACTCGACGAACACGCCGGACGAGAGGTGGTCCTGGAGGTTCTTGCCGACCTCGGGCAGCTCGTGCACGACCGTGACCCCGGCGTCGCGCAGCTCGTCGGGCGCGCCCACGCCGGAGCGCATCAGCAGGTACGGGGAGCCGATCGCGCCCGCGGACAGGATGACCTCGCTCCTGGCCTTGATCTGGGCACCCCCGCTGTGCTCGATGCCGATCGCGCGCCTGCCCTCGAACACCACCCGGTCCACGGTCGCCCCGGTGATCACGTGGAGGTTGGGCCGGGCCTTGGCCGGGCGCAGGTAGGCGTCGGCCGAGCTCCACCTGCGGCCCCGGTTCTGGGTGACGGGGGTGGGGCAGTAGCCCTCGTTGGAGCGGCCGTTCAGCTCGCCGAGCCGGGTGAAGCCGAGCTCCTCGCACGCCTTGAGGAACGCGGCGGTGGTGACGTTGGGGCTGCGCAGCTCGGAGATGTAGACCGGCCCGGCGGTGCCGTAGACGCCGCCCTCGTTGCTGCCGACGCGGTGCTCGGCCCTGGTGAAGTACGGCAGGACCTCGCCGTACGACCAGCCCGGGATGTCCCACTGGTCGTAGTCGCGCTCGCAGCCGCGCACCCACATCTGGGCGTTGAGCGAGGACGAGCCGCCGATCACGCGGCCTCGCGGCCAGTAGAGCTCGCGGCCCGACATCTCGCTCTGCTTGGCCGTGGTGTAGTTCCAGTCGTAGTCGGTCTTGAACAGCTTGGCGAAGCCGGCGGGCATGCGGATCTCCAGCTTGTCGTCCTGGCCACCCGCCTCGACCAGCGCGACCGACACGCCCGGATCGGCCGAGAGCCTGTTGGCCAGCACACACCCGGCGGATCCCGCCCCGACGATCACGTAGTCGTACTCCATGGCTCCTCCAAGTAACTTGTTACTTGCTTACTCCAGGCCGGGCGGCACGTCCATATGGAGTTGTGACCTCGGTTACCTACTAGTCGGTATGACCTTTTGCGAGGATGGCGCCCAAGCCCCGGCTCAGAGGAGGAAGGCGCCATGCTCAACCTGTCGATCGTCCTGGAGGACAGCGCCAGGAACACCCCTGACGGCACCGCCATCGTCTTCGGCGACATGCGGCTGCCGTACTCCATGATCGACACCATCGCCAACCAGGTCGCGAACCTCCTCGTCGCCCGAGGCGTCGGCAAGGGAGACAAGGTCGCGCTGGCGTGCCCCAACCTGCCGTACTTCCCGTTCGTCTATTACGGCATCCTGAAGACCGGCGCCACGGTGGTGCCGCTCAACGTGCTGCTGCAGTCGCGGGAGATCACCTACCACCTCGGCGACAGCGACGCCAAGGCCTTCTTCTGCTTCGAGGGCACGCCCGAGCTGCCGCTGGGCGAGCGCGGCAAGGCGGGCTTCGAGGCCGCGGAGGGCTGCGAGCACTTCTTCGTGCTGCCCGCGACCCCGCTCGCGACCGAGTCCGAGTACGGCGAGTCGATCTGGGCGGCGCTGGGCGGCATGGCGGGCGAGTTCGCGACCGTGCAGACGGCGCCCGACGACACCGCGGTGATCCTCTACACCTCGGGCACCACGGGCCAGCCCAAGGGCGCCGAGCTCAGCCACCAGAACATGCTCATGAACGCCATGGTCAGCGACAAGATGTTCCCCCGCACCGACGAGGGTGACACGTACCTGGCGGTCCTGCCGCTGTTCCACTCCTTCGGCCAGACCGTCGTCATGAACACCGGTTTCCTGCGCGGCGCCACCGTCGTGCTGCTGCCGCGCTTCGACCCGGGCGAGGCGCTCGCGCTCATGGCCAAGGAGGGCGTCACGTTCTTCGCCGGGGTGCCGACGATGTACTGGGGCATGCTCACCAAGATCCACGCGGAGGGCGCGGAGGTGCCCCGCGCCCTTCGCGTCGCCGTCGCCGGCGGCGCGTCCTCGCCGGTCGAGGTGCTCAAGGACTTCGAGCGGACCGTCGGCGTCGGCATCCTGGAGGGGTACGGCCTGTCGGAGACCTCGCCGGTGGCCAGCTTCAACCAGCTCGGCCGCCCCACCAAGCCCGGCACCATCGGCACGCCGATCTGGGGCGTGGAGATGAAACTGGTCGACGGCGACTGGAAGACCGTCGAGGGCGAGGGCCCCGGCGAGATCGCCGTCCGCGGCCACAACATCATGAAGGGCTACTACGGCCGCCCGGAGGCGACGGCCGAGGTGATGCAGGACGGCTGGTTCCGCACGGGCGACATCGCGACCCGTGACGCGGACGGGTACTATTCCATCGTCGACCGGGCCAAGGACATGATCATCCGTGGCGGCTTCAACGTCTATCCGCGGGAGCTCGAAGAGGTCCTGATGACCCACGAGGCCGTGTCGCTGGCCGCCGTGGTGGGGGTCGCGCACGAGTCCCACGGCGAGGAGATCAAGGCGTACGTCATCCCCGCGCCGGGCGTGACGATCACCGAGGACGAGCTGATCGCCTGGGCCAAGGACAACATGGCGGCCTACAAGTACCCCCGGATCGTCGAGTTCCGTGACTCCCTGCCGATGACGGCCACGGGCAAGATCCTCAAGCGCGAGCTCCGGTAACCGGTCGACTCCTTTCCCTCAGGCGCGGGCACTCTGCCCGCGCCTTTCTCTTTGGGAGGTCACATGGCGGACGGCTACGTCGTCATCACCGGAGGGCCGGGCGCGGGGAAGAGCACCCTGGTCGGGCACCTCGCCTCGATGGGGTTCCGGGCGCAGCCGGAGGCCGGGCGGGCGATCATCCGGGACCAGGTGGCGATCTCGGGGCCGGCGCTGCCGTGGCTGGACCCGGGGCTGTTCGCCGAGCTGATGCTGTCGTGGGACCTGCGGTCCTATCACGCCGCCTCGGGCGCGGGGCCCGTGGTCTTCGATCGGGGGCTGGTGGACACGATCGGCTATCTGCGCATGCTGGGGCGTACGGTGCCAGAGCACCTGCACAACGCGGCTCGGACGTACCGCTACCACCGGCGGGTGTTCGCCGCGCCGCCGTGGCCGGAGATCTACGAGCACGACAGCGAGCGCAGGCAGAGCCTCGGGGAGGCCGAGCGGACGTACGAGGCGGTCGTACGGGCCTACGCGGACTACGGCTACTCGGTGGTCACGCTGCCCAGGGCGCCGGTCGAGGAGCGGGCCGCGTTCCTCATCCGCGCGGCCGGCTGGCCGGGACGTACCTGAACGACACCGCCTCGATCAGCGGCCGGCGCCGGGTGTTGTGGAAGGCCGCGATGCGCCACCGGCCGTCCGTCTCGCGGACCAGCGTGTACGTCTGCACCTTGGCCAGCTTGCCGGGGCGCTTCCTGGCCACGTCTCCCTTGCCGGTGACCACAGCGGTGGCTGGGCCGTAGAAGCGCACCCCCGTGAGCTCGTTGAACATCCTCGTGCCCTTCAGCACGGTGTCGAAGAGGGCCTGGTGACCGGCGGCCAGGTCGTCGCGGCCGCGGTAGACGGTGCCGGCAAAGGTCGTGTAGGTGGCGTCGCCGGTGAAGCAGGCGCCGTACGCGGCGCCGTCGCCACGGTTCCAGGCGTCCTCCAGTTCGGCGAACAGCTCCTGGATCTCACTGGTGATCATTTCCGCTCCCTCTGATATTATTTGCACTAGATAAGTCTCTGCTCTCATGCAGATATTAAGTTAAGGAAGAGGAGTTGGGCTTGTCAACCGACCCGAGCGCCGTCTTCCGGCGCTACCTGAGCGCGATCGTGCTCAACAGCCTGGCCGCCGCCGAGGCCGCCGGACTCAACGCCACCGACTATTACGCGCTCAACCTGCTCGACCTCACCGGGCCGCTCACCTCCGGCGAGCTGGCCGCCCAGACGGGGCTGACCACCGGCGCCACGACGCGGCTGATCGACCGCCTGGAGGAGGGCGGGTACGCACGCCGCGCGCCCGACCCCGCGGACCGGCGCAAGGTCATGGTCGAGTCGACAGGCCGGCCGGAACGGCTCGACGAGGTGCTGGCGGGCACCCGGGCGCGGCTGGCCGCGTTGATCCAGGAGTATCCGGAGGCGGAGCGGGCCACGCTGTTCGACTACTTCGGGCGGGCGACAGCGGCGTACCGCTCGGCCACCGACGAGCTCGTCGCGGCGAGGAACGCGTGACGCGCCCCCTGGCCCTCTTCGACCTGGACAACACGCTCATCGACCGGCTGTCCGCCTTCAAGCTGTGGGCCGCCGAGTTCGCCGCCGAGCGGGGGCTCGACGAGGAGGCGGTGGCGTGGATGGTGGCGACGGACGCGGACGGGTCCCTGCCCATGGACGCCTTCTTCGGGCTGGCCCGCGAGCACTTCGGGCTGGCCGAGCCGGTCGACGCGCTGTGGGCGGCCTACCGGGCCCGGCTGCCGCACCTGATCTCGTGCCCCGCACAGGTGCTCGACGGGCTCGAGCGGCTGCGGGCGGCCGGTTGGCTGATCGGCATCGCGACGAACGGGATGGCCGACAACCAGACCGGCAAGATCGAGCGTACGGGGCTCGCGGCCCGCGTGGACGGCTGGGCGATCTCCGGCGCGGAGGGCGTGCGGAAGCCCGACGTCCGGCTGTTCGAGATCGCGGCCCGCAGGTGCGGCGCGTCGCTGAGGCCGGACGGCTGGGTCATCGGCGACGACCCCGAGAAGGACGTCGCGGGCGGCCGCCAGGCGGGATTGCGGACGATCTGGGTCGATCGCGGAGTCTCCGGCGGGGTCGTGGCCGATCACACGGTGACCGACGTGCTGTCCGCCATCGAGCTGTTAATCCGGCTGAAGTGAAATGTCCTGATCGATAGCGTGGCCGGATGCGGGACAGACCGGATTCGTTCGACGAAGGACTACTGCCGCCCGCGCTCGGCGCGTGGGGCATCGAGGCACGCACGCTGGACTACGCGCCGGTCGGCTTCGGCGACTACCACTGGATCGCGGACGGGCGCTGGTTCATCACGGTCGCGGACGTACGCCGGCGCGGCTTCGACGGGCTCCGGCCGGCCATGGACACGGCCGCGGCGCTGCGGTCGGAGGCGGGGCTCGGCTTCGTGGTGGCGCCGCTGCGCACCACCGACGGGGCGACGCTCCTGCGGCTCGACCGCCACCGGTGGGCGATGAGCGTCTTCCCCTTCGTGAACGGCCGCGCCGGCGAGTTCGGCGAGGAGCAGCCGGCCGAGGACCGCGCTGCGATCATCGACCTGCTCGCCACCCTCCACGCCACGCCGCCACCCCTGTCCACTCCCCCGCGTCCCCTGGAGCTCTCGGGCCGGGCCGGGCTGGAGCAGGCGCTCCAGGACAGGCGCCTGCCCTGGCTGGGCGGCCCGTACTCGGAGCCCGCCAGGGAGCTGATCGCCGACCACGCCGGGGTGCTGCGCCGCGGGCTCGCCGAGTTCGACCGGATGGCCGCCGACCCCGGCGAGCCCGTGGTGACGCACGGCGAGCCCCACCCGGGCAACCTGCTGCGTTCCGGCGAACGGTGGCTGCTGGTCGACTGGGACACGGTGGGGCTGGCCGTGCCCGAACGCGACCTGTGGCTGGTCGCCCGGGACGCCGGCGACCTGGCCCGCTACGCCGACGCCACGGGCCGCACCCCCGACGCGGCGGCGCTGGAGCTCTACCGGCTGCGGTGGGCCCTGGACGACGTCGCCGAGTTCGTGGAGTGGTTCCGCTCGCCGCATGGGCGCACGCCGGACGCCGTGGAGAGCTGGGCGGGCCTCACGGGCACCCTCAAAACCCTGGCATCCCCGTTCGGCGACCTGGATTCGTGAGTCTTACTCTTGCTTCCATGCATATCGTAGCCATAAAGTTACTGTTAGTAATCACGTTCGCCAAAGGAGATCACGTGGGCAGGCACGCCAAGCCCCATAGTCCCAAGGACGAGCTACCAGAGCCCCAAGAGGACTCCACCGAGGACGAAACCCACACCAGCCGCGGGAAACACGCCAAAGACCGGCAACTGTCACAGTAGACGCGCACCGCTCCCCACCAGGGGACGGTGCGCCGCCGTTCCACCGCCATCAGTCGGCGATGAGGTGCTTGGGCGGGGCCGTGATCTTGACGGGTTTTCCCCAGCCTCGATAGATGACGTTCATCGTCATGGTCTCGGCCTTACCGCCCTCCGGCCGGGTGAACCTGATGATGGCGTGGAAACGTCGCGGCAGGTTGTCCGGGCCCACCCAGAGTTTCCAGACGATCGGCCCGCTCCATACACCGTCCTCCTTCGCGGTCCCGAAGGTCATCCCGGCCTGCCTCTCGCCCAGCGCGGGAACCGTCACCGTGCCGCTGTGGAGGGTCGTTCTCACTCCCTCGAACGTTCCGCCGTCGGCGCTGGTCGCACCGTGAGAGGCGACCAGCTTGAGGAAGCCCGGGTTGATCCCGTTGATCAGGTCCTCTCCCCAGACGACCCCGGCGTAGTTCCGCCCGTAGGACCATTTCCCCACCGTCGGCGGCGACTTCCAGACGTACTTGCCGTCCTTGGAACGCACGTAGGCCTGTGAGTAGAACTCCCGGCCGATGCTGATCTCCCGGGACCGGCCTGTCCCCTCCGCCTCCTGGGAGATCTCCGTGATGTCGGCGGCGAACACACCGGAGGCGTTGAAGCGGTACGCACCGGACGCCTGAAGGTCCTCCGCGGGCGGGGGCCCGCCGCGTCGCTTGACGGAGAAGCGCACGCCGCTCTTCTTCGCGAACTGCTTCTTGATCGCTTTGACGACGGGGTCGAGAGACTTCGATTCGGGAGCCGCGTGCACGGCGCCGCCGGGAATCGTGACGCTCAGCAGGCCGGCCGCCACCAGCGCGACGCTCATGCGTTTCATCCGCCGATCATCGCTGATGATGATCTCTGTCACATCACGCCAAGTCCCCTGTCCGGGGCTATTGGCGGGAGAGCCCGCGGGTGAGGCCCGCCAGAATGGTCGTGGCAAGGATCCACCCCGCAGCGACCATCCCGGCCGCGAGCCACTGTTGTGAACCGCGCGGGCCGAAGGCGCCCTCCTGCCCGAAGCTGATGATCGGGAGGAGCAGGTCCAGGGTGTAGAGGAAGGCGTTGAAGGGTGGCGCCTCGCCCGGCTTGAAGGCCGGTGGGTGGTCGACGGTGAAAACGACCGTGCCGATGAGGAGAAGGGCTCCGAGCCAGAGCGCGGCACGCAACGGGCGGTAGCCGTACCCCACCGTCCAGTCCTGCAGGTACCCCCAAAGCCGCGCCCCGAGCCGTTGCCCCGTCCGGCGGCGACGCTGTTTGGCCAGCAGCACGTCCCGGGCGGCCTCGTCGAGACCGTGCCTGCGGTAGACGGTGGCCAACTGCTCGTACGGCTGAGGCTGGTAGTCCTCCTTGGCCAACCAGTCAAGCCGCTCCTGGACCGGCAGGGGAGTCTCAAGGCTGTCGTAGGTGAAGCCGTTCACCAGGAGTCGATCCGGCCACCGGCCGGGAACGTCATCGAGCACGCCGACGCGGGTGTGGCGAAGGTCGACGGCGCCAAGAAGCACGGTCTCCGGCCCGATCTTCAGCGAAGCCGCTTCGACGCCACGTACGTGCAGGTCGCCGTCGATGGTGGTCTCCGCGAAGCACAGCACGGCGGCGATCCGCGAATTCCTGATCGAGACGGCGCCCTGAGCGGTGAAGCCTTCGCAGCAGTCGATGCCACCGCCCGCGGCCACCTCCCACAGGGCCAGCACCCGCCCCCCGGGATTGCTGAGGACGGCGCCGTGGAACTCCAGGCTGCCCTCCACCTTGGCGTCGATGAGCACGATCTCTCCATCGGCGGTGAAGCCCTCGCTGCAACTGAGTCTGCCGGTGACCCCCAGCCGCCGCATCGACAGCGCCGTCGCAGCCGGGTTGGACAGTCTCCCGCGGTCGAAGTTGACCGATCCGCGGACCTGCGTCGAGTCGAGGAAGACCTGTCCGGTCGCCACGAAGCCCGGTGTGGCGCGCAGCCCGCCGCCCAGCTCCATCAGCGGCGCGTTCAGCGCGCGTCCTCCCGGATTGACGAGGGTCGCATCAGCGAACGAGAGCGACCCGGCCACGCGGACTCCCCGCAGCAGCACTTCGCCCTCGGCGATCAAACCTTTGTCGATGAGCAGCCCACCCTCGACGGTGAGCCTTTCCGCGTTCAGGACGACGCCGTCGGGGTTGGACAGCCGCGCCCCGCTGAACCCGCACCTCCGTCCCACCCGGGCATCCTGCACGCTCAGCACGCCGTACGAGCGGAAGCCAGGGCCACACGACAGCCCGCCGTCGATGACGGCTCCCTCGGCAGTCAGGCTGTTGCCGCCTGACCGCCCGACCCGCGCGCCGTCGAGCGTCATCGCCCCGCCGATCCTGGCGCCCGAGATGCGTAGCTCCCCGTCGATGGCGGTGTTCGCGCACAGAAGATCCCGCTCGACGATCAGACCGTCGGCGTGGATGGCCGGATCCGCGCGGATCTCCGCACCGCAGAGATCCACCGTCCCGGACACGTGCGCTCCGCCGAGCCGAATCGGGCCATCCACCAGGCACCCTTCCAGGCCCAGCCCCCCGCCGATCACGGCGTCACCGGCCTGCAGCCCGGGCAACCGGGAGGCCGCGAGATCGACCAGGCCGGTACGAGCTCCGGTGAACACCGGCGCTTCCTCGAACTCGCACCCGGTCAAGATCAGAGGGTGCTGCACCTCGGCGTACGACAGATCCAGCCGGCCGGTGACCCGGGCTCCGGACAGGCGCAACCCGGGTGTCTGCCCCGGGAGGCGTTCCTGGGCGCCGAGCAGCAGTCGCGCGATGATCGCGGCCCGAACGGGAGAGCCGGGAAGATCTAAAGGACGCGCCGCGGGAAACGCCTCCCAGAGGGCGAGTTCCGGTTCGGAAAGATCCTCGGTGATCACAGGGCACTCCCGGAACGTCGCACACATCGGTAAGGAGATGGTCCAAGGTCACCACCGGCTTCGCAACCGCGCGATGAACTGAGCCGTGCCGCGGTTCCCCTCGCGGCATCCGGCGGTGGAGGATCTTCCCACTCAGGGGAAGGATCCTCTCCTCCGGAGGAGGAATGACATCCCGATGTCAATCATTCGAGCCGCGAGGCGCTTTCCCCTTCGGCCGCACCGCCTAGGGTCCGAGACGGACTTCACCGCCCGCGCGGAAAGCTTCCCCCCGCGTCATACCTTGCGGTGGAGGATTTTCCTACTCGGGGGGAAGATCCTCCGCCTCGGAGGAGAATTACACACCCATGCCACGTCAACCAGCCTGTGGCGCAAGCCTTCAGGGTGGAGGAAGCATCCGTCGCGCTGAATGGATCAGGTTGTGGGCATCGGCTCCGTACACCGCAGACTTCTGGAGCAGCTTCCAGGTGCGCAAGTAGGTCTCGACGCTGATCGCGTCGTCCAGCCACAGTTCGGCGTGCCAAGTTTCGGTGACCACTTGGCGATCATCGTAAATCCAGAAGCCGACACCCGGTGGGACCTTCAGTGAGGCATGCAGCGGCACGATTCCCAGCTCTACGGTGTCCATGCCGATGACCCCCATGAGGCGATCGAGCTGGGCGGCGAGCGCCGAAGGCGGGCAGATCAGGGCGCGCAGCACCGGTTCCCAGAGGATGATGTGGTAGCGCCTGCCTCCGCTGTAGAGAAGCTCTTGCCGCTTCATACGAGACCGGACGGCTTCTTCGGTGTCCTGCGGCGACTTGTGCAGTTCGGCGGAACGCGTGAGCACAGCGCGCGCATAGTCGGGTGTCTGAAGGATGCCGACAATCCACGAGGACTCCCATGCGCGCAGCACCGAGGAATTGGCCTGAGCGTCGTTATGTGCGTCCTGGACCGGCCTGTGACCTGCGGCAAGTTGCCGTCGCCAGGACCGGATATGCGATTCGAAGCCTCGTAGCCTGGCGAGCAGTTCGTCGTACGTCTCGGGCTGGCCGCATGCGTCCACCCACATCCGCAGATCGTCAGGCGTGGGAGTCTGCTTCCCGTTCTCTAGTCTGCTGACCTTGGACTTGTTCCATCCGTACTCTCGGGCGAGCTGGGTACCGGTGAGTCGACCTCTGGGGGTCGAAAGTCTGATCTCTCGAAGCCGAACGCCTGAGGCTTCGCGCGCTGCCTGATAGTCAGTACTCACTGGTACGCATACACCTGTTTCTGCTACTCCTTCGCAGTCATCGTTGCCGCGAACTCTTTGTATGGAACCGCGTAGTGCCGTGCGACGTCACGTAGCCGGTTGTACTGGCGGCCGACCGCTGCGCCGTCTTCGGTCTTCGCGCGGATGGTGGTGCTCCATGGGGTGGTGAGGTCCCACGCAGGAGCCTCGCCTCGTACGAACTGGGCGTAGGTCTCGGTGGCTTCGTCGGAGGCGTAACGTGCGCGCATCTCCAGATGCCATGCGCTGTGCCGGAAGTTCTCGAAGAGGAGTGCGAACTGCTCCGGGTTGAGAATGCGCGGCTTGGTGTCCCGGCTGCGCGGACCGAAATCGATCAACGTGTTGCGCGGCACGACGATGGCGACCTCGTCTTCGTCGAGGTGCTGCAGTTGGGCGATGTCGTCGGGGTCCGTGAGTCGCGGTCCGTGCACGATGACCTCACCTGTGTCGAGGTCCTCGTGCACAGCGGGGCAGCCGCCCTCGCCGGAACCGGAGCCGTTGAATCGCAGTCGACGTGCCATGACCAGTTCCTTTCGTCGGAGACTGATCTCAAGCTTGTCCGAGGGCAGCACTCCTTTCCCGAGCTTCAGCCGACGCGCATCGACAACATTTCTCAACTTCGCTGAGCCGGCAAGCAACTGCACGCAACTCCCATGGCGGCTGGTGAAGCGCCCTACCTACTGTCCGAGCCATGGACAGTCAGCGCACCCAAACCCCGCGCCGTCGCCCGCATCGGACGCCAGACCGGCCGGCGGCGAAAGCGTGACGCGGCATCGGCAGGTCTATCCACCATCGTGCTCGCCTGAGATCCCCGGTAGCGCAGTTGGGGGTCGCGGTGAGACCTGTGCCTACTACGGCATCCCGGAGAACGTCGCCCCGAGGTGCGATGCGCCCCTGCATCCTCATCCCGGATGGTCGGTGTGGCGGCGGTGAGGAACGCCTTCGCTCTATGCGGCGACTGCGGCCAGGACGTGGTGCGCGCCCACCTGTTCGATCGCTGTGGCGGGATCCGCATCCTGCTCGACCCCACGCCGGTGGTCGGCGGCGACTACACCTACTGGAACCCGATTTACAGCCGGAACCCGACATACAGCGGCCAGCCGTGGCGCGCCACTTCCCGGCCCGTCAAGGTGCCGGTGCCTCTCGGTATGTCCGAGGAAGACGCCAAGCAGTGGGACGGCAAGGGGGCGGCCGATGGCAGGGGCTGGTTTGTGCAGCACGTGTGCGGGTTGACGGCCGAACAGGTCGTCGACGAACGGCGCCGGAGAAAGAGCGCGTAGACCGCCCCGCCCGAAAGCACCGGAGGGCCTCACGGGCGGGGGTGCTGGCGGCGGTTCCATCCTCGGGCGCTTTGCCGCGCGCACCTCTGCCACCCAGTGTTCCGGGACGGTCGCCGTCTCGGCCGACGAGTCAACGGACCCGGCAACCGGGCAACGCGCGCTTGCGGCTTCAGCGAGCGAAGCGAGCGGAGGTTTCGGGGTGGGCTCCAGCGGACCCACCGCCTGGTCAGGCAACGGGCGGGCACCAGCGAGCGGGGGTTTCGGGGGATCGAAAGGGGGCGGAGCCTCCTTGGGAGGCGCTGGCTGAGCACTCGTACGGCGCGCAGCGCCTCCCAAGGCGAAGACCGTGTTTCAGGGCCAGTCGATGGACGGCCGGAGGGAGACTTCGGAGTGGCCCTCCGTGTCGAGCTTGACGCCCAGCACCTGGTGGAGCTGGACCTTGTTGCGCTCGAACCCCACGATGCAGCCCGCCATGTACAGAGCCCACACCCGGGCCGTGCCCATGCCGACCTCCTCGACCGCGTCCGCCCAGTTGGCGTCGAGGTTGTCGCACCAGTGGCGCAGCGTCTTGGCGTAGTGCTCGCGCAGGTTCTCCTCGTGGCGGATCTCGAAGCCGATGTCCTCCATCTGCCTGACCAGCCAGCCGACCGACTCCAGCTCGCCGTCGGGGAAGACGTACCGGTTGATGAAGCCGCCCTTGTTGAACGTCTTCTCCTTGCCGGTCGGCCGCGTGATGCAGTGGTTGAGGATCCGGCCGCCCGGCCTGAGCTTGCCATACAGGAACTCGAAGTACGACGGGACGTTGGTCTTGCCGATGTGCTCGGTGAGGCCGATCGAGCTGACCGCGTCGAAGTCCGACTCCTGGACGTCGCGGTAGTCCATGTAGCGGACCTCCGCCAGGTCCTGCAGGCCCGCCTCCGCGATGGCCTTCTGGGCCCACTCGGCCTGCTGGCGGCTCAGCGTCACGCCGAGGGCCTTGACGCCGTAGTGCTTGGCGGCGTGCATGACCATCCCGCCCCAGCCGCAGCCGACGTCCAGCAGGCGCATGCCCGGCTTGAGGTCGAGCTTGCGGGCCACCAGGTCGAACTTGGTGTACTGGGCCTCCTCGAGCGTCGCGTCCTCCGAGGGGAAGACGGCGCACGTGTACGCCATGGACGGCCCCAGGACCCACTCGTAGAAGCGGTTGGAGACGTCGTAGTGGTGATGGATGGCCTCGGCGTCGCGCTGCTTGGCGTGACGGGAGCCCAGTTTGGCCAGAGTGCTCTGGCGCATCTCCTGCGGGGGCGGCGGCACCCGCATGAGCAGCGGCTTGACGCCCAGGGCGCGCACGGCGGCGACCTTCTCCTGGGTGGTCAGGTCGTTGGTGGTGATGTTCCACATGCGGTCGAGCAGGGTGTACATGTCGCCGTGCACGTCGATGTGGCCGGAGATGTACGCCCTGGCCAGGCCCAGCTCGCCGGGTGCCTGCGCCAGGTAGGCGACCGCGATGGGGGATTTGACCTCGATGCTCAGGTCGGACCCGTCCGGTCCCGCCTTGCTGCCGTCGTACGCCTGGAACGCGACGTTCGCTTCCGAGCCGACGATCTTTTCAAAGATGGTTGCCAGCGCCACAGCTCACCTTCCCGCTACACATTTTTCGTAGAGGTCAAGCAGACGACCGTTCGGGTCGTATTCCCGCTTGACGGGCCAGTAGGCGTCGCCGTTGTACAGCTGCCAGAACTGCTCGCGAGCGTAGAACGAGGTCGAGTAGAGCGACTTGTGACCGTCGAGCTCGTGCACTTCGCGCTCGATCAGTCGGTTGTAGTAGCCGTCGAACTGCCCCCGCGGCAACGGCACCATGCCCCAGAATCCGAAGTTCACGTAGAGCCTGCCCGGCTCCAGAGGGTAGAGCGGCCAGCGCGAGCTCGCCCGCAGCGGACACATCCACACCGGTGTCATGCCCACCTTGTCGTGGAAGAACTCCAGGAACTCCGCCCCCCGCTCGACCGGAGCCTCGACGTCCTGGATCACGGACTCCTGTACGGGCTGGTCACGCCACCTGTCGATCCGGGCGGTGACACCATACTTCCGGTCCAGCGCCACGAGGCGGCGGTAGACGTCTGAGCGCATCCAGCGGCGCGGCATGAGGGAGCGGACGACGGGCTGCTGCACGCCGAACGCCCGCGAGCACCAGAACCAGTCGGTGTCCCAGCGCCACAGGTAGTCGCGGATGGTCAGCCAGTCGCGGTTGCGCTGCCTGATCGACTGGTAGTAAATGCGCATCCCGGTGTAGTCCGAGACGTAAGGCGCACGCTCGGCGAAACGGCCGACCGTGATGTACATCTCCCCCGGGGTGAAGAAAACGCCGTCGACGAAGTCGACGTTCTCCCCGTCGTGCACCATGCTGTCGCAGATCTCCTGCAGGGCCAGCATGCATTTGGCCGCGTCCGTGAACTTGACGTGCGTGAGATGCACGTACGGCTGGACCTTGCGGAGCTTGATCCGGATGCGCAGCGCGTAGCCGAGCGTGCCGTAGGAGTTGGGGAACGAGCGGAAGAGCTCCCGGTGCTCGTTGTCGTCGCGGGCCACGATGACGCGCCCGTCACCGGTGAGGATCTCAAGCTCCTCGACCGACTCGTGCGGCAGGCCGTCCCTGAAGCTCGTGGACTCGATGCCGAGCCCGGTCACGGCCCCGCCCAGCGTGATCGTCTTGAGCTGCGGCACCACGTACGGCATCAGCCCGTACGGCAACGTCGCGTCCACCAGGCGCTCGTACGTCGTCATGCCCTGGACCTCGGCCGTCATCGTCTCGGGATCGACGCTGATGACCTCGTCGAGATCTCTCGCCGAGAGCTTGGCCGTCCTGCCACCGTCGCGGAACCTGAAGAGGTTGGACGTGGACTTGGCCAGGCGCGGTGCGGCGCCGCCCGGGATCTCGGCGTACGACTGCCGGATCTGCTCTACTGCCCGTTGGTGTGTCGACATCTTCGTCTCCACGGTTGCACCCCCTTGAGCTGGTAGAGATCGTCCGTAAGAAGGTATCTCCCGTGAGCGACCTCGAACAGACCGGGGTCGTTAAAGACACGAAAACTGTTCATAGTGACAGGTGAAATGCCTAAGTGGTAGGCGATTGCGTAAACTTCCTGCGGATCGTAGGGGTTACGCCATTGACCACGTTGTCCGCCTCGCGCCCCTCGACGGCGGCGGCAAGGTTGTCCAGGGTGGACGTGAGCAAGCGCCCCGTGGCCTCCGGCGTGACGCCCGCGACGTGCGGCGACAGCAGGACGTTCGGGAGGTCCCGAAGCGGGTCGTCGGCCGGCAGGGGCTCCACGTCGAAGACGTCGAGCGCCGCGCCGCCCAGGTGGCCCTCGCGCAGGGCCGCGACGAGCGCCCGCTGGTCCACGACGCCGCCCCGCGCCGCGTTCACGAGCAGGGCGCCCCGCTTCATGCGGCCGGGGTCGACCAGGCCGCGGGTCTCGTCGGAGAGCGCGATGACCACGACCAGCACGTCGCTGGAGGCGATCAGCTCCGGCAGGTCCGCGAAGCCGGGGTCCTCACGGGGCGTGCGGGTCCAGTAGGAGACGTGGCAGCCGAGCGCCTGGAACATCTCCGCGCATGTGGCGCCGATCGGGCCGTAGCCGACGATGCCGACGCGGCGCCCGCGCAGCTCGTAGGGCTGCAGGCCCTGCTGGGGCCACTCACCCGCGCGCACGGCTGCGTCGGCGGCGCCCAGCTTGCGCGACAGCGAGAGCGTGGCGGCCAGGCACCACTCGGAGACCGCCACCGCGCTGACGCCCGGCGTGTTGGCCAGCGGCACCCCGGCCGCCGCCAGTGCGTCGAGGTCGTGGCCGTCCACGCCCACGGACGGCTGCTGCACGAACGCCAGCAGGGGCGCCGCCTTGACCGCCTCGGCGTCCATCGCGAGCGTGCCCGTCCAGTCGCCGAGCACGATCTCCGCCTCTGCCAGCGCGGCCAGCAGCGCGTCCCGGTCGCGGGCGGCGGGCACGCGTACGGCCACCTGCTCACCCAGCGGGGCGAGCAGGTGGCGCATGAGCTCTTCGGGGAGCGGGGGAAGGGCGAGCAGGTTCCAGGGGCTCATGCCCCCACAGTAAAGCTGCTGATCACCTGGCGCATCAGGCCCCTGTTACGCGTCCACTGGGCCTCGGCGACCGTCCAGGACAGGATGTACGAGGTGTTGCCGATGGCGACGACCCGCCGTACCTCGTGGTAGCGGGCGCCCGGCGTGACCCACGGGGCGTCGCCCCCGGTGCCCGCGGTCCAGGAGAACTCCCACTCCGCGGCCTTCGTGCCCTGGTGCACGACCGTCCTGCGGCCGCGGGTGACGACGTCCTGGGCGTTCTGGGCGAGGGTCTCCTGCCCGTCGCGCAGGATCTGGTTCGGGTCGACGGAGGAGTAGACGGCCTCGACCCCGAGATGCGCGTTCCGGTCCCGGCGCGTCCACTCGGTGTTGGCCTCCTTGAGCGCGCCGCGCCAGCCGGTGGGCCGCATGATCGACCAGCCGCCGTCACGCGACTTCCACATGCGCACGATCGGGACGGCCCTGGTCACGCTGGGCGTCGGGGTGGGGGTCGTGCTCGGCTCCGCCGTGTTCGTGGCCGTCGGCGTGAGCGCGCTGGTCGCGGCGGCGGGCTGGGCGGTGTGCCGGGTGCCGCCCTCCGCCGGGGGCGCGAGCTGGAAGTACGCCACCGCGCCGCCCGCGATCACCACGACCGCCGCCGCGGCCGCCGCGAGCAGGGCACGGGCCCGGCCGCCGCCCGCTTTCCGCTCCGGCACGTCCCGGTCGGCGCTCGCGGGCTTGGCGGCGAGGATGGCCTGGAGCAGCCGCTCGGCCTCCGCGGCGTCGACCCGCTGCTCCGGCTCCTTCTGCAGCAGCCCGCGCAGGACCGGATGCATGATCGGCGGGATCCGGCGGTAGTCGGGCTCCTCGCTGAGCAGCGCGTTGAGCGTCGACATGGGGTCGCCCCGCTCGAACGGCGAGCGGCCCACCATGCACGCGTACAGGGTGGCGCCGAGCGACCACAGGTCGGAAGGCGGTCCCGCGTGCTCGGCGCGGACGCGCTCGGGAGCGAGGAAGCTCGGCGAGCCCGTGACCATGCCGGTCTTGGTGAGCGACGGGTCGCCCTCGGCGGTCGCGATGCCGAAGTCCATGAGCACGGCCCGGCCGTCCTCGGCCATGAGGATGTTGCTCGGCTTGACGTCGCGGTGCAGGATGCCCACCTCGTGGGCGCTGCGCAGCGCCGACAGCACCTGCCGGCCCAGCTCGGCCGCCTCCCGCACCGGGAGCGCGCCGGAGGTGAGCACGACCTCCTCCACCGTGGGGTGACGCAGCAGCTCCATCACGATCCACGGACGGCCGCCCTCCTCGACGACGTCGTAGATCGCGACGACGGACGAGTGACTCAGCTTGGCCGCGGTGCGGGCCTCGCGGGCGGTTCTTAAAAGCTGGCGCTCCTGCTCGCCCGGCGACAGCCCAGGGGGCAGCAGGACCTCCTTGATGGCGACCTGCCGGTTGAGCAGGGTGTCCTGCCCCTCCCAGACGACGCCCATGCCCCCGCGGCCCAGTTCGCGTACTAACTGGTAGCGTCCCGCGATGAGCCGGTTGCTATCCGAAACCATGTCCTACCCCTGTTGACCACCCGAACACAGTGGGCAAGTTTCCCATACCTCCCACCTCTTCGCCGGAAGGTCGCGAAGGCGGCTTGCGATAGATCACCGAATGTTGTTCTACTGGGGAGATGCCTGACGTTCGCAGCGGCCCGCTCGCCGGGGTACGCGTCCTGGAGCTGGCAGGGCTCGCACCTGGGCCGTTCGCCGGAATGATGCTGTCCGACCACGGCGCCGAGGTGCTGCGCGTGGACCGGGTCAAGGCGGTCTCCGACCGGCCGCGCGGCGATGTGATGGATCGCGGAAAGCGTACGATCGGGCTGGACCTGAAGTCCCCCGAGGGCGTGGCCGCGTTCAAGGAGCTGGCTCGGCACGCCGACGTCGTGATCGAGGTGTTCCGCCCCGGGGTGGCCGAACGGCTCGGCATCGGCCCCGACGACCTCCACGCGGTGAACGAGCGGCTGGTCTACGGCCGGATGACCGGCTGGGGCCAGGACGGGCCGCTGGCGCCCACGGCCGGCCACGACATCGACTACATCGCGATCTCCGGCATCCTGTCGATGCTGGGCCGCGAGGGCGAGCGGCCGACCCCGCCGATCAACATCCTCGGCGACTTCGCCGGCGGCGGGCTGATGCTGGCGTACGGGGTGCTGCTGGCCCTGTTCGAGCGGGAGCGCACCGGCAAGGGGCGGGTGGTCGACGCGGCCATGGTGGACGGGGCGGCGATCCTGTTCTCGATGTTCTACCAGGCGGCGCAGAGCGGCTTCTGGGGGCCGCGCGGCACGAACCTGCTCGACACCGGCGCCCCGCAGTACGACACGTACGAGACGGCCGACGGCGAGTTCCTGGCCGTGGGCTCGCTGGAGCCGCAGTTCTGGGAGGCGATGGTCAGCCTGATGGGGCTGACCGACCTGCCCGACAGGAACGACCGGGCGCAGTGGCCCGCGCTGAAGGCCCGCCTGGCCGAGGAGTTCGGGAAGCGCACGCGGGCCGAGTGGGAGGCGCTGTTCGAGGGCTCGGACGCGTGCGTCTCGCCGGTGCTGTCCATGGCCGAGGCGCCCCGCCACCCGCACAACGCCGCCCGCGGCTCCTTCGTCGAGATCGGCGGTGTCACCCAGCCGGTGCCCGCGCCCCGCCTGCTCGGCGCGCCCCGGCCGGACCTCTCCCCCGCCACCCGACTCACCGACCTGTCGGAGTGGGGGCTGTCTCAGGAGGAGGCGGACAAGCTCCGCGGCCAGGGGGTGCTCGCGTAGTCCTTGAGCGCGATCGAGTCGTGCAGCCGCACGCCCTTGCTGCTGATCTTGGCGGCCGCCGTGGTGAGCGCCACCGGCAGGTGGTTGATCAACCGGGCTATCGCGGCCAGCGCCCAGAGGTCGAACCGGCTGCCGGGGACGAGCTTCTTGGCCGCGTTGACGGCGAACGTGCGGCTGCGGCGCACGTAGTCACCTATCTCGGCCTCGTAGGCGGGAAAAGCCCGCGTGTGGTCCCCGCCGTAGGTCGCGAGCTCGCCCGCCAGGACGTACGCCCCCACGACCGCCAGGCTCGTGCTCCCGCCGACGGCGGGGCCGGGGCAGTAGCCGGCGTCGCCCACGAGCGTCACCCGGCCGCGTGACCAGGTGTCCATACGGAGCTGCGTGATCGAGTCGAAGTAGAAGGCGGGTGTGCGCTCCAGCTCCGCCATCAGCCGCGGCACCTCCCACCCCATCCCCTCGAAGTGCTCGCGCAGCAACTGCTGCTGCCGGGGGACGTCGCGGTGGTGGTAGTCGAGCTCCCGCGGCGTCCTGAACAGGAACACCGCCCGCGCGTCATCCGAGTGCACGGCGCCGACCCCGGCCATCCGGCCCACCCCCGCGATGACCTTCGTGTGGCCGTCGAGCGCGAGGTCGTCGGGCACCGAGACGACGGCCAGGTACGCGCCGATCCACGCGGTGAAGTCCGACTCGGGGCCGAAGACCAGGCGGCGGACGTTCGAGTGCAGGCCGTCGGCGCCGACGACCAGGTCGAACCTGTCCGTCCTGCCGCTGTCGAAGGTGACCTCGCAGTCCTCGGAGATCGAGGCGATGGAGTCGCCGAACACGTAGTCGACGTCGTGCCGGGTGGCGTCGTAGAAGATCTCGCTCAGGTCGTCGCGCATGATCTCGACGTGCCGGTCGGAGACGGCGCTCATGACGCGGCGCAGCTCCAGCTCGATGGGCCGCGCCTTGCCCTCCCGGTACATCGTGAGCCGCTCGATGCCGGTCTTCTTCGCCGTGACCTGCTCCAGCACGCCCATCTTCTCGACGATGTCCATCGCCGGCCTGAACAGGTCGACCGCGTGGCCGCCGGTCTTCCTGAGCGCCGGGGCCCGTTCGACGACGGTGACGGCGAAGCCGTACCTGGTGAGCCAGTACGCCAGGGCCGGACCCGCGACGCTCGCTCCGGAGATGAGGACCCGCATGGCCGCCTCCTTACTTAACGGATGGTAAGGACGACGCTAGCACCTTACTTAACGATAGGTAAGGGGTATTCTTCAGCCATGCCCAGTGACACCAGAACGCGCATCCAGGAGGTGGCCCGCGAGCTGTTCGCCTCGCAGGGCGTCCAGAACACCAGCCTGCGGCAGATCTCAGACCGGCTGGGCATCACCAAGCCAGCGCTCTACTACCACTTCGCCTCGCGCGACGACCTCGTACGCAGCATCGTCCAGCCGATGGTGGAGGACATCGAGCGGTTCGTCGCGACGCGGCGGCCCGGCGACGCCCGGCGGCTGCTCGACGACTACTTCGAGCTGATCTGGCGGCACCGCGACGTGACCACGATGATGGTGCGGGAGCTGTCCGTGCTGGGCTTCCTCGACCTGGGCACCCGCATGTTCGCCTGGCGGCGGCAGATCATCGCGCTGTTGCTGGGCCCGGAGCTCACACAGGCGCAGCACATCCGGGCGACGGTGGCGCTCGGCGGCATGTCCGACTGCTCGGTGGAGTACGCGAACCTGCCGATCGAGGAGGTCAAGCCGGCGGCCGTCGAAGCGGCGGCCGCCGCGCTCGGTCTCTAGATGGCCAGATAGAGGTCCGCGCCGTCCGGGTGGTGGACCTCGAGGTCAGTGGTGAACGCACGGGCCGGCGTACCCCCCGACTCGGTGTGCTTCCACACCTGCTGCCACACGTCGACGAGGGCCTGCGGCATCGGGCCGCGGACCTCCAGCCGCAGCGACTGGCCGGCCGGCACGCGCACGGCCACCATGCCCTCCGGCAGCCGGGGCACGGTGCGCACGCCGGTGCCGACGATCTGCGTGTAGGCGCCGTGGTGGTCGCTCTCGTAGTCGGTCAGCACCGCGTACAGGTTTTCGTCGACCCGCCCCGGAATGTGCGCGAAGGCCCCGGGAGCGCCGGCCCGCTGCCACAGCATGGGCAGCTTCGCCCTCGACGGATCCATCTCGTCGGCATTCGTGGTGCGTACCGCGAATCCCACCACGATCAATTCGCCCCGTTCGGTGACTTCCACAGGGCCCCTCCCTCCCCCAAAGTGTCCCGGCCGATCATAAGCCCCCGCCAAACGGGGAAACCCCTCATCGGACAGTCACCGCATAAGATGAATGAACGTGAAGTTTCTCAACGACCTCGAGCCTCATTACGACCTGACCTATAGCGACGTGTTCATGGTGCCGTCGCGATCCGCGGTCGGCTCACGGCTCGCAGTCGACCTTTCAACGAACGACGGCACGGGCACCACCATTCCCGTCGTCGTGGCGAACATGACCGCGGTCGCCGGCCGTCGCATGGCCGAGACCGTGGCACGGCGGGGCGGCATCACCGTGCTCCCGCAGGACATTCCGCTGGACGTCGTGACCGACGTCGTCGACTGGGTCAAGAAGCGCGACCTCGTCCACGACACCCCGCTCACGCTCACCCCGCACGACACCGTCGGCGAAGCGCTGCAACTGCTGCCCAAGCGGGCGCACGGCGCGATCATCGTGGTCGACTGGGAAAACCGGCCGGTCGGGGTCCTGACCGACGCCGACTGCCAGGGCGTCGACATGTACACCCAGCTCTCGCAGGTCATGTCGAGCGAGCTGCTGACGCTGCCCGCCGGGCTGGACCCGCGCACGGCCTTCGAGCGGCTGCACGGCGGCCGGCACCGGCTGGCCCCCATCGTGGACCCCGACGGGCGGCTGGTCGGCATCCTCACCCGCCTGGGCGCGCTGCGCGCCACCCTCTACCAGCCCGCGGTCGACGCGCAGGGGCGGCTGCGCATCGCGGCCGCGGTCGGCGTGAACGGCGACGTGGCCGCCAAGGCCAAGGAGCTGCTCGACGCGGGGATCGACTGCCTGGTCGTGGACACCGCGCACGGCCACCAGGAGAAGATGATCTCCGCCCTGCGCGCCGTCAAGGCCCTCGACCCCGGCGTGCCCGTGGCGGCGGGCAACGTGGTGACGGCGGAGGGCGTGCGCGACCTGGTGGACGCCGGGGCCGACATCCTCAAGGTCGGGGTCGGGCCCGGGGCCATGTGCACGACGCGGATGATGACCGGCGTGGGGCGGCCGCAGTTCTCCGCCGTGCTGGAGTGCTCGGCGGAGGCCCGGCGGCTGGGGCGGCACGTGTGGGCGGACGGCGGGGTACGCCATCCGCGCGACGTGGCGCTGGCGCTGGCCGCGGGGGCGTCGAACGTGATGATCGGCTCATGGTTCGCGGGGACGTACGAGTCGCCCGGCGACACCCACACCGATGCGAACGGGCGCAAGTACAAGGAGAACTTCGGGATGGCCTCCGCGCGGGCCGTGCGGCTGCGGACGGCGGACGACTCGGCGTTCGAGCGGGCCAGGAAGGCGCTGTTCGAGGAGGGCATCTCGACCTCCCGCATGTACCTGGACCCGAAGCGGCCCAGCGTGGAGGACCAGATCGACGGCATCGTGGCGGGGCTGCGGTCGGCGTGCACGTACGCGGGGGCGTCGAACCTGGAGGAGTTCCACGAGCAGGCGGTGGTCGGGGTCCAGAGCTCGTCCGGCTACGCCGAGGGGATGCCGCTGCACCAGAGCTGGTGATCTCAGCTGCGACGCCAGCCGCCGGCGGCGTGGATGCCGCCGTCCACGTGCAGCGTCGCCCCCGTGACGAACCTGGCCAGGTCGCTGGCCAGGAACACGGCCGCGCCCGCGGCCTCCTCCGGGCCGCCGAGCCGGCCGAGCGGCGGGACGCGTACCGGGTCGTAGGGCAGGGGCCGGGCCAGCATGCGCTCGCGCACGCCCGACTCGCCCTCGGTCCGCAGCGCGTCGGGCGCGATCGCGTTCACCCGGATGCCCCGGGGGGCCAGCTCCAGGGCGAGCGTCTTCGTCAGGCTCTCCACCGCGGCCTTCATCGCCGCGTACACCGCGAACCCCGGAGCCGCCTGGTGAGCCTCGCTCGACGTCACGTTGATGATCGACGCGCCCGGCGGCATCAGCGGCAGCAGCCGCCTGATCATGCCGGTGACCTGCGAGAAGTTCTCCTCGACGAGGATCTGCTCCCCGCGCGGCGAGGTGTCGGCGAACGACGCGTGGAAGGTGCCGCCCGCGTTGTTGACCAGCACGTCCACCCGGCCCCACCTATCGCGGATGGCCTGGGCGAAGATCTCCACCGCCACGTGGTCGCGTACGTCGAGCGTCATCGCCAGCTCGGCCCGCGGCTTGTCGCGGTCGCACACGGCGACGTGAGCGCCGAACGCGGCGAACGTCTCGGCGATCGCCAGCCCGATGCCCCTGGCCGCCCCGGTGACCACGGCGACGCGCCCGGTGAGCAAGATCGCATCCGGAGAAAGGGCGGTCATGAACGATGACGATATCCCGACCGCATAGAGTCGTCGGGTCTCATTGTCAGCAATCATCAACAGGAGCACTTCGTGGCACTCGAAAAGCCCGAGATCGACTTTCCCGAGGGCAACCCGCCCGCCGACCTGGAGATCGTCGACCTGACCGTGGGCGACGGCGCGGAGGCCAAGCCCGGCCACACCGTACGCGTCCACTACGTGGGCGTCGCCTTCTCGACCGGCGAGGAGTTCGACGCGTCGTGGAACCGCGGCGACGCGTTCGAGTTCCCGCTCGGCGGGGGGCGCGTCATCGCGGGCTGGGACCAGGGGGTCGCGGGCATGAAGGTCGGCGGCCGGCGCAAGCTGGTCATCCCGCCGCACCTCGGTTACGGCAGCCGGGGGGCCGGCGCGCGCATCAAGCCGAACGAGACGCTCATCTTCGTCGTCGACCTGCTCGGCGTCAGCTAACACCCTCTCCACCCGGGGCGGGCCACCCACACCAGGCGGCCCGCCCCTGGGGACCGCCGCTTTCCCACCAGGGCCCGCCAACCCACCCCTGGCCCCTCAACGCCAACACGGCACCCGACCCTGACAAGCACCCACCCCGGGCCCGGTACCCCGCCCGGACGAGCACCCACGCCACCGCGACGCCACCGCGCTCGAGGATCACCCACAGCAACGCAACGCCCCGGCCTTGACGGCACCCACGCCAACGAGACGCCCACCCCCGGGGAGCGCCCAGCCCGACGTGGCGCCCCACCCCGACCAGCCGCCCGCGCGCCCCGTCCTGGCGCGACGGGGTCACGTACAGCCGCACACCACCCTCCCCAGAGCGCGACCAGCTCGGCCGGCACCGCCACCCCACCCTGGCGTAACCCTCCGGCCTCATGCGGAAGCCCACCCGGCACAACGATCGCCCCACCCCCAGCCCGCGGGGACGGTTGCGCGGCACCAGGCCGCCCTCCCGAAACGAGAGGGGCCTCCTGAAACGAGAGAGGCCCTCCCGAAATGAGAGGCCCCAACGGCGACAAATCCCAAAGGGGGAACAACCGGACTCAGGGCCGTGCCGGGAACAAGGCAGACACTTGGCCGATATCGGGTGGGGAAATGTCGGCGCAGTAAGGCAACATAGGCGTGTGCTTCTGATCGACGTGGTCCGGGTTTCCGAGGCGGTGGCGCGCACGTCCGCTCGGCTCGGCAAAGTGGGCCATCTGGCGGAGCTGCTGGGCCGGGTCGGCCCGGAGGAGGCGGAGATCGCGATCTCGTACCTCTCGGGCGAGCTGCCCCAGCGGCAGGTGGGCGTGGGCTGGCGCACGTTGGAGGACATCCCCCAGCCCAAGCTGGCCGCCACGGCCACACTGACCGCGGTCGACGAGCTGCTGACCAGGATCAAGGCGGTCTCCGGCCCGGGCTCGCAGGCCGCGCGCAAGGCGCTGGTGGCCGAGCTGTTCGCGGGGCTGACGAGTCAGGAGCAGCAGTTCATGCGCCGGCTGCTGTTCGGCGAGCTGCGGCAGGGCGCGCTCGACGGCGTCATGATCGAGGCGGTGGCCAAGGCGTCCGGCGCGCCGTCGGCCGACGTGCGGCGCGCGCTCACGCTGCGCGGCTGGCTTCCCGCGGTCGGGGCGGGCGCGCTGAGTGGCGGGGTCGAGGCGCTACGCGCGTTCCGGCTGCAGGTGGGGCAGGCGGTCTCGCCCATGCTGGCGGGCAGCGCCCCCAACGTGGCCGCCGCGCTGGAGAAGGCCGGCACCCCAGCGGCGCTGGAGTGGAAGCTCGACGGCATGCGGGTGCAGGCCCACCGCTCGGGCTCCGAGGTCAGGGTCTTCACGCGTACGCTCGACGACATCACGCCGCAGGTTCCCGAGCTGGTCGAGGCCGTGCTCGACATGCCGTACGACGATCTCGTGCTGGACGGCGAGGTGATCGCGCTGCGTCCGGACGGGCGGCCGCACCCGTTCCAGGTGACGGCGAGCCGCGCGACCAGCAAGACCAACGTCGCCCAGCTGCGCGAGCAGACACCGCTGAGCGTGTTCTTCTTCGACGCCCTGCGGGTGGACGGCGCCGACCTGCTCGACCTGCCCTATTCGCAACGCCAGGAGGCACTCGCCCGCGCGGTCCCCCAGGGGCTGCTGACGCCGCGGATGGTGACGGGGGACGTCGGCGAGGCGGAGAAGTTCTTCACGGACGTGGTCAAGGCAGGCCACGAGGGCCTGGTGGTCAAGTCCCTGGCTTCCCCTTACGCGGCCGGCCGCCGGGGCGCCGGATGGATCAAGGTCAAGCCACGTCACACGCTCGACCTGGTCGTCCTGGCCGCCGAGTGGGGCCATGGGCGGCGCGAGGGCAAGCTCTCCAACCTCCATCTCGGCGCGCGTGACCCTTCGGGTGGGTTCGTGATGCTCGGCAAGACGTTCAAGGGCCTGACGGACGAGCTGCTGGCCTGGCAGACCGAGCGCTTCCTCGAGCTGGCCGAGGGGCCCACCGACCACTGGACGGTCACGTTGCGGCCGGAGCTGGTCGTGGAGATCGCCTTCGACGGGGTCCAGCGTTCCCCTCGCTATCCCGGCGGCATGGCCCTGCGTTTCGCCCGCGTGCTGCGCTACCGCCCGGACAAGCGTGTCGAAGACGCCGACACGGTCGACACCGTGCGCTCCCTGATGCTGTAACCCCTGCCCGCACAGCGGCTTCCACGCACACCCCGGCCTCACCCAAAACCAGCGGCCCCGCCCAGAGACACCCAGCCGCAACCGCGGAGACCGTCGCTGCCTTCGCGGCCTTCGCGGCCGCCGAGACCGCCAAGACCGTCTCGACCGTCTCGACCGTCTCGACCGTCGAAGAAGAACACCACACACGACCGACGGCTTGATCGTCCCCGCATTTGGCCCTGCTGACCACGCGAGACACGCCATTTGCCGATCAAGACCGCTTTTTCATGATTCCCGGAACACTAAAGATCCACGGCATACGCTGGGCGTTCTTGGCAATCTTGTGGCTTAAGTGAGATATGTCACTGGTTGTCCCATTAAGTTGTCTTTACTCGGGCTTTGTCGCATATGTTCGTCCTCACTGCGCGGGAGCCCCCTCCCCGCCTCGCGGATCGGTCGCCGAACGCCCTCCACCCCCTCCGGCCCGGCCTTTCCCTGCCCTATCCCCTAGCTAGGACTGTGGTTTACTTTGGGCCAGCATTCCCTCAAGCCAACCCCCCAGGACCGCAAGCTCACCGCAGGCAAGCGCCGCTGGATCACCATCGCGGCCGGCGCGGCCGTCGTGGCCGCAGCCTCCACCGCCGCCTGGGCCGCCATGGACACCACCGACTCCCCCAACCACCCCTCGGGCTCCCCCACTCCGCTCCAGGCCAAGCCCATGAACGAAGCCGCCCGCCAGGCGACCCCCCAGTCGCCCTCGCCGCTCCCCAAACCCCCGGCGGCCCACCCGAAGCCCACCGAGTACTCGGCGACCGCCCAGCCGAACACCACCGGCTCCCCCACGGCAGCCTCCTCGAAGCCGACCGCCCAGTCCGCGGCCACCAGCCGCCCGGCCTCCGGCTCCGCGACCGCCGAAACCGCGTCGCCCACGCCCCCGAAGACCACCAAGTCTCCGACCCACAAGCCGAAGACCCGCGTACTCTCCTCCGGAACCTGCGGCGCCTCGTACTACGGCGAACCCCAGATGACGGCCAGCGGCGAACGCTTCGACCCCTCCGCCATGACCGCCGCCCACAAGACCCTCCCCCTGGGCAGCAAGGTCCGCGTCACCAACCCCGACACCGGCGAATCGGTCACGGTCCGCATCAACGACCGCGGCCCGTACGTGGGCGGCCGCTGCCTCGACCTCTCCGAAGCCGCCTTCGCCGCCATCGGCAACACCAGCGCCGGCGTCATGCGCGTCAAGTACGAAGTCCTATCCCGCTGACGCCCCCAAGCCCGTAGCCCTCAAACCGACAGCCCCCGCCCCGACCCGTTGAACCCGAACCCGCCTGCCACTCCGGTGGGCTGGACCGGGCTTGGACCCGGGTGCGGTCCTGTACCGGGCTGGACTTGGCCCGGGTGAGATCCTGTGCCGGGCTGGACCGGGCCCGGCCGATGCGCGGCCCAGCCGACGCAGGACCCGACCGACGCAGGGCCCAGCCGACGCGGAGCCTGGCCGACGCAGGACCCGACCGAGGGCCGGTGGAGTCACTTCACCAGGCGGGTCAACCAGCGGAGTCACTTCACCAGGCGTAGCGTCAGCGGGTAGCGGAAGTTGCCCTCCGTCAGGGACGTGACGCCACCGACGATGGAGAGGATGACGGCGGCGACCCAGATGAACGGGAGCAGCACGACGCCGATGACCGTGAACGGCAGGAGGACCGTGGCCCCCACCACCGTGATCTGGAAGTTGAGTGCCTCCAGCGCCTGCCTGCGGATGTAGGGAGAGGTCTTGGCACCGGTGAGGAGCAGGATCAGCGGGCCGGCGATCGGGATGCCGACGACCATCAGCAGGTGGCCGACGGCGGCGGCGAGGCGTTCGTTGCTCTCCGGCACCCGCTCGGGGCGGACCGGAGGCGGGAGTGGAGCGAGTTGGGGTACGGCTTGGGTGCCGTACAACTCGGTCATGATGGGCATCAGATCACCGTGCGTGCGCGCCGTCATCGCGCGCTCCAACCGGTCGTCGAACTCGAGCTTGTCGAAGCGGCCCTCCGCGTAGGCAGCCTTTACATGCTCGACCACGTGCTCACGGTCCTGGTGGGTGACGCGCAGATGAGCTGGCGGCACCTGTCCCGGCCTGGAGGTTTGCGGCACCCCAGCCATAATCGCCATGCCTCTCCTTTGAGAATCGGGCAGTCACCTCTCATACTGCGTCTCCCGAACCCCCAGTGCCATCGGGAGAATCCCCGATGTATCCCCTAGATCATCCCCGACGCACGAAGGCTCCAGACGGTATAAAAAGGATTCATGAGATGGCGAGACCGCTACGGCATTCGTCGATTGCGCGGCCCCAAGGTCGCGAAGTTCGACCGCGAGGCGACTGACGCCGACATCGAAGCGCTTATCGCCTTTGCCCGTTCGCGGCGGGGCGTGGAGTTCTACGTCGAGCCGGAGACTTTCGCCACCGACACGACCGCTGTGGCGGTCGCGGACGACGGCGAATGGACCAGACGCAGGGTCGGCTCGCCTGCCGTGATCCACAAGGTTGCCCGCGATCTTGCCCTCCCGGTTTATGACGTCCAGCTCACCGGATATCCCCCACGCATGCGCGCCTACAACGAACGCCGCCGCCGCGAAGAGGGCACCGGCACCTGACCGCCAACCACCATCCACCAACGACCGTCCGCGGGCAGGCCCGTCGGCGGACCGCTGACTGGCCGTCGGCACAGCGCCAGCGGATCCTCAGTCGGCGAAGCACTGGCTGGCGACCGGCGTAGTTTCGGCGGTCCCCGTCAACGGACCACTGACTGGTCATCGGCACAGCGCCGACGGGTCCTCAGTCGGCGGAGCACTGGCTGACGACCGGCGTGGTGCCGGCGGTCCCCGTCTGCGGACCCCTACTGACGACCGGCGCAGCGCCACCGGATCCCCCGTCAGCGGACCACTGACTGGCGACCGGCGCAGTGCCAGCTGACGCTGACAGCCGACAACTCATAACCGGCAGTCCACGACCGGGCGCCCTGTCCTGGCCATGGACTATCGCCTTGCCCCGGCTCACCGGTATCCGGCCGCCCTGTCCTGGCGTGGACCATCTCTGCGCGGTGGTGCGCGGAAGCGGTGTTCGACGCTGCAGGAATGGCCAGCCTCGACATCTGCGACGGCGCATGCCGCACGCCTTCCATGCGAGTGTTCTCAGTGCCGATCCGCTTCTCGCCGTCGTGACCTTGCTCCGTTGCATCACGAAGTGGAGCAGTTCGCTCGCCGTCCAAGCCACATGACCTAAGGGCATCTTCGATTCGTCCTCGTGCGGATGGCCGCTCACGCTGGGGCGATGCAAGGTGGTTTCGCTTGGTGCGCTTGGCGGGGCTCTTGTGGGCGGTGGCAGGCGGGCGCTATTCGGGCTGGGAATGGGGGTCGTCTTCGTCCAGGAGGTTCACCAGTGGGAGGAGCCAGGAGGGATGGGGTGGGCCCATGGCGGCGTCGAGTTCGGCTGGGGTGGGGAGGCGGTCTCGGAGGATCGTGGGAGACAGGAGGTTTTGGAGGGCGTGCATGAGGAGGTTGGCCATCGAGTAGCTGGGGTCGATGGTCAGGGCACGTTCCAGGGCGATGGTGGCCTGGACGTTGTTTCCCTCGCGCCAGGAAGCCATCGCCAGGAGGGATGCGGCCGGCGGGACGAAGCGGCGTTCCAGTCTGCGGGTCAGGTCTTTCCATAGGAGTACGTGGGAATCCTGCATGAGGGTCCAGCCCTCGTCGCGGACTCTGGTGAGCGATAGCGCCAGGCCTAGTTTCGCCGCCTCTGCGTCGTCGAGGCGGCCGCCTTCCTCGTGGGTTTGGAGGGCTGATCGCACCCTGTCCACGCTTTCGGCGATGAACTGCGTCGCGAAGGTGTCGAGGTTTGTGGTGGCTGTCAGGTCGGCCCGGAATTCTGTGATCGCGTCGGCGGTGGCCCTGCGCATTGCCATGCGTACCGGGCCTGTGATGGGGGCGATGGTACGTTCCAGGGATTCGCGATCGGGAAGGGCCACCAGGCCGCGTACGGTCGCCTCGGCGGCGATCTGGCTGGTGGTCAGGTCGTACGGGGTGCCTTCGGCGGGGCAGCACGTTGCGAGGTCGCAGATGTAGGACCAGTAACGGCCCTCGTGTGTTCGTAGCGCTTCGCCTATGTGGAGCTCGGCCTTGGTGGCGAGGAGTCTGGCCTCGTCGACTGCCGGTGTCACCAGTTCCCCCGGGCCGTAGCCGACGATGACGATCTCTGTTACGCCTTCTCGATCGAAGACGGGTTCCAAGGAGGCGAGGGTGCCCGGCGGGAAGGGGAGGCTCCATCTGGCGACCACTTTGGCCTGGCGACGGTCGAGGCCGATCACGATGAGGCTGGCCTTCGGGTGGAAGCCGACGAGGTATGGCACAGCGGCCAGGATGTCGGTGGGGCTGGTGAGGGTGAGACAGTCCTCCGGCTCCGGGTCATTGTCCAGGTCCAGGTCCAGGTCTGAGTCCGGGTCTGAGTCCGGGTCCAAGTTCGGGTTCGGGTTCGGGTTCGGGTTCGGATTCAGCGACGTGAAGCTGGATGAGGAGGAGGGCGAGGGGGCGGAGAGTGACGCGGGCGAGGGTCGTACGGACATGGGTGACGGCGAGGGAACGGCGGGGGTGGGGCGGGGGTGCTCGGAGTTGGAAGCAGGAGTGGGGTTGGGGGTAGGGATGGGCGCGGGAGTGGAGCGGTCGGTCGTCATGAGGCCCTAGGGTGCCTGGGCGACGGCTTTGGAATTGGGCCCGAATGCGGTTCTGGGGATGGTGGGGGCGTCCAAGGCCGGGGTTGTGGATAACTACCGGCGGGTTTCCGGCTGGGGCTCTTTGGGTGGCAGTGGTTCTGATGACTGGGTGATGGCTGGCGTTGGTGCCCGACGGGTGATTGGGCCAGCCCGCGAGTCCCCAGGCGAGCCGAAGGCACAGGTGGGTTGAGAGTGCAGGCGGATCGAGAGCGCAGGCAGACCCGAGGGCTCAGGCGGGCCGAGGGCATAGGCGAGCCGAGGGCGCAGGTGGATTGAGAATGCAGGTGGGCCGAGGGTGCAGGTGGGTTGGGTGCAGGTGGGTTGAGGGCTGAGGGGTTATGGGGTTGGGGTTAGGCGGGTGCGGGCCAGGAGGGCGGCGCCGGCTACGGCGGCGGGCATGGCGATGACCGCGACGAACGGCACCAGGAACAGCAGGAATCCCACCACCCCGAACCCCAGCGCACTCCCCATGTTCGCGCGCAGCAGCGCGAAGCGTTGCTTTCGGGCTATGCCCCGCCGTTCCAGCGCCAGGGTGGTGAGCTCCACCGTCAGGAAGAAGCCCGAGACGAGTGCCCCGAGCACCGGGATCACCGTCTGGCCGATGACCGGCACGAAGCCCAGGAAGAACAGCGGGATCGTGAAGAGGAGCACGTAGAACAGCGTGATCAGGCTGTCCCTGATCGAGCGCGGCAGGGTGCGCCACCACGGCTGTTCCTCAGCCTCGGGGAGCGGGTCCACCTCCGCCGACAGGCGCTCGTAGAACGGCTCCCCGATCGCCAGCGTGAGCGCGGTGAAGGTCAGTACGGCCAGCGCCAGCCCCCCGAGGAACAGGAGGATCCCCATCAACGTCCGGAAGAGGTCCCGCCAGCCCCACGAGTCAGCGAACGGCGTCAGGAACGCGGCCAGGTCACTGGCGTTCGAGCCGAGAAAGACCAGCGCCACGACGTACACGGCGAACGCGATCAGCGCCGGGATCAGCCCGAACAGCCACCAGCGACCGTGCCGGGCGACCCACCCTAACCCCTGGAAGAAGAAGCCGACGCCGGACGTGAAGTCGCGCAGTGATCGCATGCCCGGCAGGCTAGCGCCAGAACGACGTCACCGCGTAGCCCAGCTCCGCGAACAGGTCACGAAGCAGCGGCAACGAGATGCCGATCACGTTGCCGTGGTCGCCCTCGATGCCCTCGACGAACCACCCGCCGCGCCCGTCGATGCTGAACGCCCCCGCCAGGCTGAGCGGCTCCCCCGTGGCGGCGTACGTGGCGATCTCCTCGTCGGACGGCTGGCCGAAGCGGATCACGGTGGTGGCGACCTGCGCCGCCTGCTTGCCCGCGGCCACGTCGATCACGCAGTGGCCCGTCACCAGGCGCCCCGTGCGACCGCGCATGAGCCGCCACCGCTCGGTGGCCTCCTCCGCCGTGGCGGGCTTGCCGTAGGGGCGGCCGTCCAGCTCCAGGATCGAGTCGCAGCCGATGACCAGCCCCTCGTCGAGCCCGCTCGCGACCGCCTCCGCCTTGGCCTTGGCGAGCACCAGGCTGAGGGCCGCCGGGGTGTGCGCGGAGAACGACTCCTCGTCGACGCCGCTGACGATCACCTTGGGGTCGAGGCCGGCGCTGCGAAGGAGGGCGAGGCGAGCGGGGGAGGCTGAGGCCAGAACGATCACCGCATAAGCCTACCGGGCACCTGCATCGCGTCTTTCACCAGCGTTCAGAGTGTGTTCCACCAGCGTCTTTCACCAGTGTCTTTCACCAGTCGGGGTTCGAGGTCCCGGGGGCGACCTCGCGCGGGTCCTCCTCCACGTGGCCGCCGATGCGGGGGTCCCCCTCCACGCGGCCGCCGATGCGTGGATCCCTCTCCACGCGGCCGCCGATCCGCGGGTTCCCCTCCTCGGAGCCGCCCACGCTCGCGTCCCCCTCCTCGTGGCCGTCCGGGGCGCCGCGGCGGCCCATCGCGCCGGTGTCGGAGGGTGACCGGGACTCGTACGGCCCGCCCTGCGCCGGCACTCCGCCGCCGAGGACGGCGTCCAGCAGGCCCTCGAGCAGCTCGCCCAGCTCGCCCGGCCGGGCCGCGTGCTCCCGGTCCAGGTCGTCGGCCATGGCGCCGGCGTTCATGTCGCGGCTCGCGGCCCGGTCCGCGAGCAGGGACATGATCATGGGTGCGATCAGGGGCAGCAGCCTCATGATGAATCGCGGGTCGACCCCGGCGAACCGCGACAACCCGTCCGCGGCCTGCTCCGTTCCCTGGGTGCCCAGGACGTGACCGAGGATGCTGTGCCCGTCCCGGGTCAGCGAGGCCACGTCACCGCTGAACGGATCGGTGTCCACGTGGTCGTCCAGGGCCGCCCGCAGGGCGTCGGCGCCGTCGGGGTGCCGGGCGTTGCGGGCCATGCCCCCGACGATGACGCCCGCCACGGCCTGGACCACGTCGCGGGCCGTGGTCGCGTCCGTGCCGAGCATCCCGGCGATCTGTTCCAGCCCTGAGTCTCCGAGCTCGGCCAGAAGCTCGTCAGTCAGCGTCACGACAGTCCCCCGATCGTTGTTCCGGGAGAGCTGCCCCGACCGGGACCGGAGCAATGCCCGATTTGCGCTAATTCTCGGAAAAACCTGCCTAAGCGCTCACGGGGCTCGGCGCGGCCGATGAGGCCAGACCCGCCGCCGCGTACGCGCCGGCCTCGTCGAGCGTCTCGTGTTCGAGCAGGGCCTCCACGATGGCGTCGAGCTTGTCGCGGTTGTCGCTGAGGATCTGGACCGCGCGTTCGTAGCACTCGTCCACGATCCGCCGCGCCTCCTCGTCGACGGTGGCGAGCGTCGCGGGCGAGGCCTGCGGCGGCTGGCCGTCGTTGGGCAGGATGGTCAGCGGGCCGACCTTCTCCGACATGCCCCAGCGCCCGACCATGCCCCGGGCGATCATGGTGACCTGTTCCAGGTCGTTCTCGGCGCCGGTGGTGATGACCCCGTACACGACCTGCTCGGCCGCCATGCCGCCGAGCGCGCCGGTAATGCGCCCGCGCAGATACTGCTCGTCGTAGGCGTACCGGTCGGTGTCGGGGGTGGACAGCGTGACCCCGAGCGCCCGCCCGCGCGGGATGATCGAGATCTTCCTGACCGGGTCGGCGCCTGGCTGGAGCATGCCGAGCAGCGCGTGACCGGCCTCGTGGAAGGCGGTCCTGGTGCGCTCCTCCTCCGGCATCACGATGCTGCGGGCCGCGCCGAGCTGCAGCTTCTCCAGCGCGTCGGCGAAGTCGGACATCGTGACCTTCTCCTTGCCGCGCTTGGCGGCGAGCAGGGCGGCCTCGTTGACCAGGTTGGCCAGGTCGGCGCCGGTCATGCCGGGGGTGGTCTTGGCGAGCTGGTCGGGGCTGACCTCGCCGTCCAGCGGCACGCCCCGCGTGTGCACCTGCAGGATGGCGGTGCGGCCTGCCGCGTCCGGCAGCCCCACCTGGACCGTACGGTCGAAGCGCCCGGGACGCAGGAGCGCCGGGTCGAGGACCTCGGGACGGTTCGTGGCCCCGATGACGATCACGCCTTCGGCGCCAGAGAAGCCGTCCATCTCGGTGAGGATCTGGTTCAGCGTCTGCTCGCGCTCGTCGTGGCCGCCGAGGCCGCCGGCCCCGCCGCGGGCCCGGCCGATGGCGTCGATCTCGTCGATGAACACGATCGACGGCGCCACCTTCCGCGCCTCCTCGAACAGGTCACGCACCCGCGAGGCGCCCACGCCCACGATCATCTCGATGAACTCGGAGGCGCTGGCCGAGAAGAACGGCACCTTGGCCTCGCCCGCGACCGCCCTGGCCAGCAGCGTCTTGCCGGTGCCGGGAGGGCCGGCGAGCAGCACGCCCTTGGGCAGCTTCGCGCCGAGCCTGCGGTATTTCCCGGGGTCCTTGAGGTAGTCGACGATCTCGACGAGCTCGTTCTCGACCTCGTCGATGCCCGCGACGTCGTCGAACGTGACCCGCACCTGCCCCGCCTCGACCGGCTTGGCGGCCTTGGACCTGCCGAGCCCGCCCAGGCCGCCGCCCATCATGCTGGCGCCGCGGCGCATGACCCAGATCCACAGCCCGGCCAGCAGCAGCACGGGCAGCAGCGAGAGCAGCAGGTTGGAGAAGAAGCCGCGGGTGATCGGCTTGGAGGTGATCTCGACCTGGCCGGTGGACAGCTGCTGGTCGAGCTGGTCGGTGTTGGCGAAGGCCGGGATCTCGGTCGCGAACTTCGTGTAGGACTCGTTGCTCTCGGGGTTCTTCGCCGCCGCGCGCAGGTCGCCCTCGACCGACAGGCCCTGGGCGTAGATGTCCTTGACGTTCTTGGCGTTCACCTGCTTGGTGAACTCGGTGTACGAGATCGTCTCGACGGATCCGCTGTCGACGAACGACGACACCAAGAAGAAGCCCGCGTACACCACGAGCAAGGTGACGACGAATCGCCACCAGTTGATCTTGGGCCGACCTCCGGGTGTGCCCGGCAGGCCCTCCGAACGCCAGGGCGGCTTGCCCTTGCCGTTCTTCGGCGCCTGCGGCTGTCCCGAGCGTTCCACGGCGTCACTCCCCACATCGCCGCATACATGATCCTTTTAGCCTAGAACACGCACCCCGGCGACCACGCGGCCGATGTCTCGCCACTGTTTGCGCTGCGAGTCAGGCACTGTGACGAACGCCAGCCCCGGCTTACTCATTCCCCCGTCCATCACGACGACGGCCGCCCGAGACTGATGCTTTCCGTATTTGACGCTGTATACGAGCATCCAGCCGCGTTTGACGGGTTGCGAGGCGAGCCAAGTGATCTTGGCGCCCTCGGGGTGGTGGTTGAGCGTCCAGCGGGCCGCGAGCAGCGCCGTGTCGCGCGGGGACTTCTGCCGCATGATCGGGAGCGGGCAGGTGACGAACATGCCGCGCCGGCCTGAGCGCGTGCCAGGGAGCACCTGCTTGGAGGTGAACGGCGCCGCGCCGTACGACTTCCACGGCCGGGAGAGGTTCGGCACGGCCAGCCCGGTGCGGGCGTCCTTGACGACCTTCTTGGACGGGGAGGGCAGGGACATCCGCTTGATCCGGCCCGTCAGCTTGGGGAGGCGCGGGTCGGCGTACAGGGCCTGCATGGCCGTGTAACCGGGCGCGAGCGACGGGCCGGGTGAGGGAGCCGCCGTGGGCGCCGCGGGAGGCGTGAGAGAGGGCTCGGCGGACGGTGGGGACGCCGCCGAGGAGGGTGCGGGGCCGGACGAGGACGGTGCGGCCGGCGGCGCGGTTACCGGCCCCGCCGCGACCTCGTCCGGCCCTGACGGGAGCACCACGACCAGCGCCACAGCCGCGACCACGACTGCGCCGATCACGGCGAACCCCCGGTACACCACCCGCATCCGGATATCTCCGATACGGGAGCGTTTGGGCGGAGAAGGAGGGATTCCGGGCCTCGCCGCGGTCCTCACTTGGGAACCCTTGATCTCTTCTTCCCCATCGAGCACGAGCGGAGCGTACGACATATCCGGCCATTGCGCCTTGGAAGCTACCGAAGTGCAATCATGGGCAACGTGGAACAGGTTGAGCTGCGATTCGACCACGCCTCGCAAGCGTCCCAAACACACACGAACCTCTCAGCGATCCGCCAGGGCTCCGCGGGCCTCTGGGTGGCCGGCGACGAGACCGCGACCTTCGAACACCTGACGTGGACGGGCGACCACTTCGGCGACCAGCGCACGTTCGCGCTGGCCGACTACGTCGAGCTGCCCGCGGGCCCCGAGGACGAGGCCGACATCGAGGGCCTGGCCCGCGCGAACGGCTACCTCTGGCTGGTCGGCTCGCACAGCCTCAAGCGCAAGAAGGTCAAGTCGAAGGACCCGGAGAAGGCCGCCGAGCGGCTGGCCACGGTGGTCCGGGAGGAGAACCGGTTCGTCCTGACCCGGCTGCCGCTCCACGACGAGACCCCCGGCCCCGGAACGATCCTCTCCGGCAAGGACAACCTGACCGCGCACCTGCGCGACGACCGGCACCTGGCGCCGTTCCTGGAGCTGCCGGGCAAGGACAACGGGCTCGACATCGAGGGCATCGCCGTCCTGCCCGAGCAGATCTACATCGGGCTGCGCGGCCCCGTGCTGCGGGGCTGGGCGGTGCTCCTGGAGCTGCGGCTGGAGGACGCGGGCAGGTCACGGCTGCGGCTGCGGGAGCCGTACAGGAAGCACTTCCTGGACCTGGGCGGGCTGGGCGTGCGGGACCTCTGCCCGGACGGCGACTCGCTGCTGATCCTCGCCGGCCCGACCATGGACCTCGACGGTCCCGTACGCGTCGTGCGCTGGCGGCCCGGCGCCAGGCGCGGGGTCGTCCCGCAGGACGAACTGGAGACGGTGATCGAGCTGCCCTACGGCGTGAAGTGCGACCACCCAGAAGGGCTGGCGCTGCTGGGCGACGGCAGGCTCATGGTCGTCTACGACAGCCCGTCACCCGCGCGGATCACCCCGGCGGGCGGCGTGCTGGCAGACGTCTTCACGATCTAGCGACGCGGCCGCACCCGCGACCCGCGGCCGGGCGCCCGTCCTCACGGTCTGGCGACGCGCCCGTACAGCCAGGGCGCGTCCGCCACGAACGTGCACGATCCCGGCTCGATCTCCGTGAACCCGGCGTCGCGCACCACGGGCAGCCCGGCCGCGGCCATGTCGTCGAAGTCACCCTGGGAGGCCGCGGTGCGCACGGACACCGCGAGGCCGCGGGCCCGCCACGCCTCCCGCTCGGCCGCGTCACTGGCCCACCAGGCGAGCTGGGCGGCGTGCCCGGCCTGCGCCATGGCCTTGCCCGCGGACATGTCCAGCCCCGGGTTGGCCCACAGGACCGGCGGATCGGCAGGCGGCGGATCGGCGGTGTCGCTCAGCTCGGTGCCGCCCACCTGCAACCGCGCGAGGTCACGCGGCCACCCGTCGAGCGGCACCGGCGGATGTACGCGCACCTCGGCCGTGCGGTGCTCGACGGTGCGCCCAGGCAGCGCGACCGCCCGCCGCCACTCGGCGCCCCTGGCCCGGCGGACCACCTTGCGGATCTTGCCGGTGGACTGCCAGGAGTGCAGCTCGGCGGCCCACTCGCCGGGGTCGTCCAGCAGGCTCAGCACGGCCGTCGCGGCCGCTTCCAGGGCGTCGGTGCGTTCGGGGGGAGTGGCCCGCTCGATCCTGACGACCAGCGGCAGGACATACAGCTCAGAATTCATCGCTCTCTAGAATGCCTGATCGCCAGGGACATGCCCGCCGCCAGGAGGCACAGAGCGCCGGCGCCGTACCAGGCGAGGTCGTAGGCGCCCAGGTGGTCGCGGGTGAGACCGGCGCCGACCGCGGCGAACGCGGCGCCCACCTGGTGCGAGCCGAACACCCACCCGAACACCACGGCGCCGTCGGCCCCGTAGATCCGCCGGCACAGCGCCACCGTGGGCGGCACGGTCGCCACCCAGTCCAGCCCGTAGAACACGATGAAGATCAGCATGCTGGGCTCGGTCGTGGCCGCGAACAGGCTCGGCAGCACCATCAGGGAGAGCCCGCGCAGCGCGTAGTAGACGCCGAGCAGCACCTTGGGGTCGACCCGGTCGCTGAGCCAGCCGGACGCGACCGTGCCCGCGATGTCGAAGATCCCGATGACCGCCAGCAGGCCGGCCGCCACGGGCTCGGCCATGCCGTGGTCGTGCGCGGCGGGGATGAAGTGGGTGCCGACCAGGCCGTTCGTGCTGGCGCCGCAGATCGCGAAACCGCCGGCGAGCAGCCAGAACGGCCGGGTCCTGGCCGCCGAGGCGAGCACGGTGACCGCCCTGACCGCCGCGTTCACCTTGCTCGGCGCGGCGCGGACCGCGCCCGGCTCCGCGCCGAGGGCCGTCGTTCCCACGTCGGCGGGGTGGTCGCGCAGCAGCCACCACACGAACGGCACCACCGCCAGCGCCGCCGCGGCCACGGTCAGGGAGGCGAAGCGCCACCCCGGCCCCTCGGCGAGCTGGGCGAGCACGGGCAGGAAGATCAGCTGCCCGGTGGCGCCCGCCGCGGTGAGCACGCCCGTGACCAGCCCCCGGTGGCGGACGAACCAGCGGTCCACCACGGTCGCGGCGAACACCAGCGCCATCGAGCCCGTCCCGAGCCCCACGAGCACGCCCCAGAACAGCAGGAGCTGCCAGCTCGCGGTCATCAGCATGGTCAACCCGCTGCCCGCGGCGATCAGCAGCAGCGCGAGGGAGACCACGCGGCGCATGCCGAAGCGGTCCATCAGGGCGGCGGCGAAGGGGGCGGTCAGGCCGTAGAGCACCAGGTTGACGGAGACGGCCAGGGAGATCGTGCCGGCCGACCAGCCGAACTCCTCGTGCAGGGGGGTGATCAGCACGCCGGGGGTGGCACGGAACCCGGCTGCGCCCAGGATCGCCACGAAGGCGACGGCCGCCACGAACCAGGCCCGATGCACCCGGCGGCGCGTGGGGGCGGTGGTGCTCAACGTCATGCGCTAATCGTGCTTTATCCCATTACAAGGTCACGAGTGGCCGGATGGTCAATATATGAAAGAATCCGGCCATGACACACCGCGTGGCAGTCGTCGTGCTCAACCACTTCGCCACCATCGACCTCGGCGTGCCCGGCCAGGTGTTCGGGACCGCGGAGACGGCCGACGGCGAGAAGCTGTACGAGGTGGTGACCTGCTCGGAGGATCGCATGCCGGTCCGCTGCTCGGCGGGCTACAGCGTGCAACCCGACCACGACCTCGACGTGCTCGACAGCGCCGACACGGTCGTGGTGCCCGGCATCCACGCGGGCCGGGCGCTGCTGGACGGCGTCATCTCGGAGACGCTGGCCGAGGCGCTACGGGGACGGCCGCGGATCCTGTCGATCTGCACGGGCGCGTTCGTGCTGGCCGCCGCGGGCCTGCTCGACGGGCGCCCGGCCACCACCCACTGGCGCAACGCCGACCGGTTCGCGCAGCTCTTCCCGCGGGTGAAGCTGGACCCCGACGTGCTGTACGTGGACGACGGCGACGTGCTGACCTCGGCGGGCGTGGCGGCCGGGCTCGACCTGTGCTTCCACGTGATCAGGAACGACCACGGCAGCGAGGTGGCCAACCGCGCGGCCCGCCGCTGCGTCATGCCGCCCTGGCGGGACGGCGGCCAGGCCCAGTACATCGACCGGCACCTGCCGGAGGCGGGCGGCGGCACGGCGGCCACGCGCGACTGGATGCTGGCCCACCTGGACCGCCCGCTCGACCTGACCGCGCTGGCCGAGCACGCCAGGATGAGCGTGCGCACGTTCACCAGGCGCTTTCGCGACGAGACCGGCGTGAGCCCGGCCAGGTGGCTGAACGGCCAGCGGGTCCAGCACGCCAGGCAACTGCTGGAGACCACCGACCTGGGCGTGGAGGAGGTGGCCAGGAAGGCGGGGTTCGGCACGGCGGTCTCGCTGCGCCAGCATCTGCACGCGGCCGTCGGGGTTTCGCCCCTGGCGTACCGGCATACGTTCCGGCGACTCTGATTCGCCACGGCAAAAGCCGCATTTCCCCCTACAATCGGCCCCAGGAAGATCGACTAGAAAGGGTCGTCACATGGCCGAGGCGGACCGTGTACCCGCCGGGATCAACCCGAACGTGCCCAGCGTCGCGCGCATGTACGACTACTACCTCGGGGGCCGGGACAACTTCGCCGCCGACCGCGAGGCGGCCGAGAAGATGATGGAGATCGGCCGGCGGATGGGCAACGACGCCCGCGAGATCGCCCTGGCCAACCGCGCCTTCATCGGTCATGCCGTACGCATGCTCGCCGAGGCCGGGGTGCGCCAGTTCATCGACATCGGCGCGGGCCTGCCCACCCAGGACAACGTGCACCAGGTGGCCCAGCGGCACGCCCCGGGCTCCCGTGTCGTCTACGTCGACAACGACCCCATCGTGCTGGTCCACGCCCGCGCGCTGCTGGCCAGGGACCCGGACGTCCTGGCGATCGAGGGCGACCTCAAGGATCCCGACGCCATCATGGACGACCCGCGCGTCGCGGAGCACCTCGACCTCTCCCAGCCGTACGCGGTCCTGCTGGTGGCGGTGCTGCACTTCGTCCACGACGACGCCGAGGCCGACCAGATCGCCGCGCGCATCCGCCGGCGCCTGCGGCCCGGGGACCACATGGTGCTGTCGCACCTCCTGTACGCGGGCCACGACATGGACGAGGTCGCCACCGCCGGGCAGCGGGTCTACTCCGGCACGACCTCGGGCGGCCTGGCGCGGCGCGGCTACGACGAGATCGCCTCCTACTTCGACGGCCTGCACCTGCTCGGCCCGGGCGTCGTGCCGGTGGCCGACTGGACGCCCGACGGCGTCCCCGGAGGCTCGTACGACCTCTCCAAGGGTGGCATCCTCGCCGGGGTGGGCCGCGCCTAACGGATGACAGACCCCGAGGGCGTTAGATTGGGGACATGTCCCTGACCCTCGAATTCGTCAGCACGATCAGGGCCGAGCGGTCCGGATTGACCGACAAGTTGTCCGACACCGACGGCATGACGGCCTGGGTGCGGACGCACGCGCCCGATCTCGGCGACCTCACCGTCTCCGAGGAGCTGCGCCAGGAGACGGTGCGCCTGCGCCAGGCCGTACGCGCGCTGCTCGCCAAGGCCGTGGCGCCGGGCCCGCCGAGCCGGGCGGACGCGGCGAGCCTGCCCGGGTTCGAGGAGTCGCTGGCCCTGGTCAACGCGACCGCCCTGGCCGCCCCCACCGCGCCCCAACTGCACTGGAGCGGGGAGCCCCACCTCACCACCGCGCCCGCGACGGACGCCGGCCCCGGCGTGCGCCTGCTCGCCAGGCTCGCCACGGCGGCCGTCGAGTTCCTCGCAGGGCCGGACCGCGCCCTGGTGCGCACCTGCCAGGCTCCGCGCTGCGTGCTCTATTTCGTCAAGGAGCACCCGCGCCAGGAGTGGTGCTCGACGGGCTGCGGCAACCGCGCCCGCGCGGCCAGGCACTACAGGGAGCACAAGAAAATCTAACGCTTGCAAGCCCGAGTTGCCGTTATAGTCTCTTTCTAACGGCAACTCGGCTGTGCATGCGTTAGAGGAGAGTGGAATGTCCTTCCAGACCGGACATATCGGGCTCAACGTCACCGATCTTGACAAGTCCAAAGAGTTCTACACGCGTGTCTTCGGCTTCACGGTGGCGGGCGAGTCGCAGGAGGACGGCCGCCGGTACGCGTTCCTGACCCAGGACGGCGCGCTGATGCTGACGCTCTGGCAGCAGAGCGCGGGCCGCTTCGAGCCCGCCCGTCCGGGGCTGCACCACCTGTCGTTCCAGGTGGCGGACCTCGACGCGGTGCGCCGGGCGGAGTCCGTGATCAGGGAGATCGGCGCGACCCTCTTCCACGACGGCGTCGTGCCGCACCGCGAGGGCGCCTCGTCGGGCGGCGTGTTCTTCGCCGACCCCGACGGCATCCGGCTGGAGATCTTCGCCCCGGACGGCGCCGGCGACCGGCCCGCGCCCAGCTCTGACGCGCCGACCTGCGGGTTCTTCTAATGAGGCATCCGGGCGAGGTCGCCGTGCAGCGCCGGGCGGGGGTTCGGCTGGAGGAGCACGGCAGCTCGCGGACGCGTCCGGAGATCCCGGAGGTGGCGGCCGAGTTCCTGCGGGACCAGCACCTGATCGTCCTGGGCGCGGCCGACGACGGCGGGCGCGTCTGGGCCGGCGTGCTCACGGGCCCCGCGGGTTTCGCCGCCGCGACGGACGACCGCACGATCGTGCTGCACGCCCTGCCGGGCGCCGACGACCCCCTGCACGGGCTGTTCGAGCGGGAACGGGACATCGGCCTGATCGCCATCGAGCCGCACACCCGGCGCCGGATGCGCGTGAACGGCACCGCCGTGCGGGCCGGCGACGCCCTGGTGGTGTGGACGGAGCAGGTCTACTCCAACTGCCCCAAGTACATCCAGACCCGCTCCCCCACGTCCACCCCGGGCAGGCCCGCAGGACTGGGACGCGGGACCTCGCTGCCGGACCGGCACCGTACGTGGATCGCGGAGGCGGACACGTTCTTCATCGCCACCCGCGCCGAAGGGCTCGGGGCGGACGTGTCGCACCGGGGCGGCAACCCCGGATTCGTCCGGGTGACGGGGGCGCGCTCGCTGGAGTTCGCGGACTACCAGGGCAACTCGATGTACATGACGCTGGGCAACCTGGAGCTGGACCCGGCGGCCGGGCTGCTGTTCGTGGACTGGGAGCGCGGGGAGACGCTGCAGCTCACGGGCCGGGCCCGGGTGGAGTGGGGGGACCAGCGGGTGGTGCGCTTCGAGCTGGACGAGTATGCGCACCTGGGCGGCACCGTGTCGCCCGGCTGGACCGCCCCCGGATATCACCGCTTCAATCCGCCGGTCCAGGCAGGCGCTTCTCGAACCAGTGATGCGCGTACGGCTCCTCGCTGAACGCCGCCACCTCCCGATAACCGCTCGCCCGGTAGAGGGCGACGGCCTCCGCGAGCGCCCGGTTGGTCTCCAGCCGCAGCGTGCGGACGCCGTGGGCGACCGCCTGGCCCTCGGCCTCGGCGAGCAGCCGCCGCCCGAGCCCCAGCCCGCGCACGGCCGGGTCCACCCACATCCGCTTGATCTCGGCGGACCCGGCCGCGCGGTGGAGCTTGACCGCCACGCACCCCACCGGCTCGGCGTGCAGCTCGGCGACCAGCAGCAGCCCGGCCGGGGGCCGCAGCTCGGCGTCGGTGGCGGAGATGCTGCGCGCCGGGTCGAAGCCGTCCTCGAACCGGCGGGCCAGCTCGTCGGCGTAGGCCTGGAGGCAGTGGCGGGCGCCGGGATGGCGCGGATCGAGGACGTCGACCCTGACCATGGAGGCGAGGAGCAGGCGCTCGACCTCGGACATGGCGGCCACGAGGCGGTCGCGCTGCGTGCCTGAGAGCGGCTCGAGGATGGCCGCCGCCGCCGCGTCCGACCGGCGATCCAGCTCCTCCCGCTCGGCCAGCCCCGCCCGCGTGAGCCGGGCCGTGCGGACGCGGCCGTCGGAGCCACCGCCGTCGGAGCCACCGCCGTCGGAGCCGCCGCCGTCGACGACCACCAGCCCGTCGGCCTCCAGCGACCGCAGCAGCCTGCTCAGGTAGCCGGAGTCGAGGTCGAGCCGCGTCCGCAGGGCGCGCACCTCGCTGCCCTCCGCGCCGATCTCCCAGAGCACCCGCGACTGCCCGAGCGCCCGGTCCCGGGCCAGGAACCTGTCGTTGAGCGCCCCGATCCGCTGCGTCACCGTCCGCTGGAACCGCCGCACCTGCCCGATCGCCACACCGTCCATATCTCTGACTTTAGTCAGAGAATTCGCCCTCCGCACGGTCACATCCACGGACCCGCGATCGGCACCGCGCTGTAGTCCTCCCCCGTGACCGGGCGGATCTCCTCCCAGCGCACCCATCGCGCGCCCTCGCTCGCCCGTGGCGGCCAGAGCAGGAATCCCCATCGCACCCCTTCCGTGTCGTCGCCCCAGGCCAGCAGGTAACGGGCCGTCGTGGCGTGCTCCACGACGGGCGGCCGCCAGAGCTCGGGCAGGTCCTGCGTGTCGGTATCCATACCGATCATTATACGAACACGCATTCGAGATCTCTAGGAGTGCTAAGCTATGACCGAATATCCGATCCAGTCATAGGGACATACATGGCTGTGGCATTCACGGCGGAGGACCGGGCGCGCATCACCGCGTCCCTGCTCGACACCGCCGAAGAGCTCTTCGCCGCCCAGGGCCTGAAGAAGACCTCGCTCGACGAGCTGGTCGCGGCCTCGGGCATCGCCAAGGGCAGCTTCTACGCGTTCTTCGAGTCCAAGGAGGAGCTCTACAAGGAGGTGATGATCCGCAGGGCGCCGATGCTCGGCAGGCGGCTGGCCGCCGCGCTCGACCGGCCGCCCGGCGTCGAGGCGCTCGCCCACATCATGCGCGAGCTGATCGACGTGCTCACCACCGACCCGTTCTACCGGCGCCTGCTCACCCGGCCCGAGGAGCTGGAGGCGGTGGCACGCAGGGTCGGCGCCGAGGAGGTCGCCCGCGTCACGCCTCACCTGCTGACGCCACTGCTCGACTACCTCGCCCGAGGGCAGGCCGACGGCGTCATCGTCGCGGACGTGCCGCCCGAGGTGCTGGTCGGCGTGCTGCGCACCGCCGGCCTGCTGGTGCTCAACCGCGACAGGTTCGGGCCCGACCACTCCCAGGTGGTCGAGGCCACCGTCAACGCGCTCGCAAGGGGGCTCATCGCATGAACACGCTGAACAAGTACGCGCAGGCCGCAGGCATGACGGACGAGGCGTGGCAGCGGCACGCCAACCCGTGGAGCGTCTGGACCAGGTTCGCGGCCATCCCGCTGATGATCGCGGCCATCTGGAGCAGGGAGTGGATCGGCTGGTGGGCCCTCGGCCCGGTGGGCCTGGTCGTCGTCTGGCTGGCGGTCAATCCGCACGTCTTCCCGGCGATCGAACAGCCCCGGAGCTGGTCGGCCCGGGGCATCTACGGCGAGAGGCTGTGGCTGCGCGACCGGTCGCTGGTCACCGGCGACCACCGGAACGTGCAGCGGCTGCTCATCGGGGTCGGCTCGGCGGGGTTCGCGCTGCTCGTCTGGGGGCTGGTCGCGCTCGATCCCTGGCCGACGGTGTTCGGCGCGACATTGATCACGGTCGGCCAGCTCTGGCGCATCGACCGGCTCGGCCAGCTCTACCTGGCCTCGCGGGACAGCGCCGGAAAACACGAAACCGCCCCTGCCCACCGAAGTGGATCAGAGACGGCCTGATCGGGGTGGAGCTATGGGGATTCGAACCCCAGACCTCCTCCATGCCATGGAGGCGCGCTACCAACTGCGCTATAGCCCCTTGTTGCGTGTACGAGTCTAGCCGACTTCAGGACCGCCCAAGCACACGTTAAAAACCAAGCATACGGAGGGTAAAAGCTTGCTACTGTCCGTTGCCGTGCTCAGCGTGCAACCACTGCCCATGACCCCGCGATGTGCCCGGATCCTCGACGAGCGCGAGCATGCCGTGATCGGCGTCAGCGCGCTCAACGGATACTTCACCCCCCGGACGATCAGTCACCTCCTCGACTGGGCGACCAGGACGTTCACGCGGGTCCACGTCCTCGTGCCCGGCGTCGAGCTGGCCGGGACGCTGGTCGCGAGAGGGTGTCCGGCGGGCAAAGCCGGGGCCAAGGCGCGGGCGGCCGCCAACAACACGCGCAACCGGGTCGTCCGGGCGCTCGACGCCCTCGACCCGCCCAACGCCACCGTGTTCGACTGGAACGAGCTGGCGCACGATCCGGGATACGCCGAGGCGAGGACGAGGCTGGAGCGGCTGTTCGCCACCGATCCGGTCTTCAGCGAGCACTGCCTGGACGCGGTGCGCCCGATCGTCGGCGTGCCGGAGCTCTCGCGCGAGCAGGCCGCGAACGCGCTGCCGTTCCTGCTGGCCGAGCTGCCCTTCGTGATCGACACCCCGTCGATCCTCGGCACGCGCTCGTCGGTGTTCTGCTATCCCCGGCCGATGCCGCTGGTGGACCTGCTCTACGCCGGCCTGCTGCCCGTGCGCCCGGCGCACGGGCAGGGATTCGTCTCCACCGCATTGACACAGGCCACCCGGCCCGCCCACCATCTCAGTAACGCCAGGTAAATGCATCGTCACGAGGGGTGGCCAGCCATGGATACACATGCCCGCAATGCTGGACATGCGTTTGACACGAGCGACATGGACCACAACGGCTACCTCGACCACCGCGACATGATCGTGGTCGCGTCCGCGCTGGGCGCCCGGCTCGGACTGTCCGGGCAGGACGCGCAGCGGGTCAGTGACGCGTACGAGCGGGTCTGGCAGTACGCCGTGCGCCACATCGGCACCGACGCCGAGGGCCGCATCAGCAGGAGGTCCTACATCGACTACGCGCTGGCCCCCGGGCGCGACCGCGCCGAGTTCGTGGCCAACGTGGTCAGGCCGATCACCGACGCCCTCTGGGACGCGCTCGACGCCGACGGCGACGAGCGGCTCGACCGGGCCGAGTTCCTGCTCCTGTGGTCGGCGTACGACGTGGCGGGCGCGGCCTCGCGGGCGTCGTTCGAGCGGCTGCGCGGCAAGAAGGTCGCGCACGTGTCGAAAGACGGGTTCGCCCAGGCGATGTACGACTTCTACTACGGCTCCGCCGCCGCGCCCATACTCGGCTGAAGCCTCTCACCCCACCGAGCGAGCCTGGTCGATGAGCTGGACCAGCTCCGTCACCATGGGGTCCTCGGTGGCCGGCGCCAGCCGGGCGGCCTGCTCCTTGAGCTCGGGCAGGTCCATGCCGAACGCCTTCCGGTCCCGCAGGTAGACCGCGAACCCGGCCACCACCACGTCCACCTGGAACCTGACCGGCGCCTTGTTGAGCGACGCGGCCAGCTCGTCGGCCCGAAGCGCCTTGCTCTCCTCGGAGGCGGTCCGGGTGTCGGGGTCCTGCCAGCGCACGGTGGCCTGGGCGAGCTGCCCGTCGGCGCCCGGCTTGAGCCGCAGCGAATAGAGCGCGGTGACCGAGTGGCCGGGGCCGATCTCGCCGCCGTCGCGGGCGTCGTCGCGGAAGTCCTCCGTGGCCAGCGCGCGGTTCTCGTACCCGATGAGCTGGTAGCGCTCCACCACCGACGGGTTGAAGACCACCTGGGCCTTGGCGTCGCGCGCCTGCAACTCGATGTTCGCGGGGAGCTGCGTGGTGAAGATCTTGTCGGCCTCCTCCTGGGTGCTGACGTACACGGCCATGCCGTCGCCGTTGTCGGCGAGCTGCTCCATCAGCTCGTCGCCGTAGTCGCGGCCGACGCCGACGGTGAGCAGCGTGACCTGCTTGCCCGCGTGCTCCTTGACCCGGTCGAGGAGGGCCTGCCACTCGGTGGCGCCCTGGTTGGCCAGGCCGTCGGAGAGCAGGATGACCCGGTTCGTGGCGGCGGGGCGGAACGCCTTGGACGCCTCCTGGTAGCCGGTGACGAGCCCCGCCTCCAGGTTGGTGCCGCCCGAGACGGTCAGCTCGTTCACCGCGTCGCGCAGCTCCTGCCTCGCGGTCAGCGGGGTCATCGAGGCCAGCACGTCGGCGTCGTCGCTGAAGGACACGATCGACACCTGGTCGCCGGGCGCGAGCTGTTCGAGCAGCTTGAGCAGGGCCGACTTGACCAGGTCCAGCCGCCCGGTCTCGGCCATCGAGCCGGACACGTCGACGACGAACGTGAGGTTGGCGGGCCGCCGCGCCGCCGCGTCCGACCCGCGCGTCTGCAGGCCCACGCGCAGGATCGCCTGGTCGCGCTCCGGCAGCCGCGCGCCGTCCACGTGCACCGCGAAGCCGTCGTCCGGCGGCGGCGCGTAGTCCTGCCGGAACGCGTTGACCCACTCCTCCGGGCGGATCTCGCCGGGCTCGGGCCAGCGGCCCTCCTGGAGGGTGCGGCGGGCGTAGCCGTACGAGGCCGTGTCCACGTCCAGGGCGAACGTGGAGATCTGGGCCGTGGTCGTGTCCTCCTCGCCGTTCGTCTTGGCGGGTGACGCGCTCGGGCGGACCGGGGCCGGTTCCGCGTTCGTCGGAGCCTTCGCCGCGCGTTCACTGCCGGCCGAGCCTCCGGGGCCGCCTCCGCACGCGGAGAGGGCGAGCAGCGCAACAAACCCGATTCCCGCCGCTAAAGGACGAAATTTCATTGCAACCACCTCCACGCCTTTCGACGGAAGTCGGTCCGCGATGGCCGAGCCGGTGACGTAAGCGAGCGCAAACCGCGATCGACGCGTGATCAGTTGCGACAAAAGGGACAGTTGGGGTGCGGAGGGACGCGAGACCGGCTTCTGAATGTGGCCCTAACGTGACAGCGCCGCGTCCTCGACCCGCACCCGTACGGTGAGCAGCACCGCGTTGGCGGCGGCGAAGGCCAGCGCGGTGAGCCAGGCCGTGTGCACCATCGGCAGCGCCAGGCCCTCGGCGACCACGGCCACGTAGTTGGGGTGCCGCAGCCACCGGTACGGGCCCCGGCGCACCAGCGGCAGGCCCGGCACCACGACCACGCGGGTGTTCCACTGCCTGCCCAGCGTGCCGACGCACCACCAGCGCAGCCCCTGGGCCAGGACGACGACCGCGAGCATCGGCCAGCCGAGCAGCGGGACGAAGGGGCGGCCGAGCAGCCATACCTCGGCGGGCGCCGCCCCGAGGAGCGCCGCGTGGGCCAGGACGATCCAGGGGTAGTGCCGCCGGCCGTGCTCGACGCCGCCCCTGGACCTGGCCCAGGCCAGGTTGCGGCGGGCCACCGCCAGCTCGGCCAGCCGTTCCAGCGCGACCAGCCCGATCAGGACGAGGTACGCGCTCACCAGTGCAGCAGCAACAGCTCGGCGGAGAACCCGGGCCCCAGCGCGAGGAGCACGGCGGGCGCGTTCGGCCGGCCCCGCGTCTCCTGGAGCACGTGCAGCACCGAGACCGAGGACAGGTTGCCGTGCTCGCGCAGCGACCGCCAGGTCACGTCGAGCGCCTTGGGAGGCAGGGCGAGGGTCTGCCCGATCGCCTCGACGACCTTGGGGCCGCCGGGATGGCAGACCCAGGTGGCGACCTGCTCGGGGGTCAGGCCGTAGTCCGCCAGGAACGCCTTGATGTCGCCGGCCAGCACCTGCTCCACGAACGCGGTCAGGTCGGGGTCCAGCACGATCCGGAAGCCGTGCGGCCCGACCTCCCATCCCATGAGGTGCTCGGTGTCCGGATAGAGCCTGCTGCGGGTGGCGACGACCTCGGGGCCCTGCCCGCGCCCGGTCGCCACGACGGCCGCCGCGCCGTCCCCGAACAGGGCGCTGGCCACCAGGTTCGCGATCGAGGTGTCGTTCCGCTGGATCGTCAGCGAGCACAGCTCCACGCACACCAGCATCGCGACGTGGTCGGGCCAGCCGCGCAGGTAGTCGTGCAGGCGCGCCAGCCCCGACGCCCCCGCCGCGCACCCGAGGCCGAACACCGGCACCCGCTTGACGTCCGGCCGCAGCCCCACCCGTTGGGCCAGCCTGGCGTCGAGCGAGGGCGTGGCGATGCCGGTGGTCGAGCAGAACAGCAGGTGGTCGACCCGTTCCGGGCGCACGCCGGCCTTGTCCAGGGCGCCCTTGACGGCCTGTTCGCCCAGGTCGAGGGCTAGTTCGAGGTACATGTCGTTCGCGCGGGCGAAGGAGTCGAGCTTGGTGTAGTCGGCCAGCGGGAGCGCGAGATTGCGGCCTTCCACGCCGGCCGCCGCGTGGAATCGGCGCAGCAGCTCCTCGTCGCAGTCGGTCAGCCGGGAGAACGCCTCGGTGATCTCCGCCTGTGTGTAGCGGTGATCGGGCAAAACGGTCTGCACAGCCGATATATACATATACCTCTCTTGCCGCTGAAAGGCTGGGGCTAACATGCGAGGCATGCTCCTGCCGCAACCCTCCAGGCCGCACCGGGTGGCCGTGCTGGCGTTCGACGGCATGGCGCCGTTCGAGCTCGGCTGCGTCGTGGAGTTCTTCGGGCTGGCCCGGCCCGAGCTGGACATCGCCTGGTACTCGCTCGCGGTGTGCGCGGAGACGCCGGAGCCGCTGCGGGTGGTGGGCGGGTTCACCATGCAGGCGGCGCACGGGCTGGACGTGCTGGCCGAGGCCGACACGGTGATCGTGCCCGGGGTGGCGGACGTGCGCGGGGCCGTCTCCGGCGCGCTCGTGTCCGCGCTGCGGCACGCGCACTCGCGCGGCGCGCGCGTGGTGTCGATCTGCTCGGGCGCGTTCGCGCTGGCGGCGGCCGGGCTGCTCGACGGGCGCGAGGCCACCACGCACTGGAGGTACGCCGAGCTGCTCCAGGAGCGCTTCCCGCTCGTCCGGGTCAACCCCTCGGTCCTGTACGTGGACGGCGGCGACGTGCTGACCAGCGCGGGCAGCGCGGCGGGCCTCGACCTGCTGGTCCACCTCGTACGCACCGACCACGGGCCGGGCGTGGCCAACGCCGTGGCCCGCCGCCTGGTCATACCGCCGCACCGGGAGGGCGGCCAGGCGCAGTTCATCCAGGCCGCCGTGACGCCGGTGACGGACGACGACGGGGTGGCCAGGGCGATGGCCTGGGCCCTGGGGCACCTGGCCGAGCCGATCGCCGTCGCGGACCTGGCCGGGGTGGCGCACATGTCGGAGCGCTCGTTCATCAGGCACTTCAAGCGGCAGACCGGCACCAGCCCGCTGCGGTGGGTGATCTCGCAGCGGGTGGCGGCCAGCCTGCCGATGCTGGAGTCCACCGGGGCGCCGGTCGAGGAGATCGGGGCGGCCGTCGGGTTCGAGAGCGCGGTGACGTTCCGGCACCACTTCACGCGGGCCATGCGCACGTCGCCGTCGGCGTACCGGCGGGCCTTCAGCGCGTAAACCCCCTGCATGCCAGGGAGCCTCAGGCCGTGAGCCGCCACAGCGAGGTGACCTCGGCGGCGCGGGCCTCGTGCAGCGGGTCCTGCTGGTCCTTCGGGCGGTTGTGCCGGGGCGGGACGTCGAGGCGCCCGGCCACGCGCAGCCCCGCCCGCTCGAAGGCGGCCAGCAGGTCGGCCCGGGTGCGCAGGCCGAGATGCTCGGCCAGGTCGGAGAGGATGAGCCAGCCTTCGCCCGCCGGCTCCAGATGCCCGGCGAGACCGTCGAGGAACCCGTTGAGCATCCGCCCTCCGGGATCGTAGACGGCCTGGTCGAGCGGCGAGACGGCCTTGGCGGGCAACCACGGCGGGTTGCACACGACCAGCGCCGCCCGGCCGGGCGGGAACAGGTCGGCGCGCACGACCTCCACCCGGTCGTCCAGCCCGAGACGGGCGAGGTTGTCCTCCGCACACGCGACGGAGCGCTCGTCGAGGTCGGTGGCCACGACCTGCCGAACGCCCCGCTCGGCCAGCACGGCGGCCAGCACGCCGCTGCCGGTGCCGATGTCGAAGGCCAGCCGGGGGTCCTCCGGCAGCGGCGCCCGCGCGACCAGATCGACGTATTCGCCCCTGATCGGCGAGAACACGCCGTGGTGCGGGTGGATGCGGGCCCCGAGCGCCGGGACGTACACGCCCTTGCGCCGCCACTCGTGGGCCCCGATCAGGCCGAGCAGCTCGCGTAGCTGACCCACCGCCGGCGGAGCGTCGGCGCCGTACACCTCGGCGCACGCCTCGCGCACGTCCGGGGCCCTGCGCAGCGGCACCACGTGGCCCTCATCGAACGGGACGAGCAGCATGCCCAGGGTGCGGGCGCGCTGGGACCTGGCCTGGCGGTAGCGGTGGAACCCGGCGCCGGGGGCGGCGGGCTTGCACCGGCGCCCCATGGCCGTCAGCAGCTGGCGGGCGTTCTGGAAGTCGCCCTGCCAGAGCAGCGCGGTGCCCTCGCAGGCCAGCCGGTACGCGGTGGCGGCCGTCATCGTGTCATCGGCTGTGATCACCCGGCTGGGCGGCGGCACGCCCAGTGCCGAACGCCAGATCGCCGACCGTTCCTGCCCTGCCTCGGTCCAGTGGATCATCAGAACCCGACCGTTTCACATGCCGTGCCCGCACGGCCACCCATTTACGCCAGCAGGGGCTATCGGGCGCGGAGGGTGAGAGCGGCGATCAGCGCGCTCTGATCAAGATTGTCGTAGCGCTCCGCTAGCGTCCGGGTTCGTTCATCCACGTCCATCACGTCGTGAGAGAGGAATCCCGTGGGTTTATCCACAAAGGTCGGGCGCCGAATTTCGGTGCTGGTGGCCGTCGTCGCCCTGGCAACCGGCGCCCTGACCTCCGGAGCGCAGGCCGCCCCGAATCCGGTCACCTTCGGCGCGGTCTCCGCTTCGCCGAAGGCCCGATCCGGCGCCTGCCCGACGGCCGTGACGCTGTCCACCACGGTCAAGGTCAAGGCGCCCGTGACGCTGAAGTACGCGTGGACCTTCAGCGACGGAGACCGGGGCAGGGCCAGGACGTACAAGGTCGGCGGCAAGGGGCTCAAGACCGTCCGGCTGTCCACGTCGCTCAAGGTCACCGGCGACGCCCGCGGCTGGGGCGCGGTTCGCCTGGTCAGCCCGGTGCGGAAGACGTCCGGGAAGGCGTCGTTCTCCGTCACCTGCACCGGTGACGGGACGGGCACGGGCGACACGTGGGACAGCGTGACCAGCTCCGCCGTGGGGGTCGCCGCCCCGCCGGCCGGCTCGCCCACACCGGCTCCCACCGGGCAGGCCGGCGACACGCCCGCACAGAACCAGGTCGGCAAGGCCACCATCGCCTTCGAGCGGACCACCGCGTCGAAGTGCCCGGTGACCTTCAAGATCCACGGCTCCTTCGAGGGGCTTCCGACCGGCGCGCAGACGGTTCAGTACCGCGTCGTCGGCACCCAGGAGTGGAAGACCGTCGACGTGCCGGCCGACCACGGCGCCGTCTTCACCACCGTCTTGGAGACGTTCGAGTGGGGCTGGGAGACCGAGGAGAGCTCGATCCGGATCGAGGTCAACCAGCCGGACGGCCTGAGGTCCAACCTCCTCCACTACTTCGCGTGCCGCCCGCCGGTCGGCGGCGAGCAGGTCGGCGTCGCCGCCGAGGACATCGCGCTGACCGCCGACGGCGGCCCGCTGGCCGAGCTGGTCGCCGACGCCATGCTTGAGTCGGTCCAGTCGGTCTCGGGGGCGCAGGCCGCGCTCGTCAGCAAGTACGGGATGCACAACGGCCTCAAGGCCGGGCCGATCAAGTACCAGGACCTGTACGGCGTCCAGCCCGCGGGATTCGCCCCCGACGTGCGGACGGTGACAGGGGCGCAGCTCAAGAAGTTCCTCGTGCCGACGAGCCCGAACGCGGGAGTGGCGACCCCCTCGGCCGGGCTTCGCTACACGCTGAAGGACGGCGTCGTCACCGAGCTCACGCTGAACGGCACCCCGGTCGCCGACACCCAGGTGCTCAAGATCGCGATCAACTATGTGATGAGCGGCGGCTGGCAGGGCTTCCCGCAGTGGAAGGGCACCAGCGGCGTGTACTACGGCGGGCCGGACGACACGGCGGCGCTGGCGTCGTACCTCGCCGGCCACTCCCCGGTTCGCGCCCCCGCGGGCGACCGCGTCACCGTCGAATAAGGAGGCGGCGACCGCCGGGCGGGGCGTGCCCCCGTCCGGCGGTCAGCGTGCGCGTCCGGCGGTGACGAGCTCGCGGGTCGCCGACCTCGGCCGCGAACCGCTCCACCGTCGCGAGCTCGTCCGTCATCAGGATGAACGCGCTGACCCCGTGGTCCAGGGTGAGGCCGGCGAGCTCTTCGGCTCACTGGTCCGGCGGCCCGTCGAGCAGGCCGCGACCGGAGCCGGCGAAGCGGCCCGAAATGTTCAGCAGCCGGCGTACGTCGGCGGGGCCGGCCGTCGTGGCGGTTCAGCGGGTGAAGTCGAAGGTGTAGGAGTGCGAGCCGTCAGGGGCGATGACGATGTCCATCTCGCCCCTGAGCCCCCGCAGTTCCCCCGTCGCCGAGTCGGGGACGACCGAGATCCTCAGCGACTGCTCGCCGCGGTCGCTGACCGCGTTGTGCTGCACGACGAAGGCCCCCGTGCGGCCGTCGAGGGTGCCCTCGATGCGCTCCATCGCCACGTACGACATGGAGTCCTCGACCTCCGTCGAGGCCGTCAGCAGGTAGACGACGCTGGTGCCCGTCAGGTCCCCGTGGAAGGTCTTGGACATGGTCACCAGCCCGAACGAGACGCCGTCACGCTCCACGAACGGCGGCTTGGCGTCCCAGTCTGCGGTGTCGAAGGTTCCCTTGGCGGTCATTGCTCCATCGTGCCGGTCATACCTGTCAGATCCCGTCAGGTACCGGCGAGCCGCTCGACCACCGGCGCGAACTCGTCCAGGTACTGGGCGTTCACCGACACGTACGAGACGCCGAGCCGGTCGCGGCGCCTGCGGAGTGTGTCCGCCATCTCGTCCGCGGTGCCCAGCAGGACCCCGGTGCCGCCGGCCGGGACGTTCAGCCAGGAGGGCGGCTCGGCCCCGGCGGCCGCGAGGTTCATGCTGAGCTCCAGGTCGTGGAAGCGGTCGCCGGCCAGCTCGTAGAGCTCGTCCAGCTTCGCCGCCACCTGGTCCTCCGTGTAGTGCGGCGGCACGCCGAGGGCCACGGTGTCGGCCTTCCGCGCGGCGAGCCGCATGAGCCTGGTCCCGGACGCGGCGACCAGGACGCGTACGTCCTTGACCGCGTCGATGGTCCGGGCGACCCGCTCGATGCGCTCGCCGGGCGTGCCGTACGCGACGCCGAGCGCCGCGGCGTCCCGCTCCGCGTCCGGGCGTCCGGCGCCCAGGCCCAGCTCGAAGCGCCCGTCGGTGAGCGCGTGCAGGGTCGAGGTCTCCCACGCGACGGCCTCGGGAGTCCGGTTGGCGGCGCTCAGCACGAACGTGCCGACGCGCAGGGTCGTCGTGGCCGTCGCGGCCACGGCGGCGGCGGCGAAGGGCGACAGCGTGCCGAGCGTGTCGGGCACCAGCAGCGTCGAGTAGCCGAGGCTCTCCGCCCTGCGGGCCAGGCCGGTCCACGCGCCGGCGTCGGTGGCATGTCCGGCGACCGCGCCGAACCTGAACAGGTGATCCGTCATGCCACCAACGATCGCGGATCCATGCCCCGGCGACATCGTCCCCCGGACCGGTGGTCGCCTACATCCGGGGGCGCACGACCGCGCGGGAGTGCTACTCCTGCAGCAGTATCCGCGTGAACTCGTTGGCGAACTTGCCCTCGGGGTCGAGCCGCCGCACCAGCGAGCGGAACTCGTCGGGGCACGAGGGCCGGCGGGTGAACAGCTTGCCCCAGTGCGGCCTGGGCGCGAACGGCGCCAGCGTCTCCTCCACCAGCTCCAGCACCGGCAGCACGGCGGCCACGTCCCGGATCCAGGTGAAGTGGATGCCGACGCTGTCACGGCCGCGGAAGGGGCTCAGCCACAGGTCGTCGGGGGCGATCGAGCGCACCTCCGAGATCTGCAGGACGGGCCGGATCCGGTCGCCGATCGCGTACAGCTCGCGCAGCGCCTTGACCGCGTGCTCCCTGGGCAGGATGAGCTCCGACTGCAGCTCGTTGCCCGCGCCGCTCGGCTCGGCGTCCGGCCGGAAGTGCGGCAGCCGCTCGTACCAGGGGCCCGGCACGCCGAGCTGGATCGTGCAGTTCTCCGCCGACATGCCGGGCAGGGGGTGGCGGGGGCCGTCGGCCGGGGTGGTGCCGTGCCAGTCGGCGTCGGTCAGTTCCTCGGTGCTCTTCAGCCAGACGCGGGTGTCGCGCCAGTCGGTGAAGAGACTGACGCTGTACGCGCCGGACATGATCTGGTCGAAGTCGGCGAGCGCGGCCACGCTCAGGCCCTCGCGTACGTACTGGCGCACCTCGAAGGCCGGCACCAGGTCGAGGGTCAGGGAGGTGACGACGCCGAGCGCGCCGAGGGCCACCACCGCGCCGGGGAAGTCGGCGTCGCCGCGGGAGAGCGTCAGCACGGAGCCGTCGGCGGTGACGAGGTCGAGCGACGACGCGGCGGAGGCCAGGCCGGGCACGGCGTCGCCGGAACCGTGCGTGCCGGTCGCGACCGAGCCGGCCACGGAGATGTGCGGCAGCGAGGCCAGGTTCGCCAGCGCGAACCCGGCCCGGTGCACCTGCGGGGCGAGCCGCGCGTACGTCATGCGCGCGGGCACCCGCACCGTGGCCGCCGCGCTGTCGATCTCCACCGCGTCCGGCATCCGGTCGAGCACGACGAGGTCGCCGTCGGTGTCCGCGACGTCGTTGAACGAGTGGCCGCTCCCCAGCGCCCGCACGCGGGAGCCGGCCGAGACGAGCCGCTGGAGCTCGTCGAGGGAGGTCGGATGATGAACGTCTCGCGCCCGAAATGCGGTGTTTCCCGCCCAATTGGTCAGCGTCACGGCATTACCTTCCCACAAACCACCTTGTCAGCCCCGCCCCGGGGCCGCTAGCTTCATGAGCCGCTGACGGAGGTGTGCCGTGCTCTATTTGTCCGAGGCCATCGGCCTTGCCACGCTCGTGCTGTGGCTCTACTGCCTCTTCGACGCGATCACCACACCCGACGTGCTCTGCAGGAACCTGCCGAAGATCCTCTGGGTGCTCCTCGTGCTGCTGTTCCCGCTGATCGGCTCCGTCGCCTGGCTGGTGGCGGGCCGCCCGGACCGGTCGCAGGCGGTCACGCGGCCGAACGCGGTCCCCGAGCAGGACCGCCCTGGCCGCCCCGCCGCCACCAACCCGGACGACGACGAGGAGTTCCTGCGCCGCCTCCGCGAACGCGCGGAGGAGCAGCGCAGGAACGCCCCCAAGAAACCGCCCGAGGACTAGAAGCCCTGGGCCAGGCGGTAGTACGCCTGGTTCCAGCGGATCTCCTTGGCGAACCGCTCGGTCGTCGTCTCGGCGTCGATGATCAGCAGCTCCACACCCAGCATGTCGGCCAGGTCGGTCAGCTCCTCGCGGCCGACCGCCGTCGAGAGCACCGTGTGGTGCGGCGCGCCCGCCGTGAGCCACGACTCCGTGGACGTGCGCAGGTTGGGGCGGGGGCTCCAGACCGCGCGGGCGACCGGCAGCTTGGGCAGCGGCTGCGGCGGGGCCACCAGGTCGATCTCGTTGGCCACCAGCCGGAACCGGTCACCCATGTCGGCCAGGCCCACCACGATGCCGGGGCCGGGCTCGGCGTCGAACACGAGCCGGACCGGGTCCTCCCGGTTGCCGATGCCCAGCGGGTGGATCTCGCACGACGGCGTGCCGGCGGCGATCGAGGGGCAGACCTCCAGCATGTGCGCGCCCAGGATGAGCTCCTGGCCGGGCGACATGTCGTAGGTGTAGTCCTCCATGAACGACGTGCCGCCGGGCGTCATGGCCTTCAGGGTGCGCAGGAGGACCGAGGTCTTCCAGTCGCCCTCGCCGCCGAAGCCGTAGCCGTCGGCCATGAGCCGCTGCACGGCCAGGCCGGGGAGCTGGCGCAGGCCGCCCAGGTCCTCGAAGTTCGTGGTGAACGCCTTGAAGCCGCCCGACTCCAGGAAGCCGCGCAGGCCCAGCTCGATCCTGGCCGCGTAACGCAGCGACTCGTTGCGCTCGCCGAGCAGCTCGGGGGCCACGGTGTACTGCTCGGCGTACTCCTTGACCAGCGCCGTCACGTCCGCGTCCGAGGCCGCGTCCACGACCTCCACCAGGTCGTTCACGCCGTAGGTGTTGACCGAGACGCCGAAGCGGAGCTGCGCCTCGACCTTGTCGCCCTCGGTGACCGCCACGTCGCGCATGTTGTCGCCGAAGCGGGCCAGCTTCAGCGTGCGCACCTCGGCCAGGCCCTTGGCGGCGCGCACCCAGGTCAGGATGCGCTCGCCCACGTACGGGTCACTGACGTGCCCGGCCACGGTCTTGCGCGGCACGCCCAGCCGCGTCTGCACGTGGCCGAACTCGCGGTCACCGTGCGCGGCCTGGTTGAGGTTCATGAAGTCCATGTCGATGGTGCTCCACGGGAGCTCCACGTTGGCCTGCGTGTGCAGGTGCAGCATCGGCTTGCGCAGCGCGTCCAGACCCGCGATCCACATCTTGGCCGGGGAGAACGTGTGCATCCACGTGATCACGCCCGCGCACGAGTCGTCGGCGTTGGCCTCCAGCATCACCCGCCTGATCGCCGCCGCGTCCGTGAGCACGGGCTTCCACTCGACGGGCATCGGCAGCTGCTCGGCGATCCGCTGAGACTGCTCGGCCACCTGGCGCAGTGTGTCCTCGCCGTACAGTCCCTGGCTGCCGGTCAGAAACCAGATCTTCAACGCGGGCTCCTCTGTCCGTAGACGTTCTGATAACGGTCGTACAGGCGGTCGATGTCGTCCTGCGGGATGGGCAGCGGCTCGCCGAGCTGCCTGGCCACGTGGACGGTGCGGGCCACGTCCTCGCACATCACGGCCGCCTTGACGGCCGCCTTCGGGTCTTTGCCGATGCTGAACACGCCGTGGTTCTGCATGAGGACGGCCTTGGAGCGGTGGCCCTTGAGCGTCTCGACGATGCCCTGGCCGATCGAGTCGTCGCCGATCAGCGCGAACGGGCCGAGGGGGATCTCGCCGCCGAACTCGTCCGCCATCGCCGTCAGCACGCAGGGGATGGCCTCGCCGCGCGCCGCCCAGGCCGAGGCGTAGGTGGAGTGCGTGTGCACGACGCCGCCGACGTCGGGCATGTTGCGGTAGACGTACGCGTGCGCGGCGGTGTCGCTGGACGGCGAGTGCTCGCCCTCCACGAGGTTGCCGTCGAGGTCGCACACGACCATGTTCTCCGGGGTCAGCTCGTCGTAGGAGACCCCGGACGGCTTGATGACGAACAGGTCCTCGCCCGGGACCCGGCCCGAGACGTTGCCCGCGGTCCAGACGACCAGGTTGTAGCGGACCAGCTCCGCGTGCAGGTCGGCGACGATCTTCCTCATGAATGGGCCTCGTTCCTGATCGCGCGGAGGGTGTGCAGCATCTTTCCGTCCCCGAAGAAGTCGTGGAGCCTGCGGTACTCGGCGTAGAGCCGGTCGTAGGCGTCGGCACCGGCCTCGTCGGGCACGTACGCGGCCTCGGTGCGCTTGCCCATGGCCGTGGCGGCCTCCTGGATGCCCGGGTAGGCGCCGGCGGCGACGGCCGCGTGGATGGCCGAGCCGAGCGCGGGGCCCTGGTCGGAGCCGATGACCGAGAGCGGGCGGCGCAGCACGTCGGCGTAGACCTGCATGAGGAAGCGGTTCTTCAGCAGGCCGCCGGCGACCACGAACTCCTCGACCGGCACGCCCGACTTCTCGAAGGTCTCCACGATCATCCGGGCGCCGAACGCGGTGGACTCGATGAGCGCCCGGTAGACGTCCTCGGGCTTGGTGGCCAGGGTCTGGCCGATGATCACGCCCGAGAGGTTGTGGTCCACGAGCACCGAGCGGTTGCCGCCGAACCAGTCGAGCGCGACCAGGCCGTGCTCGCCGACCGCCTGCTTCTCGGCCAGCGCGGTCAGGCTCTCGTGGTCGAGGTCGCCCGCGAAGTTGTCGACGAACCAGGCGAAGATGTCGCCGACCGCGGACTGGCCCGCCTCGTAGCCCCAGAGGCCGGGCACGATGCCGTCGCATACGACGCCGCACATGCCGGGCACCTCGGCGAGCTGGTCGCTGGGCATGATGTGGCAGGTGGAGGTGCCCATGATGGCCACCATCTGGCCGGGCCTGACGGCGTCGGCGGCGGCCGCGGTGACGTGCGCGTCCACGTTGCCGACGGCCACGGCCACGCCCTCGGGCAGGCCGGTCCACTCCGCGGCCTGGGCGGTCAGGCGCCCGGCGAGGCCGCCGAGCGGGGCCAGCGTGGTGCCGTCGACCTGGTCGCCGACCTGACCTGTGGCGAGCTTGCTCACGAACCCGGCGAAGCCGGGGTTGAGCTCGGCCAGAAACTCCTCGGACGGGTAGGCGCCGTCCTGGAAAATCCCCTTGTAACCGACAGTGCAGATGTTGCGGCTCTCGACGCCGGTGAGCTGCCAGATGATCCAGTCGGCGGCCTCGATCCACCGCTCGGTCCTGGCGTACACCTCGGGGGCCTCCTCCAGGACCTGCAGGCCCTTGGCGAACTCCCACTCCGAGGAGATCTTGCCGCCGTAGCGCGGCAGCCAGCTCTCGCCCCGGCGCGCGGCCAGCTCGTTGATCCGGTCGGCGTGCGACTGCGCGGCGTGGTGCTTCCACAGCTTCGGCCACGCGTGCGGCTCGGACGGGGTCTCGAAGCACAGCGGCGTGCCGTCCGCCGTGGTGGGCAGCACGGTGCAGGCGGTGAAGTCGGTGCCGATGCCGATGACCTGCTCGGGCGCGACACCCGAGGCGGCGATCGCCTGGGGTACGGCGGTCTTCAGCACGTCGATCCAGTCCTGCGGCGACTGCAGCGCCCAGTCCGGGCCCAGCCTCTCGTCGGACCCCGGCAGGCTGTGCTCGATGACGCGGTGGGCGTACTCGTAGACGGCACTGCCCAGCTCTTCGCCATCGCTCACGCGGACGACGACGGCACGCCCCGAGAGCGTGCCGAAGTCGACTCCGATCACGTAACTGTTAGCGTTCACATTGCACTCCAGGGGATTTTCTTCTGTGGCATGCCCATCATCCAATGCCGGGCCCTAATGTCGGGCCGCGGTGCTGGACCGCACGACGAAGCTGGGCGGGACGACCAGGCGCTCGTACGCGGTGGGCCCGACGTCGATCTGCCGCAGCAGCACCTCGATGCAGTGCCTGCCCACCATGTCGAAGTCCTGCCTGACCGTGGTGAGCGGCGGCGAGAAGAACTCCGACTCGGGGATGTCGTCGAAGCCCACCACGCTGATCTGGTCGGGGACCCGCACGCCCGCCTCGCTCAGCGCGCGCAGCACGCCGAGCGCCATCTGGTCGTTGCCGGCGAACACGGCCGTGACGCCCTCCATCGCCGCCAGGCTCTTGCCCGCCTCGTAACCGGCGCGCGGGCTCCAGTCACCGGCCAGCGGCTCGGGCACCGGCCGCCCCGCCTCCTCCAGGGCGGCGCGCCAGCCCTCGATCCGGCCCTCGGTCTCCAGCCAGTCGGGGGCGCCGCTGACGTGCCAGACGGTCTCGTGTCCCAGCTCCAGCAGGTGGCGGGTGGCCAGCCTGGCGCCCTGGACCTGGTCGATGCAGACCACCGACACGTCGGCGCTGTGGGTGCCCTCGACGGCGACCGCCGGCATGCCGGCCGGCAGGTTCTCCAGGGCGCGCCGGGCCGAGCGCTGCGGCGCGACCACCACCACCCCGTCCACGCCCTGCTCGGCGAGATAGTCGATGGCGTCGCGCACGCCGGCCGCGTCGATCGACTTCAGGCTGACGATGCTCACGAAGTAGCCCGCGGTCCTGGCCGCCTGCTCGATGCCGTAGATCGTGCTGGCCGGGCCGTACAGCGTGGTGTCGAAGCTCACCACGCCGAGCGTCCTCGACCGCTTGGTGACCAGGGCGCGGGCGACCAGGTTACGCCGATAGCCCAGCCGGGTGATCGCCTCTTCCACCCGGGCGCGGGTGTCCGCCCGGACGTTCGGGTGGTCGTTGAGCACCCGGGAGACCGTCTGATGCGACACGCCTGCTTCCTTGGCCACATCGGCCATGACCGGCAGGCGGCGCTTGGGGGTCGTCACGGTCTCTCCTTTCGCTGGGCTCAGGGGATTTTACTAACGAGCGGCACCTGCCCTGCGCTTGGTCCACACATCGAACGCGACGGCAGCCAGGAGGACCGCCCCCTTGACGAGCATGACCCGCTCGCTGGGCGAGCCGATCAGGGACATGCCGTTGTTGATGACCGCCATGATCAGGCCGCCGGTGATGGCGCCGACCACCTTGCCGACGCCGCCCTGGACGGCCGCGCCGCCGATGAAGGCCGCGGCGATGGCGTCCAGCTCGAAGCTGTTACCTGCGGTGGGACCCGCCTGGTTGAGCCGGCCGGCGAAGATGATGCCGGCGATGGCCGACAGCACGCCCATGTTGACGAAGATCCAGAAGACCACCGACTTGACCCGCACGCCGGACATGACGGCCGCTTGGAGGTTGCCGCCGATGGCGTAGATCTGCCGGCCGAAGACCGTGCGGTTGGCCATCAGCGAGTAGCCGAGCACGAGCACCGCCAGCAGCACCAGGACCCACGGGAGGTTCTTGAAGCGGGCGAGCTGCACGACCAGGAAGAGGATCAGCGCGGCTCCGGCCGCCAGCTTCAGCACGAACAGCGCCATCGGCTCCACGGCCTGGCCGTAGCCGCGGCGCGCGTTGCGGGTGCGCCACTGGGAGACCGCCATGCCGGCGATGGCGATGATGCCGATCAGCAGGCTGAACAGGTCGGCGCCGCCGAGCGGGCCGAGGCCGATGTTGCGGAGGTAGCCGTTGGTGAAACCGTTGGCCAGCGTGCGAACCTGGTCGGGGAACGGGCCGATGCCCTGGTTGCCCAGCACGGTCAGCGTCAGCGCCCTGAACAGCAGCATGCCGGCCAGCGTCACGATGAACGCCGGGATGCCGAAGTACGCGATCCAGTAGCCCTGCCAGGCCCCGATGAGCGCCCCGGCCACGAGCGTGACGAGCAGGGCCAGCGGCCACGGCCAGCCCATGTTCACCATGAGCACGGCCGCCAGCGCTCCCGTGACCGCCACCACCGAGCCGACCGACAGGTCGATGTGCCCGGCGATGATGACCAGGATCATGCCGATCGCGAGGATCAGGACGTAGGAGTTCTGGACGATGATGTTGGAGATGTTCTGCGGCTGGAGCATCGCGCCGTCGGTCAGCACCGAGAACAGCACGACGATCAGCGCGAACGCGATGTAGATGCCGCTGGATCGCAGGTTGAGCGAGACTCCGCCGAGCGACACCCTGCCCGGCTGCCGCGGCCCTCCCCCATCGCCCTTGGCGCCGACCTCGACGTCGGCGGGCGTGATGCTACTCATTTTTCCTGTCCCTTGGTCATCAGGTACATGAGGTGTTCCTGCGTGGCCTCCTGGCGCGGCACCTCGCCGGTGATCCGGCCCTCGGAGAGGGTGTAGATGCGGTCGCACAGACCGAGCAGCTCGGGCAGCTCGGAGGAGATCACGAGCACGGCCTTGCCCTGGTCGGCCAGGCGGTTGATGATCGTGTAGATCTCGTACTTGGCGCCGACGTCGATGCCTCTGGTGGGCTCGTCGAGGATGAGCACGTCAGGCTCGGTCAGGATCCACTTGGAGAGCACGACCTTCTGCTGGTTTCCACCGCTCAGCTTGCCGACGATGCTGTTGACGCTGGGCGCCTTGATGTTCATGCTCTTGTGGAACTGCTCGGCGACCCGGTACTCCTCGTTCTCGTTGACCCAGCCGCGCCTGGACAGCCCGGTGAGCCCGGCCGCCGAGATGTTGCGCTTGATGTCCTCGATGAGGTTGAGGCCGTACCTCTTGCGGTCCTCGGTGGCGTAGGCGATGCCGTGCTTGATCGCGTCCTGGACGTTGCGGATCTCGATCGGCTTGCCGTCCTTGAAGACCTTGCCGGAGATGTGCACCCCGTACGTGCGCCCGAACACGCTCATCGCCAGCTCGGTGCGCCCGGCGCCCATCAGCCCCGCCAGGCCGACGATCTCCCCTCGGCGCAGCGTGAGGGCGGCGCCGTCGACCACCTTGCGGCCGGGCTGGCTGGGGCTGTAGACGGTCCAGTCCTCGACGCGCAGCACCTCGTCGCCGATGGTCGGCTCGTGGGGCGGGAAGCGGTTGTCGAGCGCGCGGCCGACCATGCCGGAGATGATGCGGTCCTCAGTGACGTCGCCGCTGGCCATCTCCAGGGTCTCGATCGTCTGCCCGTCGCGGATGATCGTGACGGCATCGGCGATCGCGATGACCTCGTTCAGCTTGTGGGAGATGATCACGCAGGTGATGCCCTCGTCCCGCAGGCCGCGCAGCAGGTCGAGCAGGTGGGCCGAGTCGTCGTCGTTGAGCGCGGCGGTCGGCTCGTCGAGGATGAGCAGCTTCACCTCTTTCGAGAGCGCCTTGGCTATCTCGACGAGCTGCTGCTTGCCCACCCCGATGTCGGCGATCGGCGTCGTCGGGTTCTCACGCAGGCCGACCCGTTTCATCAGCTCGCCGGCCTCGTAGTTGGTGCGGTTCCAGTCGATGAAGCCGCGCTTGGCTCGCTCGTTGCCGAGGAAGATGTTCTCCGCGATCGACAGCTGCGGGCTGAGCGCCAGCTCCTGGTGGATGATGACGATGCCGGCGTGCTCGCTGTCGCGGATGCCGCCGAACTCGACCGTCCCGCCCTCGAAGGTGATCTCGCCGTCGTACTCGCCGTGCGGGTAGACCCCGGAAAGCACCTTCATCAGCGTCGACTTGCCGGCGCCGTTCTCGCCGCAGATGGCGTGGATCTCGCCCCGCCGGACGGACAGATTGACGTTCTGCAGCGCCTTGACACCGGGGAACGTCTTGGTGATCCCGCTCATCCGCAAGATGTGCTCGGTCATTTTGCCCCTCGCTCAGGGAAGCCCCGGGGACCGGTGGGGTCCCCGGGGCTCGGGCCCTTACTTGAGCTGGTCCTCGGTGTAGTAGTTGCCGCCGATGATGATTTCCTTGTAGTTGCTCTTGTCCACGATCACCGGGTCGAGCAGGTACGACGGGACGACCTTGTTGCCGTTGTCGTAGTCCTTCTCGTTGTTGACCTCGGGCTTCTGGCCCTTGAGCACGGCGTCGGCCATCTTCACGGTCTGCTCGGCGAGCTTGCGGGTGTCCTTGAAGATGGTGGAGTACTGCTCGTCGGCGATGATCGACTTGACCGACTGGAGCTCGGCGTCCTGGCCGGTCACGATCGGGTACGGCTTGCCGTAGCCGGAGCTCTTCAGCGCCGAGAGGATGCCGATCGACAGGCCGTCGTACGGGGAGAGCACGCCGTCGACCTTCTTGCCGCTGGTGTAGGTCTTGGTGAGGATGTCCTCCATGCGCTTCTGCGCCGTGGCGGGGTCCCACCGCAGGATGGCGGCCTGCTTGAAGTCGGTCTGGCCGCTCGCGACCTTGAGGGTGCCGTCGTCGATCTTCGGCTTGAGCACCGACATGGCGCCGTTCCAGAAGAACGTGGCGTTGTTGTCGTCGGGCGAGCCGCCGAACAGCTCGACGTTGAACGGGCCCTTCTTGCCGTCCTCGACGCCGAGGCCCTTGAGCAGCGAGGTCGCCTGCTGCACGCCGACCTTGAAGTTGTCGAACGTGGCGTAGTAGTCGACGTTCGGGCTGTTGCGGATCAGCCGGTCATAGGCGATGACCGGGATCTTGTTGTCGGCGGCCTGCTGGAGCTGAGAGGTGATGGCGGTGCCGTCGATCGAGGCGATGATCAGGAGCTTGGCGCCCTTGGTGATCTGGTTCTCGATCTGGTTGGCCTGCGTCGGGATGTCGTTCTCCGCGTACTGGAGGTCGACCTTGTAGCCCAGCTTCTCCAGCTGCTGCTTGACGTTGTCGCCGTCGTGGATCCAGCGCTCCGACGACTTCGTGGGCATGGTGACGCCGATCAGGGCGCCCCCGTTACCGGCGGCGGCCGAGGCGGAGGCCTGGGTGTCGACGGTCTTGGCGCTCGATCCGCAGGCTGTCATCGTCGCGGCGAGGGCGATGACGGACACAACGCCCCCGATTCGTCCCAACCTCATGTCATCTCCTTGCGATGGGGGTCGCGGCAGCGCTGGACGCGGCGACTGCCGGTAGAGCGAGAGATTCGATCACAGAAAGCAACGAATCAGAACATAATTCTCGTTCGCTTCCGCCGATTGTTATCGCTAACAACGCTCATGTCAACGCCCGCGCATAACCTACCGGAAACTTTCGGGTAACTTTCATCGCAGGTCAGCGCCTCGCTCGGGCCGAAAACAGCCGCTGCAGCAAGATGAAGACGAAAAGCAACATTCCGATGAAGATCTTGGTCCACCAAGAGGACAAAGTCCCCTCGAAACTGATGATCGTCTGGATCAGTCCGAGCACGAGCACCCCGAGGACGGTGCCCAGCAGGAAGCCGCTGCCGCCGGTCAGGAGCGTGCCGCCGATGACGACGGCCGCGATCGCGTCCAGCTCCATGCCTACGGCGTGCAGCCCGTAGCCGGAGAGCATGTAGAACGACAGCAGCACGCCGCCCAGCGCCGAGCAGAACCCGCTGATCGTGTAGACGGCGATTTTCGTCCGGCCCACGGGCAGCCCCATGAGCAGCGCGGACTGCTCGCTGCCGCCGGTCGCGTACACCGCGCGACCGAGGCGGGTGTAGTGCAGCACGTACGCCGCCACCAGCACGACCACCACCGCGACGATCACGCTCGGTGAGATCCACATGTCGGCGAACAGGTCGATCCTCGCCTGCGCGAAGGCCGTGAAGGTGGGATCGTTGATCGGGATGGAGTCCGTGCCGATCGTGTAACACAGCCCCCGCGCCAGGAACATGCCCGCCAGCGTCACGATGAACGGCTGGATGTCGAAGGCGTGCACGATGTACCCCATCACCAGCCCCAGCCCCGACCCGATGACCAGCACCAGCGGGATCACCAGGTACGGCGGCCACCCGGGCCCCGCCATGAGGCTGGCCGAGATCATCGTCGACAGCGCCACCACCGACCCCACCGACAGGTCGATGCCCCCGGTCAGGATCACGAACGTCATCCCGACGGCCACCACCAGCAGGAAGGCGTTGTCGATGAAGACGTTGAGCACCACCTGCCCGCTGGCGAACCCCTCGTAGCGGATCCCGCCGACCACGAACATGGCCAGGAACAGACACCCGGTCACCAGGACCGGCAGGTACTTGGCGGGCACGCTCGCCCGCCCGATCGTCAGCGTGCTCATGTGGTGACTCGCACCTTCTCCTCGGCCACCGGGCCGGCGGGCGTCGCGCGCCCGCGTCTGCGGAACGCCTTCTCGCGGAAGGACGGGGACTGGATGAGGCAGACCGCCGTCACGACCAGCGCCTTGAACAGCAGCGTGGTCTCCGGCGGCACGCCGATCGAGTAGATCGTCGTGGTGAGGGTCTGGATGATCAGCGCGCCCAGCACGGTGCCGCCGAGCGAGAACCGCCCGCCGGACAACGAGGTGCCGCCGATCACGACGGCCAGGATGGCGTCCAGCTCGATCCACAGGCCGGCGTTGTTGCCGTCGGCGCTGGAGACGTTCGAGCTGATCATCAACCCGGCCACGCCCGCGCACAGGGCGGCGAACGCGTAGACCATGATGATGATCCCGCGCGCCCTGATGCCCGCCAGCCGGCTGGCCTCGGCGTTGCCGCCGACCGACTCGATCAGCATGCCCAGCGCCAGCCGCCGGGTCAGGAACGCCGTGATGGCCAGCACGGCGATCACGATGAGGATGCCGAACGGCACGGTCAGCCAGTAGCCGCCGCCGATCACCTTGTACGCCGGGCTGTTGACGGTGATGATCTGCCCGTCGGTGATGAGCTGGGCCAGACCGCGTCCGCCCACCATGAGAATGAGCGTGGCGATGATCGGCTGGATGCCGACGGTCGCCACCAGGAACCCGTTCCAGGCCCCCAGCACCAGGCAGAGCCCGAGCGCCGCCGCCACGGCGGTGAACAGCCCGGCGTCCTCGCTGATCTGCAGGCACGCCAGCGCCCCCGAGATCGCCACCACCGAGCCCACCGACAGGTCGATGCCGCCGGTGGCGATGACCAGCGTCATCCCGAGCGAGACCAGGATCAGCGGGGCGCCGAAGCGCAGGATGTCGATCAGGCTCCCGTACAGGTGGCCTTCCCTGACCTGGATCGAGAAGAAGCTGGGCGTGAAGAACACGTTCAGCGCCAGCAGCAGCACGAGGACCACCACCGGCCAGAGCAGCCGTCTCATGAGGTCCGGCCTCCGCTCGCGATCGTTTCCATGAGCACGTCCGTCGTCAGCTCGTCGTCGTTGGGCAGCTCGGCGACCAGCCGCCGGTCGCGCAGCACCTCGACCTTGTGGCTGAGCCGCAGCACCTCCTCCAGCTCGGCCGAGATGAACAGCACCGCCATGCCGCCGTCGGACAGCTCGGCCACCAGTCGCTGGATCTCGGTCTTCGCCCCGACGTCGATGCCCCGGGTGGGCTCGTCCAGGATCAGCAGGCGCGGTTCGAGGATGAGCCATCTGGCCAGCACGACCTTCTGCTGGTTGCCGCCGCTGAGGTTGCGTACGAGGTGCTCGGGGTTGGGCGGGCTGATCTTCAGTGCCTTGACGTATCTGCCGACCAGCTCGTCCTGCTGCTCGCGCGGCACCGGCCTGGTCCAGCCCCTGGTGGCCTGGAGGGCGAGGATGATGTTCTCGCGCACGGTGAGGTCGGGGATGAGTCCGTCGGCCTTGCGGTTCTCCGAGCAGAACGCGATCTTGTGGTTCATGGCCGCGCGGGGCGTGCGCAGCGACGCCGGGCTCCCGCCGACCGCGACCTCGCCCGTGCCCGCGTGGTCGGCGCCGAACAGCAGCCGCGCGATCTCCGTACGGCCGGAGCCGAGCAGCCCGGCCAGGCCCACCACCTCGCCCTCGTGGATCGTGAGCGTGAACGGCTCGATGGCCCCCGACCGGCCCAGCTCGCGCGCCTCGACCAACGGCCGGTCGAAGACCTTGGCCTCGCCGTGCAACCGCTCCAGCGCGGCCAGCTCCTGGCCGATCATCTTGGCGACCAGCTCGACCTGCGGGAGCCGGTCGGTGAGGTATTCACCGACGAGCCTGCCGTTGCGCAGGATCGTCATGCGGTCCGAGATCTCGTAGATCTGGTCGAGGAAGTGGGAGACGAACAGGATGGCGATGCCCTCCTCCTTCAGCCTCCGCATCACCCGGAAGAGCTGCTCGACCTCGTCCGCGTCCAGGCTGGAGGTGGGCTCGTCCAGGATGAGCACCCGCGCCTCGATGTCGATCGCCCGCGCGATGGCCACCATCTGCTGGACGGCCAGCGAGTACGCCGACAGCGGCGCCGACACGTCCACGCTCAGCTCCAGCCGCGACAGCAGCTCGGCGGCCCTGGCGCGCATCCGTTTCCAGTCGATGCGGCCCCTTCTGCGGGGCTCGCGGCCGATGAAGATGTTCTCGGCCACCGAGAGGTTCGTGCAGAGGTTGACCTCCTGGTAGACCGTGCTGATGCCGGCCTGCCGCGCCTCCAGGGGGCTGCCGAACGCGACGGGCGCGCCGCCCAGCTCGATCGTGCCCGCGTCGGCGGGGTGGACGCCGGTGAGCACCTTGATCAGGGTGGACTTGCCCGCGCCGTTCTCTCCCATGAGCGCGTGCACCTCGCCGGGCAGCAGCCGCAGGTCGACGCCGTCCAGGGCCTTCACGCCGGGGAACTGCTTGCCGATCCCGCTCATCGTCAGGACCGGCGCGGGTGTGACCATGTCTCTCCTCATATGGCTGGGAACCGCCGCCTGACCTCGTCACTACGCCTCCTTCGCGCCCCGGTCCAGAGCCTTCGGGCGTTCCGGAGGACGGCCGCGCACCCCGGCCGGAGAGCGGAGGCGCGCGGCCGGACGGCGGGTCAGTACTGGCGGGAGGACAGGACCTGCTTGGCCTGCTCCTGCGTGAACGTGGTCTCCTGGGTCACCACGCGGGCCGGCACCTGCTCACCCTTGACGACCTTCTTGGCCAGGTCCATGAGCTGCGGGCCGAGCAGCGGCGAGCACTCGACGATGAAGTTGATCTTCCCGTCGGAGAGCGCCTGCATGCCGTCCTTGACGGCGTCCACGGTAATGATCTTGATGTCCTTGCCGGGCACCTTGCCGGCGCCCTCGATGGCCTCGATCGCGCCCAGGCCCATGTCGTCGTTGTGGGCGTACAGCACGTCGATGTCCGGGTTCGACTTCAGGAAGGCCTCCATGACCTCCTTGCCCTTGGCCCTGGTGAAGTCGCCGGTCTGCGAGGCGATGATCTTGAACTTGGGGTCGGCCCCGATGACCTCCTGGAAGCCGGCCTTGCGGTCGTTGGCCGGTGCCGAGCCCGTCGTGCCCTGCAGCTCGACGATGTTCACCGGGTCCTTGGCGTCCTTGTACTCGTTCACCAGCCACTGGCCGGCCTTCTTGCCCTCTTCGACGAAGTCCGAGCCGAGGAAGGTCTTGTAGAGGGTCGTGTCCTTGGAGTCAACGGCGCGGTCGGTCAGGATGACCGGGATCTTCGCGTCCTTGGCCTCCTTGAGCACCGTGTCCCAGCCCGACTCCACCACCGGCGAGAAGGCGATGATGTCCACCTTCTGCTGGATGTAGGAGCGGATGGCCTTGATCTGGTTCTCCTGCTTCTGCTGGGCGTCGGAGAACTTGAGCGTGATGCCCGCGGTCTTGGCCGAGTCCTGCACGGACTTGGTGTTCGCGGTGCGCCAGCCGCTCTCCGCGCCGACCTGGGAGAAGCCCATGGTGATCGAGCCGCCGCCACCGCCACCGCCGCCACCGCATGCGGTCACCGACATCGCGGTCAGACCGGCGACGACCAGCGCCGAGATCCTCTTTAACACGTGGGGGTCCCTTCTGATGTTCGCGCTAACATCCCAGAGCGGGACGCGGGCGCCTTCCTGTCTTCCGGTCCGGCCTACGCACCAGCCACGCTGGTCCCCGAGGGCGTCGCCGACGCCTGTTTCCGATCGGCCGATGATGCCGACGAGCGTCTTGGAGTGCTTGGTGAGCTCGCCCCGACTGTGAACGTTAACAACGGGTCTCGTCAAGGGCCCGCCTGATTACGGTCGGATCACACGGGGCGGGCCTTGACGAGGGTCGGGGCCAGTCCTTAACTTGTCGCGAATCGCTGTTGTTAACGCTCACTTGACTTGTTAACGCTAACAACCTTGAGGAGCCCCCCACTCATGAAGCGAATCGCCTTATCCGCCCTGCTCCTGGCGGCCGCGCTGGTGGCGCCGCCACCGGCGAACGCGGCGGCCGGGCCCATCCCTGACGGCGCCGTCGTCGACCAGTTCGACGGCACCACGCTCGGCGAGGATTGGACGGTGCTGTCGCCGGACAGCTCCCGGTGGTCGCTGTCGGACGGCGCGCTGCGCGTGGAGAGCCTGACCGGCGACACCTACCAGGGCACCAACACCGCCAGGAACCTCTTCCTCGTGGACGTCCCCGCCGGCGACTTCGAGGTGGTCACCAAGCTGAGCGCCCCCGTCTCGCTGGACTACCAGAGCGCGGGCCTGCTGGCCTGGCAGGACTGGGACAACTACGTACGCGCCGGGCTCGCCCACGTCGGGTCCGCGGGCGGGCCGGTGATCGAGACGGACACCGAGGTCGGAGCCTCCTTCAACGCGAGCTTCGCGGCGCGGCCCGGCTCGACCGGCGAGATCGTCAAGCTGGCCAGGACCGGGGACGAGTTCGTCTCGTCGTACTGGGACGGCTCGGCCTGGGTCCAGGCGGCCAGGGTGAGCGCGAAGCTGGACGTGCGGCAGCTCGGCCTGTTCGCGCTGTCGGCGCAGGACGGCACGTCGATGAAGGCGGTGTTCGACTACATCGCGATCAGGGCGAGCGAGGGCCGGCCGGTGGTGCCGTCCGGGCCGTTCACGCTGCGCGCCGCCGCGCTGCCGTACCTGTCGGCGGACCCGTCGGGAGCGGTGCGGGCGTCGGCGAAGGCGGGCATGACCAGCCTGGCCCTCACGGCCACGGCCGGCGCCGACGGCGTGACGCTGAAGGACACGGCGACCGGCGAGCACCTGCGGGTCGCCGCCGGGAAGGTGCGGCTGGGCGGGACCCCGTCGGTCTTCCGGCTCAAGGACGCGGGCGGCGGCAAGGTCGTCCTCTCCTCCGGCGGCCAGAACGTCTCCGTCTCCGGCGGCGCCCTGGTCACGGGAACGGCGACCACGAAGTTCCGGGTCGAGGGCTACACCTCGGGCAAGCTGACCGTGGACACCGAGGCCAGGGGCACCAAGGTCAGCCCCGACCTCTACGGGGTCTTCTACGAGGACATCAACCACGCCGCCGACGGCGGGCTCTACGCCGAGCTGGTGCAGAACCGCTCGTTCGAGTTCGACAGCGTGGACGAGCGCTCCTACACGGGCCTGACCGCGTGGTCCAAGACCGAGCGCGGCGCCACCGCCGGGCTCGCCATCGGCACCGACCGGCCGCTGAACGCGAACAACCGCAACTACCTGCGGCTCGACGTGTCCGGCGACGGCACCGCGGGCGCGAGCAACGCCGGGTTCAACCGCGGCATCCCCGTGAAGCAGGGCAAGCGGTACGACGTGTCACTCTGGGCCAGGCGTGACGCGGCGGGGCCGCTGACGGTCTCAGTGGAGAGTGGCACTGGGGAGGGCGGCTCCACCGTGCTCGGCACGGCCACGCTGCGGGTGAAGGCCGGCGACTGGGCGAAGTACACCGCGTCGTTCACGGCCTCGGGGACGACGGACGCGGGCCGGCTGGTGGTGCTGGCGCCGGGCGGCCGGACCGACCTGGACATGGTTTCGCTGTTCCCGCGTGACACGTTCAAGGGGCACGGCATGCGCACGGACCTGGCCAGGATGATCGCCGAGCTGAAGCCCCGGTTCCTGCGCTTCCCCGGCGGGTGCGTCACGAACGTCGGCACGTATGACCCGTACTCGGACAATCAGGACCGGCGACGCATCTACCAGTGGAAGGAGACGATCGGCCCGGTCGAGGAGCGGCCGACCAACTTCAACTTCTGGGGCTACAACCAGTCCTACGGCCTCGGCTACTACGAGTACTTCCAGTTCGCCGAGGACATCGGGGCGCGGGCGCTGCCGGTGCTGTCGGTGGGCGTGAACGGGTGCGGCGAGAACCGGCCGCTGACCGACGAGGCCAAGCTGGCCCGGTGGGTGCGGGACACGCTCGACCTGATCGAGTTCGCCAACGGGCCGGTCAGCTCGGAGTGGGGGCGGAAGCGCGCCCAGCTCGGGCATCCGAGACCGTTCGGGCTGGAGTACATCGGGCTCGGGAACGAGGAGATCTATCCGGAGTTCTTCGCGAACTACCCGAAGTTCGCGGACGCCATCAGGGCGAAGTATCCGAACATCAAGATCATCAGCAACGCCGGGCAGACGTCGCAGGGCGCCTGGTTCGACCGGATGTGGCAGTTCGCCCGCGACCAGAAGGCGGACCTCGTCGACGAGCACTACTACAACAGCCCCGAGTGGTTCCTGACCAACAACCACCGTTACGACACCTATGACCGCACCGGGCCGAAGGTGTTCGTGGGCGAGTACGCCTCGCGGGGCAACACGTTCGGCAACGCGCTGGCGGAGGCGTCGTACATGACGGGCCTGGAGCGCAACTCCGACGTCGTGCGGCTGGCCTCGTACGCGCCGCTGCTGGCCAACGTGGACTACGTGGACTGGACGCCGGACCTCATCTGGTTCGACAACGACCAGGCCTACGGCTCGCCGAACTACTACGTGCAGCGGCTGTTCTCCACCAACGCCGGCGACCGGGTGCTGCCCAGCGCCTTCACCGGCGAGGGCAGGACGGTCGAGGACATCGGCGGCGCCGTGGGGCTCGGCGCGTGGAACACCGCCGTCCGCTACGACGACGTGAAGGTCACCGCGGCCGACGGGACCGTCCTGCTGTCGGACGACTTCTCGGCCGGGGCTGGCAAGTGGACCCCCGGCCTGGGCACCTGGGCCGTGCAGGACGGCGCCTACGCGCAGACCGCCCAGGTGACGGACGCCAGGTCCACGGCGGGCTCGCCCGGCTGGTCGAACTACACGATGGAGGTCACCGCCCGGAAGACCGCCGGCGCCGAGGGCTTCCTGATCATGTTCGGGGTCAAGGACACCGGCAACTTCTACTGGTGGAACCTCGGCGGCTGGGGCAACACCCAGTCCGCCGTCGAGAAGGCCGCCAACGGCGCCAAGTCCTCGATCGCCACCTCCGCCACCACGATCGAGACGGGCCGCGACTACCGGATCAAGATCCAGGTGAGCGGGCGGCGGATCACGACCTGGCTGGACGGGCAGAAGGTCTCCGACTTCGTGGACGACGCCGTCGTGGAGCCGCTGTACCAGGTGGTGTCCAGGGACGGGAAGTCCGTGACGCTCAAGGTCGTCAACGCGCAGGACACCTCCGTGCGCGGCAGCGTGGACCTCGGCCCGGCGCGGTTCCGGCCGGTCGCCACGGTGACCACGATGACGGGCTCGCCGTCCGACACGAACTCCCTCTCCGAGCCGGAGCGGGTCGTGCCGGTGGAGCGCCAGGTGCGCGGCTTCTCCTCGGCCTTCACCTACGACTTCCCTGCGCACTCGGTGACGTTCGTACGGCTGACCGAACGGTGACGGCGCGGGCGGGCCGCCGGGCGGATGCTGCCCGGAGGCCCGCCCCGCGGCTACGGGACGACCCGGTAGTGCGTGGTCATCCGGCCCGCGTCGTCGAGCACGTGGAACGCGATCGCCGGCGGGAGGTCGTAGTCCACGCCGTTGGCGAACGTCGTGCCGCCCTCCCACGGCAGCTTCAACGTGGACACGACGCCGGGGGCGACCAGCAGCGGGCGGCCGGCGAAGGTGGTGGCGGCGGCCGTGTGGGCGTGGCCGACGAGCACGGCGGGCACGTTCGGGTGCCGGCCGAGCAGCTCTTCCAGGGGCTCGTGCCGGTGCAGCCGGATGCCGTCGATCATCGGGCTGTGCAGGAGGGCGGGCGGGTGGTGGAAGGCCACGAACACCGGCAGGTCCGCGCCCGCGAGCACGTCGTCCAGCCAGGCGAGCGTCTCGTCGTCCAGGTGGCCGGAGTTTTCGCCGGGGATGGAGGAGTCGCACATGGCGTAGACGGCCCGGTCCGTGCGCAGGACCTGGTTGATCGGGCCCGCGCCGCCGCCCTGGTCGCCGAGCAGGACGCGGCGGAACGGCTCCCGCACGTCGTGGTTGCCCGGGCCGACCAGGACGGGATGGCGTGCGGACAGCAGCTTGCGCGCCTCCTCGTACTCCTCGGGGAGCCCGTGGTCGGCGATGTCGCCGGTGACGAGCACGGCGTCGAGGTCGGCGGGGAGCGCGTCGAGGTAGCGCATGACGGCGGTGGCGCGGCCCACGCTCTGGGGCGTCGCGCCGATGTGGATGTCGCTCAGATGGGCGATCACGATCATGTGACGGCGTCCTTCCCGGATTCTGCCTGCGCCCCCACCGTAGCCCCGGCCCGGATGTCCGCCGGAACCGGACGGCGGCCCCGTCCGTTGTCCAAGTGAGCGCACGAACGGCTGTCCAAGTGAGCGCACGAACGGCGAAGGAGGGACATGGGCTGGCACTACCGGAAGACCATCAAGGTGGGCCCGTTCCGGATCAACCTGTCACGGCACGGCGTCGGCCACAGTTACGGCAACCGCCGCTTCCACGTCACGACCACTCCCGACGGGCGCCGCCACGTCTCCGTGCACCTGCCCGGCGGCTTCCACCTCGGCAAGTCGTTCGGCGGCCGGCGCCACTCCGGACATTACTGACCCAAGGCGGTCATCCGACCGCTCGACATAGACGGGCCGGAGGCTGGAAAGCCTCCGGCCCGTCCCCTTTCCCAACGCCCGCCATGCGATCAGAGTGGGCGGATGAGCGGTCACATGAGTCCGGAGGAATTCCGCCGCCACGGCAGGCAGGTCGTCGACTGGATCGCGGACTATCTCGCCGGCATCGAGTCCCATCCCGTGATGTCCCAGGCGAAGCCGGGTGACATCCGCCGCGCGCTGCCGTCCGCGGCGCCCGAGCGGGGCGAGCCGTTCGAGGCCGTGCTGGCGGACCTGGAGCGGATCCTGCTGCCCGGCATCACGCACTGGCAGCATCCCGGGTTCTTCGCCTACTTCCCCTCCAACGCCAGCGGCCCGGCCGTCCTGGGCGAGCTGCTGTCCGCCGGGCTCGGCGTGCAGGGCATGCTCTGGGTGACCAGCCCGGCGTGCACGGAGCTGGAGACGGTGGTGGTCGACTGGCTGGCCGGGCTGCTCGGACTGCCGGATCATTTCCGTACGGACCGGGCGGGCGGCGGCGTCATCCAGGACTCGGCGTCGAGCGCGTGCCTGGTCGCCCTGCTGGCCGCGCTGCACCGGGCGAGCGGCGGCCGGGTCACCTCCGACGGCGTCACCCGGAGGTACACGATCTACGTGTCGTCCCAGACGCACTCGTCGCTGGAGCGGGCGGCGCGGATCACGGGGCTGGGGGCGGCGGGCGTACGAGTGGTGGACGCCGATCCCCGTACGCTGGCCATGGACCCCGGCCACCTGCGTGCCATGCTGGAGGAGGACGAGGCGGACGGCGCCGTGCCGGCCATGGTGTGCGCCACCGTCGGCACCACCTCCACCACCGCCGTCGACCCGGTGCCCGCGATCGGCGAGGTGTGCCGCGAGCGCGGGATCTGGCTGCACGTGGACGCGGCCTACGCGGGAGTGGCGGCGGTCTGCCCCGAGCTCCGGTGGCTGAACGAGGGGGTGGCCGAGTACGCCGACTCCTACTCCACGAACCCGCACAAATGGCTGCTGACCAACTTCGACTGCACCGTGCTCTGGACGGCCGACCGCGCCCCGCTGCTGGACGCGCTGTCGGTCATGCCCGAGTTCCTCAGGAACCCGGCCACCTCGGCCGGCTCCGTCGTCGACTACCGGGACTGGCAGGTGCCGCTGGGCAGGCGGTTCAGGGCGCTGAAGCTGTGGTCGGTGATCCGCTGGTACGGGGCCGAGGGGCTGCGCGCGCACATCCGCAAGGGGGTGGCGCTGGCGCAGGAGCTGGCGTCGTGGATCTCCGCGGAGCCCGGCTTCGAGGTGCACGAGCCGCATCCGCTCGGGCTCGTGTGCTTCCGCCCGGTGTGGCCGGGGCTGGCGGCGGACGAGGCGGACCGGGCCACGATGCGGCTGCTGGAGCTGCTCAACGCCAGCGGGTCCCTCTACATGACGCACACCAGGATCGGTGACCGGGTGGTGCTGCGGATGGCCATCGGCGGCGTGGCGACCGAGCGGCGGCACGTGGAGCAGGCGTGGGAGCACATCCGGTGGGAGCACGCGGCCCTGTCGGCCACGCTCCCGTAGCGGGTCAGGCACGGTAGCGTTCCACGAGCTCGGAGCCGATCCTGGCCAGGTGGGCCCTGACCTCCTCCGGCTCCACGACCTCCACCGTCGCCCCCCATCCGGCCAGCTGCTCGGCGATCGTCAACGCCATCGGCGCGGCCACCCGCACCCTGGCCCGCCCGTCCTCCTCGACGCGTTCGACCTCGCAGTGGCGCCCGAACTGGTGGCGCAGCACCGGCAGGAACCGCTCGGCGATGAGCACGGTCGCGGACAGCAGCGAGCGCCGCCGCTCCATCTCGTCCACGACCTTCCCCCACGCCTCCGACAGCACGAACCCCTCCGGCCGCTCGAACGCCAGCTCCGTCACCTCGGCCTCGACGATCCGGTCCACCCGGAACGTGCGCTGCCCGGCCTCGGTGCCGGCGATCAGGTACCAGACGTCGTCCTTGTCCACCAGGCCCCAGGGCTCGACGAGCCGGTGCGTCCGCTCGCCGGAGCGGCCCTCGTACCCGAGCCTGACCTTGCGGCGGCGTACGGTGGCGCTCTGCAGGACCCGCGCCAGCTCGGGGCGGTCGGGGTCGCGCTCACCCCAGCCGGTGGGGTCGATCACCACGGCGTCGGCGGCCGCCTCGGCGTCGTCCCTGAACGTCTGGGGCAGGGCCCGCACCAGCTTGCGCAGCGCGGACTCGACCTCGGGCGTGGCGGCCGCGGCCGGGCCGGCCAGCAGGAACAGCGCCTCGGCCTCGTTCGCGGTGAGCCCGCTGAGGTCGGTCCTGGCGCCGCCCAGCAGCGACCAGCCGCCGCCGCGCCCGGCCTGCGGATAGACGGGCACGCCGGCGGCGGACAGCGCTTCGAGGTCGCGGCGCGCGGTGGCCACGGAGACTTCCAGCTCCGCGGCCAGCTCGGCCGCGGTCACCCGGCCGCGGGACTGCATGAGCAGCAGGACGGCAACAAGTCGATCGGCTCGCATGGCAGGAAATTCTCCCCGGAAAAGTGCTCATTGGATGAGCACTTTGACCGGAAGAATCGTGGACATCACCCCGAAGGAAGGACCACACAGATGCTCCGCGGATTCGCCACGATCAGCTTCTACGCCGCCGACCTCGAGGCGGCCAAGGCCTGGTACACCGAGTTGCTCGGTTTCGAGCCGTACTACCAGGTGCCGGGCTACATCGAGTTCCGCGTCGGCGACTACCGGCACGAGCTGGGCATCATCGACGCCCGTTACGCCCCGGCGGGCGCGACCGACGGGCCCGCGGGCTCGATCATGTACTGGCACGTGGACGACCTGCGGGCCGCCCTCGACCGGCTGCTCGCCCTGGGGGCCAAGGAGTACCAGCCGATCACGGAGCGCGGCGAGGGGTTCGTCACCGCGTCCGTGATCGACCCGTTCGGCAACCTGCTCGGCGTCATGTTCAACCCGCACTACCTGGACGTGCTCGCCAAGTGACCGGGGCGCTCAGGAGTCGCCGACCCTCAGCCCGAAGGCGGACAGCCCCTGCTCGTGGTGCTCGATCAGGCCCAGCCGCCGGTAGAAGGCGTGGTTGGCGACCCCTTCCCGGGTGGACTCGTGGTCGGTGGTGAGCACGAAGTAGCGGCAGTGCGCGTACCGCTCCTTCAGGCGCTCCAGCAGCCGCCGCCCGATCCCCTGGCCGTGGAACCTCCCGTCGACGAGCAGCTCCTGCACGTAGCAGACCAGCTCGTCGTCGGAGACCGTCCGGGCCAGGCCGAGCAGGCGCCCGTCCTCGTCCCTGGCGACGAGGACGAGGTGCGAGTTCACCAGGCTCCGGCACACCTTGGCGATGTCGCGGGTCCAGGGCTTCCAGCCCACCGAGTCGTACAGGGCGAAGATCTCGGTCTCGTCGAACGACGTCTCCTGAGCGATGCTCACCACTTATGGGACTCCCGATATTCCTCGGCGAAGTAAACCTCTCCAGCTTAGTTTCACTCTCCTTTCACGGGGACGGCCGCAAAGGCCCAGGTCGGCGCGCAGGGGGTTGACCGGATCTTGCGGCCCCCGGGCAAGCGCTCGTTACAATCGCCCAGCCGAAAAGGAGAAGCTGTGCGAACTGTGCGTGTGACCGTCGTACTGGCCGCGTTGGCGGGCTCCCTGGTCCTGCCGCCCGGCTTGGCGAACGCGGGTACGGACTCCGGCGCCCTCGCCAGGGTGCACACCGCCGGACGCGTCAAGGCCGATGGGGACTCCCTGCGATACAGCTGGCCCGGCGTCTACTTCGAGGGCCGCTTCCGCGGCACCGGCGTCGGGATCGTCCTCGACGACTCCGACAACGACTACGCCGTCGAGGTCGACGGCGCGACCGTCGCCACCCTGGTGACGCCGGGCCGGACGACGTACTGGGTCAACGGCCTGACCCGGGGCACGCACCGCGTACGGCTCGTCAAACGCACGGAGAGCCCGTGGGCCACGAGCGCCTTCGGCGGGTTCGTCGCCGCCCCCGGCGGCGCGATCCTCGGCAGGCCCGCCGCGCGCCACCGGCAGATCGAGTTCATCGGCGACTCCTACACCGTCGGCTACGGCAACCGCTCCGACTCGCGCGACTGCACCGGCGACCAAGTCGCCAGGACCACCGACGCCGACCTCAGCTTCGGCGCCCTCACCGCCCGGCGCCTGAACGCCGACTACCAGATCAACGCCTTCTCCGGTCGCGGCATGGTGCGCAACTACAACGGCAGCGACCCCGGCACCGACTACCGCACCTACTACGACCGGGCCCTGCTGAACGTCCCCGGCGACGTCTGGCAGAACCCGGGCACCTGGCATCCCCAGCTGGTCGTGATCGGCCTGGGCATCAACGACTTCTCCACCGCGATCAACCCCGGCGAGCCGTGGACCCCGGAGACGTTGGTGGCCGCCTATCGCACCGCCTACCAGGGCTTCCTTGACAAGCTCCGCGCCCGGTACGGCCCCCGCACGACCATCGTGGTCAGCGCCACCCACATGTCCAACACCACCGTGTTCGCCGAGACCGCGCAGCAGATCGTCCAGGAGCGCAACAGCGGGGGCGACGACCGGATCCGTTACTGGTACTACAGCGAGTCCGGCCTGGACTACCTCGGCTGCCACTGGCACCCGTCCGTCCACGACCACCGGATCATCGCCGACCGGCTCGGCGAGTTCGTCGCCACCCTCCCCCTGCGCTGGTGACCGGAGCCGCTAGTCGACGGCGGTGAGCCCTTCGGCGATCCTGGCCAGCTCGCGGTCGACGGCCTTGGCATCGGGGAACTTCTTCACGTACACAGGGCTGAAACTGATCCTGGCCCTGCGTCGCTCCCCCATGTTCAGGATGAGCGTGGGAGTGCCCTTCATGCCGTCCTCGCCGACCCCTTCGACGACCGCGTACCCGGTCCGGTCGCCGACGGTCACCTCCTTGCCCTGCCCCTCGTCGCGGTACGCCTGCACGCTGTCGTCGAGTTCCTGGACGGCCTGGCCCTCGTACACGTAGATCTGGACGCAGTAGAAGCCTTTCCTGTCGCCGTCGAAGTTCCACGAGGTCGTGTAGGTCTCGCCGTTGTCCAACGACCAGTGGGACCACCGCAGGCCGTCGGGCAGGTAACCCACCCTGACGTTCTTGAGCGTCTTTCCGTCGCCCAGGTCCCCGAGGTCCGGGGGCTCGGACCGCGCGGGCGGGGTGTCATCGATGGCGGGCGGGTCCGGCGTCTCGGAGACGACGGGCGTCTGCATGGTGCCCGGGGCCACCGTCAGGTAGAGGGGGGCCGACGCGGCCACGGCCACCGACGCGGCCAGGGCCGCGATCCGGCCGCGCCGCCTCTTCCGCCGCGAGGACCGGACGACCCGCTCCACGAGGTCGGGCGCGGCGTGCAGCCGCGCGGTCTCCTCCGCCATGATCCGGCGGATCTGGTCCTCAAGCGTGGGCATTCCCGATCACTCCTTTCAAAGACTCCTCGCCCAGTGCCGTACGCAGCTTGGCCATCGCCTTCGACGCCTGGCTCTTCACCGTGCCGACCGTGCAGCCGAGCACCTCCGCGGTCTGCGTCTCGCTGAGGTCCTCCCAGTAGCGCAGGACGACCACCGCGCGCTGCCGGGGAGGCAGGTCGCGCAGCGCGTCCATGAGCACGTGACGCAGGTCGACGTCGGCCGAGCGGGCCGCTCTGTCCGGCGGGACGCGCATCGGGATGATGTTCAGGATCGCCCGGCGGCGGGCCCGGCTGATGGCGGTGTTGACGATGACGCGGCGCACATAGGGCTCGACGGTGTCGCGCCGCACCCGGTCCCAGTTCCTGTAGGTACGCTCCAGCGCGGTCTGCAGCAGGTCCTCCGCCTCCGCCTCGTTCCCGCAGGCGAGGTAGGCGACCCGCAGCAGGGTCGTGGCCCTGGCGGCCACGAACTCGCCGAAGTCGTCGTGCGTGCCGCTCATGGCTTTCTGTCCCATTTCACGCCCCCTTATACGCCTCGGCCGCTCCCAACGGTTGCCACCGTCGCGCGGGCAACCTCCCGCGACGCCCGGGCGTATTGGAGGACGTCGAATCGGATATCTGGAGGAAGCACATGAAGCGCGCGACCGCACCGGTCCGGCCGCTGATCGCCGTCGGGGCCGGCCTGGCCGCCATGGGCGCCGCAGCGCTACTGGGTCTGCCGAGCCTCGCGAAGGCGCCGGAAGTACGGCTCACGGCCGCCGCGTCGGCTCCGCCGGAAGGCGCCTACTGGCATACGAGAATGCTGTTCAAGAAGACCAGTCCTCGCCGTCTCGGCAGCGGCGCGAACCGCTACTGGGTGGTCGAGCAGCAGCTCATCGAGCGATGGACCACGCCGGACGGCAGATCCTGGGTCGGGTCCCGGGAGCTGGGGGCGTACCCGGAGAGCGCGGCGGACCGCGCGGCGTGGCGCCGCGACGGCTCGCCCGCCAAGTGGAGCCGCACGGCCGACGGCCAGACCGTGGCGCTGTCCACCCAACCGGCCAAGGGCCACGTCTCCCCCGCGCGGGGGGACAACACGTTCTTGCTGGCCGGGCAGCGGCTGACGTACGAGGAGGTCCAGCGGCTGCCCGCGGACCCGAACGCGCTGAAGTCCTGGCTCGCGCAGGCCGCGCGGGTCTCACGCGCTCAGGAGAACGCCGTGGACAGGGACGTCACCTGGGCGCTGCCTGATCTCCTCTACCGGCTTCCGGCGCCGAAGGAGGTCCGCGCGGCGGCCTACCAGGCCCTGCTGACGATGCCCGGCGTCCGCGCTCGCGGAAAGACCGTGGACGGTGCGGGCAGGACCGGCATGGCCCTCTCGATCGAATTTCAGACGGGCGATCGGAAAGAACCGACCAAGGCCACGACCGACCTGGTCATCGACACCGGCACGATGCTCCTGCTGTCCGAAGGGCAGACGAGCGTGATCAACGGCAAGGAGTCCCGTGGCGAGGCCGGCAACCAGACCGTGCTCCAGGCCGGCTGGACCGACGCCGCGCCGGCCGTGCCCGCCCTGCCGTAAGGCGGACGGAACAGGCGCGAAGGCCCGTCCGGACGGGCCTTCGCGCCTACACGGTCATCGGCAGCGCGGGTCCAGGCACTGGGCGCACGCGATCACGCCGCTCCCGCTCCGGAACTTGCAGATCTGGAAGTCGCAACACCCGATCCACTCCGGGGGCGGAGCGTACGCCGCCGCCTCGGCCCTTGGCACCACCAGGCCGAGCATGAAGTCGCTGACCTTGCCGAACAATCTGTTCATTCCCGCCTCCAAGCGGAACGCCGACGGTTCTCGGAGTCGACCGTAGAGAGGCTGCCGATCGGGCCGATACACGAGTGCGTATGCGGGGCCTATCGCCGCGGTTCCTAGGGTTCCGATGCCCGGCCACGGCGAAAGGGAGAGGACCCATGTCAGGTCTCGTCGCGATCGTTGCGTTCGTCAGCGTGCTGACGGTGCTCAATCTGCTGCTCACGTTCGGTGTGATCCGGCGGCTCCGCGAGCACACGGAGCTGCTCACCGGCCGGGCGACCCCGATCATGGGCGAGGTACCCTCTCTGCCGGTGGGCAGCCAGGTCGGGGACTTCGCCGCCACCACGACCGACGGGGAGCCGGTCGCGCGGGCGCTGCTCGCGGGCGACACCCTCGTCGCCTTCCTGACCCCCGGCTGCGAACCGTGCGAGGAAAGCCTGCCCCACCTCGTCGAAGCCGCGAAGAAGTGGCCGGGCGGCCGGCGGAACACCCTGGTGGTCGTCATCGGCAAACGCGACCGCGCCACCGAGTACGTCGAGCGGCTGACCCCCGTGGCGAGGGCCGTGGTCGAGGCGCCCGACGGGCCGATCGCCACGGGGTTCGGCGTGACGGCGTACCCGCTCTTCGGGGTGGTGGACTCCTCGGGGCAGGTGCTCCGATCCGAGTCGGCCCCCGCCGCACTGCTGCCGCACGACGTCGCAACGGCCTGACGGTGCGGCTGCCTCGCCTGGGAGGCGTCGGCCATGCCCTCGGCCTGGCCTGGCGGGCCGGTCCGGCGACGTTGCTGGTGTACGTGGGCCTCACCGTCGTGAGCGGCGCCGTCCCCGTCGCCGTCTCGTGGCTGACCAAGCTGATCCTGGACCAGATCTCCACCGGCCACGCCGACGCGACGACGCTGACCGGTCTCGGCGCCGGATTGGCGGTCACCGGAGCCGTCGTCACCGTCCTGCCGCGTGCCGCCCAATATGTCACCGAGGAGCTCGGCCGCTCCGTGGCGCTGCTGGCCGATGATCGCCTGTACGCGGTGGTCAACTCCTTCGCCGGGCTCGGGCGCTTCGAGGATCCCGCCTTCCTGGACCGGCTGCGCATGGCCAAACAGTCGGGCGTGGTCGCCCCGGGGCGGGTCGTCGCCGCGGTGCTCTCCCTCGTCCAGGCGGCGATCAGCGTCGCCGGATTCCTGGGCTCGCTCATCGTCATCAGTCCCCTGATGGTCGTGGCGGTGCTCATGGGAGCGATTCCGATGACGATCGCCGAATTCCTGCTGTCCCGGCGGCGGGCCCAGATGTTCTGGCACATCGGGCCGCTGCAGAGGCGGGAGATCTTCTTCGGGGATCTGCTGGGAAGCGTGGACGCCGCCAAGGAGGTGCGGCTGTTCGGCATCGGCGGTCACCTGCGCGGCCTGATGCGCGCCGACAGGCTTTCCGCGAACGCCGCCGAGCGGCGCACCAGCAGACGCGAAATGCTCACGCAGGGCGGCCTCGGCCTGGTCAGCGCGACGGTGTCCGGCGCGGGCCTCGTCTGGGCCGTCCGGGCAGCCGGCTCGGGGCAACTTTCCGTGGGCGACGTCACGATGTTCGCGGCCGCGGTGGCAGGCGTGGGGCTCGCGCTCGGACGCCTGGTCACCGAGGTCGCGGGGGCTCATTTCCAGCTCCTGATGTTCGACCATTATCGGGCCGTCGTGAACGCCGGGCCCGACCTCCCCGCGCCGTCGCGCCGGCGTCCGCTGGCGGGGCTGCGGCAGGGGATCGAGCTCCGCGACGTCTGGTTCCGGTACTCGCCGGAGCATCCCTGGGCGCTGCGGGGCGTCAACCTGTTCATTCCGTACGGCTCCGTACTCGGTCTGGTCGGCGTGAACGGCGCGGGCAAGAGCACGATCGTCAAGTTGTTGTGCCGGTTCTACGACCCCGACCGGGGCGTCATCCTCTGGGACGGCGTGGACATCCGCGAGGTGCCGCCGGAGACGTTGCGGAGCAGGATCAGCGCGGTGTTCCAGGACTTCATGGCCTATGACTTGACGGCCGCGGAGAACGTCGGCCTGGGTGACGTCCGCGCGCTCCATGACCGGCCCCGCATCGAGGCCGCCGCACGCGACGCGGGCGCCCATTCCCTCCTCGCCGGGCTGCCCGACGGCTACGAGACCCTGCTCTCGCGGCTGTTCTTCAGCGAGGCCGACAAGACCGACGCGAGCACGGGGGTCTATTTGTCCGGCGGGCAGTGGCAGCGCGTCGCGCTCGCCCGTGCGATGCTCCGCGACCACTGCGACCTGATGATTCTCGACGAGCCGAGCTCGGGGCTCGACGCCGACGCCGAACACGAGATCCACCAGCGACTGCGGCGATATCGCGCGGGCCGCACGAGCGTGCTCGTGTCGCACCGGCTCGGTGCCATGACGGACGCGAGCGCCATAGCCGTGCTGGAGGACGGCCAGGTGACCGAGTACGGAACCCACGAGGAGCTCCTCACGCTGGGCCGCACCTACGCGCGGCTGTTCACCAGGCAGGCGCGGGGATACCGGGCCGACGAGCAGAGCGTGCCGTCGTGAACGGCTGGATTCTCGCCGTCGTAGGCGGCGCCGTGGCGCTCGGCCTCGCGTACGTCAGGCGCCGGTTCGTCGCCGTGACCATCACCGGCACGAGCATGGCGCCCACCTACAGCGGCGGTGAACGCGTGCTGGTGGTACGCGCCGGAGTCGACCGCCTGCGCCGGGGCGACGTCGTCGTGGTGCGGTGGGCGGCGACGGATTCGATCCCGCTGCTGCTGATCAAACGGGTGGCGGGGGTCGCCGGTGACCCCATCCCCGCCGATGTGGCGACCGCCGTCAGCCGGCCCGCGGGCACGCCCATCCCCGCCGGGAAGTTCATCGTGCGGGGCGACAACTCCGACTGGAGCCTGGATTCCCGGACGGTGGGCTTCTTCGACGGCGAGAGCCTGCTCGGGACGACGGTCAAACGCCGGGCATGAGCCTCAGGGCGCCCCGGGACACCGTGGCGATGTCCCGGGCCAGGAGCCGGGGCAGCTCCGTCATCCGGTAGCGGTCACGCGCGTGGAAAGCGAGCAGCTCCATCTCGACCAGCCGATCGAGTGCCCGGCTGATGCTCCTGACAGGCGCATGGAGCCTCCGGGCGGCCTCCCCCGCGCTGATCTCCGCGGCGGGAAGCGAGCCGAGCTGCCGGAACACCTCGATGGCGAGCCGATCCATCGGGTGCTCACTTGCCATGAGGTGCTCGACCTGTGCGTACATGCTGGCCCGCAGCGACAGGTCACCGGCCTGGAGCTCGTCGAGCCGGTGCCGGTCGTCGGCCATCCGTTCCACCAGCTCGCGGACGGACCAGCCGGGATGCGCGACCAGCCGGGCGGCGACGATGCGCAGGGCGAGCGGCAGCCGGCCGCACAGCCGTACCACCTCGGCGGCGGCGCCGGGATCTTCCCGCAGCCTTTCCGGATCGACATGGTGCGCCAGGAACGCCATCGCTTCCTTCTGCCCCAGCCTGTCCAGCCGAAGGTGCAGCGCGCCGTCCAGCGTCGTGAGCATCGGACAGCTCGTGACGAGGAACGTGCAGAGCCGGGCGGCCGCGAGGAACGGGCGGACGTGCGCGACCCCGGGCGCGTTGTCCAGCACCACGAGCATGCGGCCTTCCGCCAGGAGCGACCGGTATCGCGCGAGGGCGGCATCGGCATCGCTCACGGGCCGGCGGCGCGGTCGCAGGTCCACGTACAGCTGCCCGTCCGGATGGCGATCCGCGACCAGATGGGCGGCGTGCAGGGCCAACGACGACTTGCCGGCTCCCGCTGGGCCGTGCACCACCACCACACCGCCGGCGGCGCCGAGCCGCCGGGTGAGAAAGGAGAGTTCCGGCTCGCGCCCGACGATGACCGGCTTCCGCGGTAGCCGGCACGGCGGGGAGGCCGAGGCGACCGCGCGGGGCGGGCGCAGGTCCCGGCGCAGGATCGCCTGGTGGAGGCGCCGCAGCTCCTCGCCCGGCTCGATGCCCAGAGACCCGGTGATCGCGGTGCGGGCCTGCTCGTACGCGTCGAGCGCCCCGGCGACGTCATGGTCGGCGTACAGAGCGCGCATCAGCAGCGCCCACGCCCGCTCCCGCAGCGGCAGCTCCGTGACGAGCGAACGGAGGGGCCAGATGGCGGGTGCCGGCCGGCCGAGCAGCAACAGTGCTTCGCAGCGGTCCTCCTGGACAGCTCGGCGCTGCTCGTCGATCGCGACCTCACGGGCGGCGATGACCGGCCCGTGGGGGACGTCCTCCAGCAGCCGCCCGCGCCACAAGGCGAGCGCCGTTTCGCATTGCCGCAGGGCTTCCTCGGCGCGTCCCTTTTCGAGCGCCGCACGACCGGACGCCGCCTTGTCCTCGAACGCCTTCAGGTCGAGTTCGGCCGCCTCGACCCGCAGCTGATAGCCGAGCGGGCGGACGACCAGGCGATCTCGCTCCGCCGCCGGAAACGCGGCTCGAAGCCGCGCCGCATAAGTGCGGAGATTGGCGGTGGCGGATTTGGGGGGAGCCGATCCCCACAATTCCTCGGTGATCTCGTGAAGCGGGGCCAGCGAGTTGGCCCGCACCAGCAGAAGGGACGTGAGCGTGCGTTGTTTCGGGGCTCCCGGCCTGAGCAACCGCCCATTCGCCCGTATCGCCAGCCCGCCCAGCACCGTGAATTCCATTGAACCAGGGGTCATCACCTCGAATCCTCGGAAACGAAAAGGCCCACAACAAGGTCAGCCACCGGACATTGAGCGGACATTTCCCGCGGGGCACGCATACACATTCGTGTATCAGCCCTATCGGCAGCGCCCCTACGGTCGAATCCGAACACATCCGCGGCGTACCTGGAGGTACACCATGAACAGATTGTTCGGCAAGGTCAGTGACGCGATGCTGGGACTGCTGGTCCCCAGGAAGGAGGCCCACGCCTTGCCCGCGACGTGGATCGGGTGCTGCGACTCCTGCATGTGCATCTACCGGTACGACGACGGCCACACGAGTTGCCTGCGCTGCTCCTGCCAGATGTGCGGCGCCTAGCCATAGCCCTGGACCACGGACAGGTCGCGTAGCCGGGCGCCCGCGGATCCGCGAGGCAGGAGACCTGCCGCCGCGAGCGTCCGGCAGACCATCCCCACGTAGGCCCTTGTCGGGCTTTACTAGCTTCATGCAGCGCATGCGCACGCTCGCGGGCTGGTTGATCGAAGGTCTTGAGCGGACCTTCTCCGACGGCCGATACCCGTCGATCAAGGGGGTGTCCCGCGCGGAGTTCGAGGCACTGCCCGTGAAGGAGCGCATCGAGATCAGGGCGCTCGCCACGCAGAACAGAATGCAGTTACTCTCCACGTCGGGGGTGCTGTTGGGGCTGCTGTTCACGGCGGCGGGGCTGTTCTACACCGCCCGCTCGCTCGACACCACGCAGGAAGGCCAGATCACCGAGCGTTACACGCGGGCCATCGAGCAGATCGGCTCGGACACGCTGGAGGGGCGGGTCGGCGCGATCTACGCCCTGGAGAGGATCTCTCGCGACTCGCCGCGCGATCAGCGGACCGTCGTGGACGTGCTCGCCACGTACCTACGCGAGCGCTCCCCGAAGAAGGTCAAAGGGAAAGAACCGCGCATCCCGGCGGACATCCAGGCGGCGCTCGCGGTGATCGCCAGGAACAAGCCCGCCGGCACGCCGCCGCCGACAGGGCCGCCGTGGTCCGCGCAGCACTGGGTGAACTTGTCGGGCATCCGCGCCACGGGCCTGACGCTGGTCAACGCCGACCTGTCCGGCGCGGACCTCACCGACACCGACTTCGGCCACCGCGAATACATAGAGAAGGCGGACGGCTCCATCAGATGGGTTCGCAGTTTCCTCGACCACGCGAACCTCGCCTACACGAACATAGGCTTCTCGACCTGGATCCGGGTGTCGCTGTCCGGGGCGAACCTCACCGGGGCGAACTTCAACAGGTCCGACCTGACGAACATCGACCTCAGAGGGGCACGGCTTCCCGGCGCGAGCCTCGTCGGCGCGAAGGTCCGGTACGCGAGCCTGGACGGCGCCGACCTCACGGGCGTCGACCTGGCCGGCGTCGACTTCACGGGCACCGACTTTGGTCGGGCCGACCTCACCGGCGCGAGATGGCCCAGCGGCCAGGGGAAGATCGATCTGCGCGGCGCCGACCTCAGCGGAGCCAAGGGAGTCCCGTCGGAAGAGGTCCTGAAGAAGATCGCGCTGATGGACGACAAGACCCGGCTCTGACCGGCCCCAGACGCGGAACCGCCCCCGACCTTGAGCCGTTTCGGCAGGTCGGAGGCGGTCTGATCAGGGTGGAGCTATGGGGATTCGAACCCCAGACCTCCTCCATGCCATGGAGGCGCGCTACCAACTGCGCTATAGCCCCTTGCGATCACCAAGTGTATCGGAGATCGGGAGCGACCGTGTCACGCTGGAGCCCCTGTGGTACGTCTATGGGACTATGTCGACCTTTGAAGACCACCGAAGCCTGCTGACCGGGGTCGCCTACCGGATCCTGGGCAGTGTCGCCGACGCCGAGGACGTCGTGCAGGAGGCGTGGCTGCGCTGGTCGGGGGTGGACGAGGCGACCGTCGACGACCCCAAGGCGTACCTGATCAGGGTGACCTCGCGGCTGGCCATCGACCGGCTGCGGTGGGCGAAGTCGCGGCGGGAGTCGTACGTGGGGCCGTGGCTGCCCGAGCCGATCAGCACGGCGCCCGACGTGGCGGAGCACGCCGAGCTGGCCGAGACGGTGGAGCTGGCCCTGCTCCTGGTGCTGGAGACGCTGTCGCCGCTGGAGCGGGCCGTGTTCGTGCTGCGGGAGGCGTTCGACCTGCCGTTCTCCGAGATCGCGGAGATCATCGGGCGGGCCGAGCCGGCGACCAGGCAGCTCGCGCGGCGGGCGCGGGACCACGTGCGGGAGCGGCGGCCCCGGTTCGACGTGGACCGGGAGGAGCGGCGGCGGATCACCGAGCGGTTCATCAACGCCTCCGCCCAGGGCGACCTCGACGGGCTGATCGAGCTGTTCGCGAGCGAGGTCACGATGGTCAGCGACGGCGGCGGCAAGGCCAGGGCCGCGCTGCGGGCCATCACCGGCGCCGACAACGTCAGCCGCTGGCTGGTGTCGATCAACACCCCGGCCAACATCGCGGCCTTCATGGCCTCGATCGGTATGGCGGGGATCTCCGACCTGACCTTCGGCCTGGTGACCATGAACAACGCCCCCGTGATGGTCATCTCCGCGGGCGGGCAGGTGATCTCGGTCGCCTCGCTGCTGATCTCGGACGGCAAGATCGAGACGATCTATCTCATCGCGAATCCCGAGAAGATCGCCCACCTGGAGCCGGTCTGACGGGTCAGGCCGTGCGCCGGGTGGGGACCCGAGCCTCGCGGATCAGCGCGGCCAGGTCCACCCCGGCGTCCCGGAGGATCGCGGCGACGCCGTTCGCGTGGTCGGCGAGCAGGCCCCACAGCAGGTCCTCGCCGGCGACCGGCCCGGGGCGCCACATGGCCACCTCGATCACCTTCCTGGCGTGCATGGCCAGCGGGATCTGCCCCAGCGGCCCGTACAGGGTCACCCGCAGGGGCCGCACCCGCGACCGCCGCAGGCTCCACAACCCGGGCGCGTCCAGACCCGCCCTGGTGCGGCGGTGCACGGCGTCGAGGTCGATCCCCAACGTGGCCAGCAGCGACCGCGCGTCACCCACGTCCACCCGCGCCCGCACGTCGGCCTCGGAGGCGGTGAACGACTCCAGCGAGAACGGCCGGACCTCGGCCACCCCCAGCAGCAGCAGATCGGCGTCGAGCGTGGGCCGGCCCGCGTCGAGCGCGAGCGTCCCGGCCCTGACCACGGCCCTGCGGGCCCCCTCGGCGAACCTGGCGAACATGCGGCTACCTCCCCGTCCTTCGAGCATGCTTGCGATGGGCCGACTGCCGCCGAACCCCCAGCGCGTCGGCGATCTGCTCCCACGACCAGCCCTGGGCGCGGGCGTTCGAGACGTGTGTCGCCTCCAGCTCCTCCAGCAGGGCCCTGAGCGCGGCCACGGCTGCCAGCCCTGCTCCCGGGTCGCGATCGGCGGCCGCCTCGGCCAGCTCGGTGACTTCCATGGTGTCAGCATGTGCTGACAAGCACCCGCTTGTCAACAGATGCTGACGGAGGTGATCCGGCGCTCGCGGGCACGGCGCTGACCGGCTAGCCCGCGCCGCCGCAGGTGGTGCGCATGGTCAGGGCGGCCTCTTCCATCGAGAACGCGACCTCGACCCGTCCCAGCTCGGCCGTGCTCCGCACGTGGGTGCCGCCGCACGGGATGGACGCCTCTCCCTGCGGCAGCGAGCAGTGCCACGTGCGGCGGGCCGTCAGCCCCGGGCCGGGGACGTCCAGCCGGACCGGCGCGTCGGCCGCCACCCAGGCCGCCAACTGCTCGTTCGCCTGCTGGGCGATCTTCCCGAAGTCCACGCCCTCGGCGGAGAACCCCTTCTTGCGCAACGACTTGCCCAGGCGGTAGACGTCCACGCTGCCATACGGCTCGATCCTGGACGAGACGATCGCCGTCTGGTCGAAGTCGGGGTGCCCGAGCCGGTCGAGCGCGGCCTCCTTGCGCCAGTGGCCGGCCAGGGCCGCGTTCACGGCGAGGGCGGCCAGGTGGCAGGCGGTGTGGCCCGCCGAGAGCGCCGTCCGGAAATCGGCGTCCACCTCGAGCTCCACCTCCGCCCCCGCGGGTAGTGGCGTCTCGGTGACGTGGACGACCAGCCAGTCCCAGCCCTCCTCCGTGCCGCGCCGCACCGGGATGGCATCGCCGAGGAGAACCTCGCCGGCGCTCGACTGGGCCCCTGTCACGCAGTCGACGACCGGCAGGCCCCCGATCGTGCCCCGGTCTGCGGGCTGGTCGGGCCAGGTGTGGTCAAGGGGGTGGAACGGCGTCTCGGCGACGACGAGACCGTGCCGGTCCCCCACCGGCACGGCCCCGACGATCTGGGAACGGCCGCTGGTGCGGCCGTCGGGGAAGGTGACGAGGGTGGATCTCACCCGGTCATTCTGGCAGGGGCGGTCTGCTCGTCCTCCAGGTAGCGGTTGCGGCCCGCGTACAGGCCGGTGAAAAGCTGCACGACGAGCACCACGAAGATCAGCGCGTACGGCAGCGTCCACCCGCCGGTCACCTCACGCAGCACGCCCACCAGCAGCGGACCGGCGCCGGCGATGAGATAGCCCGCGCTCTGCCCGAACGCCGACAGCGCGGCCGTGGCCTCCGGCGTACGGGTGCGCAGGGCCAGCATCATCAGCGCCAGCGGGAACGATCCCATGCCCACCGCCACCAGCGTCACCCAGAGGAGCGCCAGGGTGGGCGGCCCGGCCCACAGCCCCAGGAACCCGGCCGTGTAGAACACGACGAGCGCGACCACGGCGGGACGCTGGTCGCGGAAGCGGGAGGCGACGACGGGGACGAAGATCGAGACCGGGATGTTCAGCGCGGTGAACACGCCGAGGATCGCCCCGGCCTCCGACGTGCTGAAACCGCTGTCGGTGAGGATGGTGGCGAGCCAGCCGAACATCATGTACGCGATCATCGACTGGGTGCCGAAGTAGATCGCGATCATCCACGCCAGCCGGCTCCGGAGGAGACGGCGCAGGCCCGCGTCCCGGCTGCCCGCGTTCCGCTCCGGCTCACTGCGCAGGAGCGCGAGCCACGGAATGGCGGCGACGGCGGCCAGGGCCGCCCACACGCCGAGCGCGATGTGCCAGTCGCCCGACGCGCGCTCGATCGGCACGGTCGCGGCGGCGGCCAGCATGGTGCCGACCGCCAGGGCCGTGGTGTAGACGGTGGTCATGATCCCGGTGCGGGCCGGGAAGTGGCGCTTGATCAGCGTGGGGATGAGCACGTTGCCGACCGCGCCGCCGGAGAGCGCCACGGCGCTGCTCAGCAGGAACACCGGGGCCGAGCCGACGAGCGACCTGACCAGCATGCCGACGCCCAGCGTGACGAGGGCGAGCAGGAGCAGCCGGTGCTCACCGAGGCGCCTGGCCAGGGTGGGCGTGATCGCGCCCACGGTGGCGAAGGCGAGGACGGGCAGCGTGGTGAGCAGGCCGGTGCCGACGCTCGACATGCCCAGCGCGCCGGTGAGCTGGTCGAGGAGGGGGCCGACGCTGGTGACGGCGGTGCGGAGATTGAGGGCGGCGAGGACGATTCCCAGCACGAGGAGCCAGGCGAGGGGTCCGGTGGTACGGCCTCGTGCCTCTTGGGTCAGCACACTCATGTCGGGGGCGGTCCTCCACTCATCAAGTCATAGGACGAATCGCCATCTTAACAGGACCGAAATATCCATTTATTCCTGGCCGCCCACCCGGCGTTCCCGAGGCACCCCACGCAACACCACCGCAACGCGAGCGGGCGCGGCGGCGGGCTCAGCTCAAGCGAAGGCGCGGGAGAAGGCGGGGGCGCGGGCGGCGTCGCACGCGCGGGCTAGCGGTTGCGGCGGAGCACCCAGTAGAGGCCGACCACCGGTAGCACGAGCGGGATGAACGCGTACCCCTTCCCGTACGCCGACCAGACCGTCTCGTCCGGGAAGGCGGCCGGGTCGAGGAGGCTGAGGGTGCCGATGACCAGCACGCCGGCCAGCTCGATCCCCAGCCCCACCAGCGCGAAGAGGCGCGCCCCGCGCCAGAGCGCGACGGTGAGGGCGATGTAGACGACCGCCGCGAGAGCCGACAGCGAGTACGCCAGCGGCGCCTCGCCGAACTTCGTCGCGATCTGCACCCCCGCACGGGCGCCGGCGGCCAGCGAGAACAGCCCGTAGACCGCGATCAGGGCACGCCCAGGCCCCGTGCCGATGGAGGTGGTCACGCGCCCCCCGCCCAGATCTGCAGCAGCCGCCCCGTCATCACCGCGATCGCGAACCCGGCCACGACCAGGATCGCCGACCCCCACCTGCTCCGCTCCGCCAGCGCCAGGAACACCCCCGCGGGCGGGATCACCACCTGGCCCCCGATGTAGCCGAAGAGCGTGACCTTCTCGGCGGGCCCCTGGCCCCCGGCCACCGCCGCGATCACGAAACCCGCCTGCACCAGCACGGCCACCTCGAGCACGGCGAAGCCGATCAGCAGCACCATGCCCATCGGCCGGTTGCGGATCGCGACGATCAGGCTCGCCAGCATGAGCAGCAGCGAGATGACGATGACGATCGTGGAGATGACGGTGTTCATCGGGGCTAAGGCTATCCCCAGGGTGCCCCGGTCCCCGTTTCGCGGGACGCGTAGGTCCCGCTACCGCTGCGGGATGGCGCGTTCGATGCCGTCGAGGACCCAGTTGAGGCCGCGTTCGAAGTTGTCGTCCGCCCCGCGTACCCCCTCCTCGATCATCGGCGCGAGCCGCGGGAACTCCCCGCCCTCGACCAGCTCCTTGATGTACGGCTCCGCCACGGCCGCCCGCTCCGCCTCGTTGATCCCCTCCGATCGCGGCGCCCCGCGCTCCTGCGCCTCCCGCACCACGAACCCGGTCATGTAGTCGTTGAACACCGCCAGGAACCGCCACCGCGTCAGCCGGTCGACCCCCAGCCCGTCGAAGGCGGCCAGCTTCTGCTCCACGTGCCGCAGCGCGTTGGGCCCCACGGCCACCCGATGCGAGATCAGCTCCACCCGCCACGGATGCCGCAGCACCAGCTCGCGCTCCCGCCGCGCCATCAGCAGCAGCGCCTCCCGCCACGAGGACGGCAGCGGCTCCGCGACCAGCACCTCGGCGCTCACCTCGTCGAGCATCAGCGCGAGCAGGTCCTCCTTGCGCTCGATGTACGAGTACAGCGTCATCGCCCGCGCGTCCAGCTCGGCGGCCACCCGCCGGATCGAGACCGCGGCCAGCCCTTCGGCGTCGGCGACGGCGATGGCGGCGGCCACGATCGCCTCCCGGGTCAGCGTGGGGCGTCGGGGCGGCGTGGGACGGGACCAGATCGAACTCACGGCCCAGATTTTAGACACTGTACGAAAGTGCTACGGTGTACGACATGCGATACAGCGTACGAAGTTCGTTCCGGACCACGGGCCTGGTCGTCCTCCTGGGCATCGTCATGACGATGCTCGACACCACGATCGTCAACGTCGCGCTCGGCACCCTGGCCCGCGACTTCCACACCACGCCGGCCACCATGCAGTGGGCGGTCACCGGCTACCTGCTGGCGCTGTCGATGACGGTCCCGGTCACCGGCTGGGCCGTGGGCAGGTTCGGCGCCAGGAACGTCTGGCTGGTCTCGCTCGTGCTGTTCGTCGCGGGCTCCGCGCTCACCGCCGCCGCCTGGTCGGTCGGGAGCCTGGTCGCCTTCCGCGCGGTGCAGGGGCTGGGCGGCGGCCTGCTCCTGCCGGTCGGCCAGATGATGCTGGCCAGGGCGGCCGGCCAGGAGCGGATGGGCCGCGCGATGGCCATGATCTCGCTTCCCGCGATGCTGGTGCCGGTGCTCGGGCCGCCGCTGGGCGGGGTGATCGTGGAGAGCCTCGGCTGGCGGTGGCTGTTCCTGATCAAGGTGCCGATCTGCGCGGTGGCGCTGCTGGCGGCGTTCGTGCTGGTGCCCCGCGAGCCGGGCGCGAGCCCGCAGGGGCTCGACGTGCTGGGCCTCGCGGTGCTCGCGCCCGGCCTGGCCGCGCTGGTCTACGGGCTGTCCGAGATCGGCAACGGGGCCTCCGCGCTCCATCCCGCGCTGTGGATCGGCGTGGCGCTGGTCGCCGCGTTCGCCGTGCGGGCGCTGCGGACGACGGGCACGCTGCTGGACCTGCGGTTGTTCGGGAACAGGACGTTCGCCGCCGCTGTGGGCGCGCTCGTGTGCTACTCGGCGGCCATGTTCGGCTTCACGGTGCTCGTGCCCCTCTACAGCCAGCTCGCGCAGGGCGGGAGCGCGCTTGAGGCGGGCCTGCTGCTGGCCCCGATGGGGATCGGCGCGGCGATCACGATGCCGGTCGCGGGCAAGCTGACCGACAGCAGGGGGCCGCGCGGCGTCGGCGCGGCGGGCGTGGTCGTGGCGGTGGCGGGCATCGCCGGATTCGCCGTCTTCGGCGGTCTCGTGCCGATGTTCGTCCTGGGGCTCGGGCACGGGCTGGTGTCGACGTCGCTGATGGCGGCCGCGTTCAAGACGCTGGAGCCGGTCGCCATCCCGGCCGCGACCACGCTGAGCACGATCGCGGTGCGGCTCGCCTCGCCGTTCGGCGTGGCGGTGCTGGCCGTGCTGTTGCAGGTGTTCACCAGGACGGGCGTGGAGCGGCCCTTCACGTACGCGTTCGGCGTGGCGATCGCGCTGGCCGCCGTCTCACTGGTGCCGATCGCACTCATAGGATCGAAGACATGGAGAGGATCCTCGTCAGCGCCTGCCTGATGGGCCGCCGGGTGCGCTACGACGGTCGCGCCAAGACCAGCTCCGACGCCCGGCTCGCCGTGTGGCGCGAGGAGGGGCGGCTGGTGCCGCACTGCCCCGAGGTGTCGGGCGGGCTGCCGATCCCGCGCCCCGCCGCCGAGATCGAGGGCGGCGCGGGCGGGGCGGCCGTCCTGTCCGGGGCCGCCCGTGTGCTGGCGACCGACGGGTCCGACGTGACGGCCGAGTTCGTGGCGGGCGCGGAGTCGGCGCTGGCCGTGGCCCGCTCGCAGGGCATCCGGCTGGCGGTGCTGAAGGAGGGCAGCCCGTCGTGCGGCGCGCTGTCGATCTACGACGGCACGTTCAGCGGGCGGCGCGGCCCCGGCCAGGGCGTCACGACGGCGCTGCTCGAACAGCACGGCATCCGCGTCTTCACCGAGGACCACCTCGACGAGGCCGCCGACTACCTGCGGACCCTGGAGGCGTAGGCGCCGGCTGCCCGCGCACCCTGGACACGTAGAAGGAGCCCGCCAGCCCTGCGGCGAGCACGACCGCCATCGCGCTGTGATACCAGCTCAGCAGCGTGCTCGACGGACCCGCCCCGAGCGCCAGCGACAGGATCCCCAGCAGCACCCCGCCGAGCGCGGCGGCGTGGCCGTAGATGAGCCCGTCCCAGGCCCACGCGCGCCTGGCCAGCACGCCGTACGCCCCGACGAACGTGGCCGCGGCGCACAGCGTCTCCACGATCGCGGCCGGCACGATCACGGGTTCGCGCACCGGGCCGGCCGCGATCCCGGCGTGCAGCAGCGCGAACGAGAGGAAGATCAGCCCGTACAGCAGCGCCGACCAGCCCAGAGCCCTGCGGAGTGCGTCCATGCCTTCACCCTGGCACCCGTGACGGGCCGGCGAATCGTCCCCAGGGAGGCGGCGCGGATACCGCGTCCGCCGTAGGCGATCAGTACTCCCAGGTGTCGGTGCGCTGCTCGTGGCTGATGCAGAACACGCCCGTGCCGTGCGCGCCCTTGACCAGGTCCACCCTGATCCAGCCGGTGGCGCGGGCGACCTTGGCGGTGTAGCCGCTGACCGGGGTGGCCGACACCAGGCGGCAGCCCTCCGGGCCGAGCGTGAACGCCACCTCGCCGCCCTTGACCTTCACGACTTTCAGCGGCTTGCGCGGCTCGGGGCTCTTGGCAGGCTTCCGCTGCGTACGGCTCGGGGTGGGTGTCGCGGAAGGAGCGCGGCGGGTGGGGCCAGTGGAAGGGCTGGTGGAGGGGCTAACGGTGGGGCTGGTGATGGTCAGCGGGGCTTCGTCGGCGGCGATCGTCTGGGCGACGAAGGGCTCCACGTCCACGTCGTCCACGAACTCCTCCCGCAGCACGCCCCGCACGCCGAACCACGAGACCGACACGGCGACCGCGGTGGCCCCGCACCAGATCGCCGCATATCGAAGGGCTCGACGCATGAGACGAATTATGTCCGCTTGATCGGTACGGTTGGGCGCATGGCGACGGTTCTCGTAGTGGAAGACGATGAATTCGTCAGATCAGCGATCATCCACGAGCTCGGCAGGCGCGGGCACGCCGTCCGCAGCGCCGGGTGCGCGCTCGACGCGCTCAGGGAGATCTCGCAGCGCCCGCCGGACGCCGTCGTCCTCGATCTCGGCCTGCCCGACCTGGACGGGTCCGAGGCGCTGCGCATGGTCCGCGGCGTCTCCGACGTGCCCGTCATCGTGGCCACGGCCCGCGACGAGGAGGCGGAGATCGTCCGGCTGTTACGCGCGGGCGCCGACGACTACCTGGTCAAGCCGTTCTCCGGCGACCATCTCAGCGCCCGGCTGGACGCCGTGCTGCGCAGGGCCAGGTCCGCGCCGGCGCCCCAGACGTTCCGCGTGGGCGGTCTGGAGGTGGACGTGGGGCGGCGCGAGGCCGCGCTCGACGGCGGCCCGCTCTCGCTGACCAGGCGCGAGTTCGACCTGCTCGCCTATCTCGCCGCCCGCGCCGACCGCGTCGTCACCCGCCAGGAGCTGCTGGCCGAGGTCTGGCGGCAGTCGTACGGCGACGACCAGACGATCGACGTGCACCTGTCGTGGCTGCGCCGCAAGCTCGGCGAGAGCGCCGCCCGGCCGCGTTACCTGCACACCGTCCGGGGCGTCGGCGTGATGCTGTCGGCGCCCCGATGAGGCGGACTCTGGCGGTGCTGATGGTCGCGGTCACCTCGATGGTCGCGCTGGCCTTCCTGGTGCCGCTCGCGATGATCGTCAAGGAGACCGCACAGAGCAGGGCGCTGGCGGGCGCCGAGCGGCAGGCGTCGGCGCTGGTCCCCGTGCTGGCGCTGACGACCAGGAGCGACGACCTCGGGCACGCCATGGCCCGCACCGACGCCGGGCGGCGCGGCCTGCTGGCCGTCCACGTCAAGGGCGGCGCGACGCAGGGCACCTCCCGCGCGCCCGCCGCCGAGGTGGCCAGGGCCGCCCGCGAGACCAGGGCGAGCACGGTCGAGCTGGACGGCGGATATGTGCTGCTGCGCCCGGTCGCGCTGGACGAGGACCGGGGCGCGGTGATCGAGGTGTTCGTGCCCGCCGCCGACCTCAACCGGGGCGTCTTCACGTCATGGGCGGTGCTGACCGGGGTGGCCGTGGCGCTGGTGCTCGGCTCGGTGCTGGTCGGCGACCGGCTCGGAGCGCGGGTCGTACGGGCGGCGCGCCGACTGGGCACGGCCGCGACCGCGCTGGGCGCCGGTGACCTGAGCGAACGCGTCTACCCCGACGGTCCGCCCGAGCTCAAGGCGGCGGCGACCGCGTTCAACGCCATGGCGAACCGCGTCACCCAGCTCCTGGCGGCCGAGCGGGAGCTGGCCGCCGACCTCTCCCACCGGCTCCGCACCCCGCTGACCGCGCTCAAGCTCAGCCTGGACCAGCTCGGGCCGCAGGCGGAGCCCGGCAGGCAGGCGCTGGCCAGGCTGGAGGGCGAGGTGGACGCGATCATCGCGTCGGCCCGCCGGCCGTCGCGGGCGGCCAGGTCGTGCGACGCGGCCGAGGTGCTGCGCGAGCGGTTGACGTTCTGGTCGGCGCTGGCGGAGGATCAGCGGCGCCCGTGGGAGCTGGTCGGGGCCACGCTTCCGGTACGGGTGCCGGTGCCGGCCGGTGAGCTGACGGCGGTGGTGGACGCGCTGCTCGGGAACGTGTTCAGGCACACGCCGGAGGGCACGGCGTTCGGCGTCACCCTGCACGAGGGCACGGACACCGTCGGCATCCTGATCGCCGACGCGGGGCCCGGCATCGCGGACCCGGAGTCGGCGATGGAGCGGGGCAGCAGCGGCAGCGGGTCCACCGGGCTCGGGCTGGACATCGCGCGCAGGCTCGCCGAGTCGACCGGGGGGCGGGTGCGGCTGGACCGGGCGGCGCTGGGCGGGGCACAGGTGCAGGTGTGGTTGCGTACTGAAATAGCAGCTAAGCCAGCCTTAAAGGACACTTAAGCCCGAAGTTTCGCGCTTTCTGGTGCATCAATGTGATCTGCATGCAGCTCACCCGCAAGGCGTTCGTCGCCACCACCCTGGCCGCCCCCACGCTGCTCGTGCTCGCCGTCGCCCCCGGCACGGCCTTCGCGCACGGCACCATGAGCAACCCGCCCAGCCGCACCATGGTCTGCTACAGCGAGGGCCCGGAGAACCCGAAGTCGGCCGCCTGCAAGCAGGCCGTGGCCATCGGCGGCACGCAGCCGCTGTACGACTGGAACGAGGTCAACATCGCCGACGCGGCGGGCCGGCACCGGCAGATCATCCCGGACGGCAAGCTGTGCAGCGCGGGCCGGGACAAGTACCGCGGGTTCGACCAGGCGCGGGCGGACTGGCCCGCGACGACCCTGGCGAGCGGCGCGTCCCACACGTTCAAATATCGGGCGACCGCGCCGCACAAGGGGTCGTTCGAGCTCTACATCACCAAGGACGGCTACGATCCCGCCAAGCCGCTGAAGTGGTCGGACCTGGAGGCCAAGCCGTTCCAGACCGTGCAGAACCCGGTGGTTACGGACGGCTTCTACACGATGGCCGGCAAGCTGCCCGCCAGGCAGGGACGGCACCTGATCTACGCGATCTGGCAGCGCAGCGACAGCCCCGAGGCGTTCTACTCCTGCTCGGACGTGGTCTTCGGCCAGGCCAACCCCGCCCCCGCCCCCACGCCCACCGGCACCCCGACCGCCACCCCCAAGCCCACCCCCACGTCGGCGCCACCATCGACGCCGCCCTCGACGCCCGCGCAGCCGTCCGGCGACCAGACGGCCGTCAACGCGGGCGTCGGCCTCGCCCCCGCCACGGCCAAGGTGGGCCAGCAGGTGCGGGTGACGGCGGTCTGCGGCGGTTCGAAGGTGCGTGACGTGACCTCCAGTGCCTTCGCCACGGTCAGGAGCCGCCCCAGTGCGCCCGCGGCCACCTGGTCACAGGCCCTGAAGGCGGTCAAGGCGGGCCGGTTCGCGGTGACGGTGCGCTGCGAGAACGGCGGCGCGGCGCGTACCGGTCTGACCGTCGGCTGATCGGGAAAGCAACCCGACCCATTTCTCGGAAACCTTCCCGCGTTCCCAGGAGTCGTACAGGTGGGGCGCGTTGGAATACGGGGGATTCGTGGAGAGCGTTCCTCGTGCCGCGCGCAAGGGGGCCCGATTTCACATCGAAACGGGGAAGGGACTCGGCAAATGCCTGTCGACCTGAACAACGCACAACCTCTGGCCTGGGACTCGGCCACGCTCGACGCCGACACCAAGGCGATGCTCGACAATCTCCAGCCGAACATCCTGCGCGCCCACGTGCGCGAGCACCTGTCCGTGCTGTTCGTCAGGTTCAACGACGTGACGGAAGGAAAGGCGTTCCTGCGCCACGTCGCGACCACCAAGATGAAGTCGGCCCGCAAGCACCTGGAGGAGGTGCGCGACTTCAACGCGCGAGGCGGGCGCGGCACGCCGTACGTGGGCATCGGCATCAGCAAGGCCGGATACCGCGACCTCGGCCACTCGGTCGAGGACGTGCGCAAGTTCCAGGACAGGGTCTTCCGCGACGGCATGAAGCGGCGCGTGGCCGAGGTCGCCGACCCGGCCGTGGAGACGTGGGAGCGCACGTACCAGCGGGAGATCCACGCCGTCATCCTGATCGGCGACGCGGAGCCCGAGCCGGTGGCGGCCATGCGCGAGGAGATCCTCGGCGAGCTGCCGGAGAGCGCGCGGCTGCTCGGTGAGGAGACCGGCCAGGGCATGCGCAACCCCGCCGGCGACGGCATCGAGCACTTCGGGTACGTGGACGGCCGCAGCCAGCCGCTGTTCGTGAAGGACGAGGTGGACAAGGAGCCGAAGAAGCACTGGAACCCGGCCTTCCCGCTGAGCAACGTGCTCGTGCCCGACCCGTTCGCGCCGAACCCCGTCCGTCACCACGGCAGCTACCTGGTGTTCAGGAAGCTGGAGCAGAACGTACGGGCGTTCAAGCGGATCGAGCAGGAGCTGGCCGACGGCCTGGGCCTGGCCGGCGCCGACCGCGACCGGGCGGGTGCCATGCTCGTCGGCCGGTTCAAGGACGGCACGCCCCTGACCGGCAAGCCCAAGCCGGGCGGCGGGCCGGTGGGCAACGACTTCACCTTCGACGGCGACGACGGCACGAAGTGCCCGTTCAGCGGGCACATCAGGAAGACGAACCCGCGCTCGTTCGGGCGTGAGGTGCTCATGGCGCGGCGCGGGCAGACGTACGGCGAGCGCACCGACGAGCCGTGGGACGACTCGCCGCCGGAGACCCGGCCGAGCGGTGAGGTCGGCCTGCTGTTCATGGCGTTCAACGGCAGCCTGCTGAGCCAGTTCGAGTTCACACAGCAGTCGTGGGCGAACAACCCGGACTTCGAGAACCCGGCCACCGGCCACGACCCGGTGATCGGCCAGGGCGATCGGGACATCAAGGTCGCGTTCCCCAAGGTCTGGGGCAAGCCTGAGCTGTCGGCGCCGCAGGCGCAGGTGGCCCAGACGGTCACGATGAAGGGCGGCGAGTACTTCTTCGCGCCGTCGCTGGCGTACCTGCGGAACCTGTAGCCGGAAAGGCCGGGCGCGGCTCGGCCTTTTCCCGCGCCGTACGAAGAAGGATGTACGCCCGGTTCAGCCCGCCGGAGGATGAGGCGGCGGTCGCGACCCAGCACGATCTATAGCATGACGATCGGACTGTTGCTCGCCCTCGCCGCCTTGGCCCTCGTCGACAGCACCAGCTTCGGCACCCTCGGCATTCCCGTCTACCTGCTGCTGGCCTCCAAACGGTCGCGCGGGCTGTTGATCTACCTCGCCACCATCACGGTCTTCTACTTCCTGGTGGGGGTCGCGCTCATGCTGGGGCTGTCCACGGTGATGGAGCGCTTCGGCGACGTGCTGCGCAGCGATCCCGCTTACTGGGTGCAGCTCGTGCTGGGCGTGGGGCTGTTCGCCTTGAGCTTCCGCTTCGACCCCAAACGGCGGGCGAAGCGGGGCGAGCCCGCGCGCCGCTTCGAGCCCCGGGTGGGCGGTCCGCGCGTGATGGTGCTGCTGGGGCTGACCGCCGGAGCGCTGGAGGTGGCGACCATGGTGCCCTACCTCGCCGCGATCGGCATCATGACCACGGCGGAGCTGACCACCGCGCAGTGGGTGCCGGTGCTGGCCGCGTACGTGCTGGTCATGATCCTGCCGCCGCTGGCGCTCATGGCGCTGCGCGGCCTGGCGGGAGCCTGGCTGGAGCCGAAGCTGGAGCGGCTGCGGACCTGGATGAACAAGCACGCGGCATCGGCCCTGAGCTGGGGCTTGGCCATCATCGGATTCCTGCTCGTCCGGGATGCGGCGGTTTATCTGTTCTTTCTGAGACCGTAGGATCGGATGCCTCCGCTGGATCTTCGGGGGGAGATCTGTGATGTTGCGGGCATTCCTGCGGACCGAGGCAGGCAGCACGAGCGTGCTGCTGGTGGCCACGGTGCTTGCCCTGCTCTGGGCGAATTCGCCGTGGGCCGACACGTACGAGGCGTTCTGGCACATCCCCATGGGCATCTCCTTCGGGGACGCCGCCTTCTCGCTGGACCTGCGCCACTGGGTCAACGACGGGCTGATGACCGTCTTCTTCTTCCTCATCGGCCTCGAGGTCTCGTACGAGGTGCGGCTCGGCCAGCTCAGGGACCGGCGCCTCATCGCCGTACCCGCCGTCGCGGCCCTCGGCGGGATGCTGGTGCCGGCCGGGATCTACCTCCTGCTCAACTTCGGCGGGCCGGGCGCGGGCGGTTGGGGCGTGCCCATCGCCACCGACACCGCGTTCGTGCTGGGCGTGCTCGCCGTCGTGGGGGCCCGGTGCCCGGACCCGCTGCGGGCGTTCCTGCTGACGCTGGCCATCGTGGACGACGTGCTGGCCATCATGATCATCGCGATCTTCTACACGGCCAGCCTCTCCGTCACCGCGCTCATCAGCGCGGCCGTGCTCCTCGCGGCCATCGTGACGCTGCGGTGGCTGAAGATCTGGCGGGCGCCCGCCTATATCCTGCTGGGGTTCGCGCTCTGGGTGGCCACCCTCGAAAGCGGGATCCACCCGACGCTGGTCGGCATCGCACTGGGCATGCTGGTCTTCGTCTACGCGCCCACGGACCAGAAACTGCTGCTCGCCGGCGAGGCCGTGCAGGGGTTCACCAGCGAGCCGAGCGCGCGGGCCGCCCGCGAGGCCATGCGGCGGGTCCAGCGGGCCGTCTCCGTCAACGAGCGGCTGCAGCTGCGCCTGCACCCGTGGAGCAGCTACGTGATCGTGCCGATCTTCGCCCTGGCCAACGCCGGGGTGCGGCTCGACGCCGAGACCCTGCGGGCCGCCCTCACCTCGCCGGTCTCCATCGGGGTGGCGCTGGGGCTGGTGCTGGGCAAGTTCGTCGGGATCTCGCTCGGCACGTGGCTCCCGCTGCGGTTCGGGTGGGGCGTCCTGCCCGGGAACCTGGTGTGGGGTCAGCTGCTGGGCGGGGCGGCCGTGTCCGGGATCGGGTTCACGGTGGCGCTGTTCATCGTGGACCTGGCCTTCAGCGGGTCCCCGGTGCACGCCGAGGCGAAGATCGGCATCCTGGCGGGGTCGCTGCTGTCCGCCCTGCTGGGGTGGGTGATCTTCCGGCTGGCCTGGGATCGGGGCGGGGTGTGCGCGCCGCCCGAGGCCGAGCCTCCCGAGGAGCTGCCCGACCGGCTCACCGTGCCGGTCGGTCCGACGGACCACGTGCGCGGGCCCGAGAACGCCAAGGTCACGATCGTCGAGTACGGGGACTTCGAGTGCCCCTACTGCGGGCGGCTGCACCCGATCCTGGAGGAGATCCGCCAGAGGAATCCCGACGTACGGCTGGTCTTCCGGCATTACCCGATCCGCACGCTGCATCCGCGGGCCGCGTCGGCCGCGATCGTCTCCGAGGCCGCGGCCGACCAGGGCAGGTTCTGGGAGATGCACGACATCCTCTACGACAACCAGCGCTTCCTCACCGACGCGGACCTGGAGCACTACGCCGCCGAGCTGGGCCTCGACCCCTGGTCAGACGTGCCGGGCCACGCCGCGCGGATCGCCCTCCACGAGGAGTCCGGCCGCGACAGCGGCGTGCGCGGCACCCCCACGCTCTTCCTGAACGGCGTGCGCTACCAGGGCCCCCTGAACGAGGGGTCGATCCGCCAGGCATTGGACGATCTACTCGAATCCCCGTAGCGTCGTCGCGTCCGGCTTGTCCTCAATCGGAGTCCCCCGTGATATCAACGATCACCAACATCATCCCCTTCGTCGTGATGGGCATCCTGTTTCTCGTCGGCATCGTCGTGACCGCGATGGCCCGGCGCGACCACGGCTCGGCCGCCATGATCGGCATGGGTGGCTGCATCCTGCTCCTGCTGGGACTGGTGTTCAACATCTTCCGCAGCTACGTGCTCTTCCCACAGCTGAGCGGCTCGATGGACCTCCAGACGACCCTGACCGTCACCAACCTGATCTCCCTGTTCTTCGACGGAGGCGGCACGGCCCTGCTGATCTGGGCCGTGGTGGCCCGGCGCAAGCCGCGCCCGCCCGTCCAGCCGCAGCCGGGCCCCGGCTGGCAGCAGCCCCCGGCCGACTGGCAGCAGCCTCCGGCCGGTTGGCAGCAGCCCCAGCAGCCGCCCTACCAGCAGCCCGGCTGGCAGAACCCGCCGCAGGGGCCCTACGGCGGCGGCCAGAGCTGACGAACTCGCGGGACGGGTCCCCCGGCGAAGTGTGACAATGGCTGTGTACGCCCGCACTCTCCGCAGCGGCTCCTGAGGAGATCATGACTCGAGAGCGACCTGACCCGCAGGGACCGGATCCCCACCAGACGATCAGGCACCGTCCCCCCTTCCCGACCCAGCCCTCCCCCCAGGGACCACCCGGACAGGTCCCGCCGCAGTCCTACCGCCAGGGACCACCACAGCCTTACCACCAGGGGCCCGGACAGGTCCCCCCGCAGGGCCCTGCGCCCGCCCGTGTGCCGCCGCCCCCTCCGGGACCTCCGCCCGCCCGTGTGCCGCCGCCCCCGCAGGGGCCCCCGGCCGTCCACGTGCCGCCGCCCCCTCAGGACCCGGTCACCGTACGCGTGCCGCCTCCCCCGGCCCCGCCGACCGTGCGCGTGCGCCGGCCAGGGCGTGGGCCGCAGGACCCGCCCTCCACGCAACGGCTCCCCTACACGCCGGACATGCTGCCCGACGTGGCCCACTACGAGGCCGGGGCGCCGAAGTCGGCCTGGTGGTGGGCGATCGTGGCCGGGTCGCTGGTGCTGCTGGTCGCGGCCGTCGCGGTGGCGGCGATCCTGTGGGCACGCTCCGGCGCCTGACCCCCGGAGACCGCCCTCACGCCCGGCTGAAGTCCATCGTCCAGTTCGTCTCCCAGGTCCGCCCGCCGTCGGCCGAGAACGCCTGCTCCCAGCGGGCCGCGTCCGATCCGAGCACCGTCCAGATGAACCGGCACCGCACCCGCCTGCCCTCATACGTCTCCTCCCCGTAGAACTCGCCCCGGCTCCCCGCGAACTCGCCCACCATGGGCGAGGCGTCGAGCGTGCCCCTCGTGCTGCTGGCCCAGTAGATGGACCACTGCCGCGCCCCGGGGTCGAACAGGCGCACGGTCAGCCCGCTGGACCCCTTCGTCGGGAACGCGATCTCGTCGAAGCTGGCCGCCCCGTCGAAGTGCCGGGTGGCGACCGATCGGCCGGGGAACTCGTCCCATTCGTCGCTGCCGGCGAGCGCCTTCACGAGCCTGCGGTTGACGACGTTCCAGTGGCCGGCGAGAAAGTCGAAATCGTTCATGCGGGCGACGCTAGGGCGTGGTCACTGACAGGTAGTGTCAGTGAATGTGCGTGCCTCCCGCCTGGTCTCGATCCTCCTGCTCCTGCAGACGCGCGGCCGGATGACCGCGCAGGACCTGGCCGGGCGGCTGGAGGTCTCGGTCCGCACCATCTACCGCGACGTCGAGTCCCTCCACGCCGCCGGCATCCCCCTGTACGGCGACGCGGGCCCGAAGGGCGGCTACCAGCTGCTCGACGGCTACCGCACCCGGCTCACCGGGCTGACGGCCGACGAGGCCGAGTCGCTGTTCCTGGCCGGCCTGCCGGGTCCGGCGGCGGAGCTGGGGCTGGGCGCGGTGGTCACGGCCGCGCAGCTCAAGCTCATGGCCGCGCTGCCCGTCGAGCTCCGCGACCGCGCCGGGCGCATCCAGGAGCGCTTCCACCTCGACGCGCCCACCTGGTACCGCGACCGGGAGCCGGTGACCTACCTGCCCGCCGTGGCCGACGCCGTCTGGAACGAGCGCCGCGTCCAGGTCAGGTACCGGCGCTGGAAGGCGCCCCAGGAGGTGGAGCGGCGGCTGGACCCGTACGGGCTGGTCGTCAAGGCGGGGCGGTGGTATCTCGTCGCGCGGGCGGGCGAGGACGTGCGCACCTACCGCGTCTCGCAGATCCTCGACCTGCACCCGCTCTCCGAGGGTTTCACCAGGCCGGACGACTTCGACCTGGCGGCGTACTGGCAGGGCTACCTGGCCGAGTTCGAGGCCCGGCTGCGGCGGGGCGAGGCGGTGCTCCGGCTGTCGCCGCGCGGCGTCGAACGCGTGCCCGACCTCATGACCCCCGGCGTGGTGGCGGCGGCCGGGGAGAGCGCGCAGCCGCCTGACGAGGAGGGCTGGACCCGCGTCACGGTGCCGATCGAGTCGATCGAGCACGCGCTGGCCGAGTTCCTGCGGCTGGGCACGGACGTCGAGGTGCTCGCCCCCGCCGAGCTGCGCGACCTCATGGCCGACACCGCCGCCGAGCTCGCCGCCCGCTACCGCCCCTCCTGACCGGCCTGACCCGCCCGAGCGGGCGCCGATCCCACGTGCCAGCAGTGGGTCCAGTGACCGTCTCCCAGCTCGGTGCGCGCGGGCGCCTCCTTCGAGCACACCGGCAGCGCCACCGGGCAGCGCGGATGGAACCGGCACCCGCCCGGCGGGTCGATCAGGCTCGGCGGCTCGCCGTGCCGCGTGACCTCCGGCGCCGTCACCCGGTCGGGATCCGGCGCCGACTCCAGCAGCAACCGCGTGTACGGGTGCCGCGCCGACTGCGTGAGCTCCTCGCTCGGCCCGCTCTCGATCAGCCGCCCCGCGTACATGACCGTGATGTCCTCGGCGAAGTAGCGGGCGCCGGCGATGTCGTGCGTGATGTAGAGCAGCGCCAGCCCGCTCTCCTTCGCCAGCCCCTCCAGCAGTCGCAGCACCCCGAGCCTGATCGACACGTCCAGCATCGACACGGGCTCGTCGGCGATCAGCGCGACGGGCCGCACCGCCAGCGCCCGCGCGATGGCCACCCGCTGCCGCTGCCCACCGGACAGCTCGTGCGGCAGCTTGTCCATGAACTGCTCGACCGGCGTGAGGCTGACGCGTTCGAGCAGCTCGGCGATCTGCGCGCGTTCCTCCGCGTCCGAGCGGACGTGTCCGTGGATGCGTAGCGGCCTGGCCAGGTGGTATCGCACCCGGTGGAAGGGGTTCAGCGAGGCGAACGGGTCCTGGAAGATCAGCTGCACCTGCCGCCGGAAGTCCCTGAACGCCGCCCCGCGGTGGGCGCGTACCGGCTCGCCGCGCAGCAGCACCTCACCCGACGTGGCCGGATACACCTGCGCGAGCAGCCGCGCCACCGTGCTCTTGCCGCAGCCGCTCTCCCCCACCAGCGCCGACACCGTCCCGGCCCGCAGCGCGATCGACACGTCCTCGACGGCCCGCACCGGCGGCCGCCGGCCGAAGCGGCCCCGGGGACCGCGGGCCGCGGTGAAGTGCTTGGTGAGGTTCCGCCCCTCCAGAACGATCATGACGCGTCCTCCAGACCGCGGCCGCCGTTCAGCAGGCACGCGACGTCGCCTTCGAGCTCGGGCAGGACCGTGGAGCACGCCGCCACGGCCACCCCGCACCGCGGGTGGAACGCGCATCCCGGTGGCAGCGACCTCAGGTCGGGCGGGCTGCCGGGGATGCCCAGCAGCTCCTCGCGCGGCCCGTGCAGGCGCGGGAACGAGCGGAGCAGGCCCAGCGTGTACGGATGGCGCGGCGACCTGTGGATGGCCTTCGCGGAGCCGGTCTCCACGACCCGGCCCGCGTACATGATGGCGATCCGGTCGGAGATCTCCATGAGCAGCGACAGGTCGTGCGTGATGAACACCACCGCGAAGCCGTACTCCTGCCTGAGCTCCCTGATCTCGTGGAGGATGTCGCGCTGGACCACCACGTCGAGCGCGGTCGTCGGCTCGTCCATGATGATGATCTCGGGGTTGAGCGCGAGCGCGATCGCGATGGCCGCGCGCTGCCGCATGCCGCCGGACAGCTCGTGCGGGTACGAGCGCCGCCTGTCGGCGCTGATGCCGACGCGTTGCAGCAGCTCGACCGCCCGCTCCGTACGGTCGCCGCGGGACATCCCCGGCGCGTGGATCCGCAGGACGTCGTCGATCTGGGCGCCGACGGTGCTGACCGGGTTGAGCGCGTTCATGGCGCTCTGGAAGACGACGGCCAGCTCCTTCCAGCGGAAGGCCCTGAGCTCGCGACTGCCGAGCCCGAGCACGTCCACCGACGAGCCGTCCCGGCGGCGGTGCACGACCGAGCCCGAGGTGATCGCGGCGGGCGGCCGCAGCAGCCGGGCGACGGCGTTGGCCAGCGTGGACTTGCCGCTGCCGCTCTCCCCCGCGAGGCCGAGCACCTCGCCGCGCCGCAGGTCGAGGGAGACGCCGGTGACGGCGTGCACGGTGCCGCTGCCGGACAGGTAGTCGACGCTCAGGTCGCGGATCTCCAGGACGTTCATGTGCGGGCCTTCACCTTGACCGTTCGCAACCGGGGGTTGGCGATCTCGTCGATACCGAAGTTCACCAGCGCGAGCCCGGTGCCGATGAGCGCGATGCACAGGCCGGGCGGGATGAACCACCACCAGGCCCCGATGAGCAGCGCCTGGCCGTTCTGCGCGAAATAGAGCATGCTGCCCCAGCTCACGGTGGACAGGTCGGCCAGGCCGAGGAACGACAGCCCGGCCTCGGCCAGGATCGCCGCGACCACGGTGGCCAGGAAGCTGGTGGCGATGACCGGCAGCAGCACGGGCAGGATCTCGAAGAAGACGACCCGGAACGCCCCCTCGCCGCTCGCCCGCGCGGCCTGGACGAAGTCGCGCCGCCGTACGGACAGGGTCTGCGCCCGCAGCACCCGCGCGCCCCAGGCCCAGCCGGTGACCGCGATCACCACGGCCACGGACGCGACGCCGCGCTGCGGCAGGTAGCCGGCCAGCACGATGATCAGCGGCAGGGCGGGCAGCACCAAGAAGATGTTGGTGAGCACGGACAGCGCCTCGTCCACCGCGCCGCCGAAATAGCCGCCGACCAGGCCGACCGCCACTGCGATCACGTTGGCGATGACCGCCGACAGCAGGCCGACGCCCATCGAGACGCGGGCGCCGTACACGATCTGGGTGAGGATGTCCTGCCCGGTCTGCGTGGTGCCGAGCCAGTGCGCGGCCGACGGGCCCTGGAGCCCGTCGGCGCCGGTCGCGGCCGGGTCGGCGCCGATGAGCAGCGGCCCCAGCACGGCCATCAGCGTGAAGAAGACGAGGATGCCGGCGCCGATCTTGATCTTCATTCGGACTCCTGCCTGGTCCGCGGGTCGAGCACCACGTACGCCAGGTCGGCCAGGAAGTTGGCGACGAGCACGGCCAGCGAGATGACGAGGAAGATGCCCTGCATGAGCGGGAAGTCCTCGTTCTCGACGGATTTGAGGAGCATCGACCCGATCCCGGGGTACGAGAAGACGATCTCGGTCAGCACCGAGCCGCCCACCACGAAGCCGAGCGACAGGGCGAAGCTGGTGATGTTGGGCAGGATCGCGTTGCGGGCGGCGTAGGCCCACATGACCCTCCTGGAGGTCAGCCCCTTGGCCTCGGCCATCACCACGTAGTCCTCGCCGAGCGTGGTCACCATGACGTTGCGCATGCCGAGGATCCGGTCGGCCATCGACGCGACCACGATCGTCACCGCGGGCAGCGCCGCGTGGTAGATCACGCTGCCGGCGAACTCGCCGGTGAAGCCGGGCATCACGTCCAGCCCGTACGCCCTCGACACGGGGAACCACTGCAGCGTCACCCCGAAGACGAACACCAGGGCCAGCGCCACCCAGAAGTACGGCACCGCGTGCATGAACGTGGCCGCCGGCAGCACCCCGTCGAGCCAGGTGCCGCGCTTCCACGCCATCAGCACGCCCAGCGAGGTGCCCATCAGGTAGCTGATCAGGGTGGCCACCCCGACGAGCCCGACCGTCCACGGCAGGCTGTCGGCGATGACCGTGGACACTTCGGCGGGAAAGAAGGTGATCGAGCGGCCCAGCTCGCCTTGTGCGAGATTGCCCAGGTAGTCCAGATACTGCTGCCAGAGGTTCGCGTCGCTGATGCCGAACGCCCGCCGCATGGCGTCGATGGCGGCCGGGTCGACGTTGCCTTTCATCCGGGCCACCAGCAGCTCCACCGGGTCCCCCGGCATGAGCCGGGGGATCAGGAAGTTGAGCGTGACGGCGGCCCAGGCGGTCAGCAGGTAGAAGCCGAGCCGCCGGGCCAGGAACCTCACTTGACGGCCGGCTTCAGGTGCAGCAGCACCACGGCCGCGTCGGGCGAGGTGTACGGCGACGGCATCGCGTACGGGTCCTGCTCCGACGGCCAGCCGACATACTTGTTCGTCCGGAACTGCGCCCACCCCGGGCTGTAGAACAGCGGCAGCTGGGGCAGCTTCTCCACCATGATCCGGCCCAGCCCCTGCGTGGCCTTCTGCTGCTCGGTCAGGTCGTCGGTGGCGGCGTACTCCTCGATCAGCCGGTCGGTCTCGGCGTCCTTCCACCGCTCGTAGTTGCCGCTCGCGGCCTCGCCGACAGGCTTGGCCAGGCCGCCGAAGAGCATGAAACGCATCTGGAAGTACGGGGTCGGTCCGGCCTCGGCGCCCCTGATCGACAGCTCGTAGTCGCCCTTGCCGACCTTCGACACCCAGTCCTGGAAGGCCACGCCCCTGGTCTCGACCGTGATGCCGACCTTGGCCAGGTCCTCCCTGATGAGCTGGGCGGCGTTCACCCAGTCGGTGAACGGCGACGGCACCAGCAGCGTGAACTTCAGCTTGCCCGGATCGACGCCCTTGAGCAGCTCCTTGGCCTTCTCCACGTCCACCTTGAACGCGGCGTCCTTGTACTCCGGCGGCACGTACGCCTCGCCGCCCGGCATCGGCACGCCGGTCGGGTGCGCGACCTTGGTGTAGCCGCGCTCGGCCACCTTGACGATCTTGTCGCGGTCGACGGCGAGGCTGATGGCCTGCCGTACCTCCGGCTTCGCCAGGATCGGGTTGGTCAGGTTCGGCAGCAGCGAGACCACGCCCTCGGGCGGGAAGAAGAACTTGTTCTGCTCCGGCTTGCCCTGCACGAAGATCTTCTGGATGTCCGGCACGAACGCGCCCGCCCAGTCCACCTCGCCCTGCTGCAGCGCCGTCTGCAGGGCATTGGCCGTGTACGCCGGGAACCGCAGCAGCGGCACCTCCGGCTTCCCCGGCTGCCAGTAGGACGGGTTCTTCTCCATCTCGTAGAGCTGCGCCGAGAACTTCGACAGCTTGTACGGCCCGGTGCCGACCGGCTTGGCGTTGGTGAACGTCGCCGGGTCCTGCTGCTTCTCCCACAGGTGCTTGGGCACGATGGGCGAGCCGCCGGCGATGTTGTAGAGCTTGGCGTACGAGGTGGTCTTGAAGTCGACGCGCACCTTGTCCGGGGCCAGCGCCTGCGCGTCCTTGATCTCCAGCGCGGACGTGTTGAGCTGCGCGTGGTCCTTCAGCATCCGGAACGTGAAGGCCACGTCGTCGGCGGTGAACGGCTGCCCGTCGGTCCACTTCACCCCCTGCCGGAGCGTGAACGTCAGCGACTTGCCCTTGTCGGACCATTCGTGCTTCAGCGCCAGCCACGGGACGATCTCTCCGGGCTTGAGCTTGTTGAAGTACATGAGGGTCTCGTAGATCATCCCGCTCGTGCCGAAGTTCACGCCTTCGAGGTGGTACGGGTTGAAGTCCTCCTGGAAGGTCCCCGCGTCGACGGCGTGGACCACCAGCGGCGGTGCGCTCCCACCGCCGCTCTTGCCGGTGGAGCCGCTCGAACAACCCGCGAGGGCGAGGGCGAGGAGTACTGCCAGACTGCGTTTCATTGGGGGGTGGCCTTTCCGAAATACTTTGTCCGGAGGTCGCGCGAGCCCTTCGGGGCGGCGAAGGCCTGGGCGCGGCCGAATCCGGCTGGTGCGCCGCGCACGATCGTCAGCGCGCGGTAGTACTCGACGTACGGGAAGCCGTAGGTCTCGCCTCTGGCGTAGGCGTACCCGGTGATCGCCTGCGACCAGAGCTCGTACGCCTCCTCCGTCAGCTCGACGAACACGTCCGGGGTGTAACCCTCGGCGTCCTCCCAGTTGTCGGCGTAGTAGAGCTCGCTCGCCCAGTAGGCCGGGTGTTCGCGTTCGAGCGTCTTGAGCCCGCCGTAGAAGCGGGCGTCCTCGACGATCCGGTGGGTACGAGCGTGATCTTTGTGGATGGACGCGCTCCAATGGGTCAGGATGACGTCCGGGCGCAGCTCCCTGATCAGGTCGCCGACGCGCAGCTTGACCTCTTCGTCCTCGGGCAGCAGGCCGTCCTCGTAGTCGAGGAAGCGCACGCCCGCGCCGATCCGCTCGGCGAACGTCTCGGCTTCCTCGCGCTTCTGCCTGGCGTAGTCGGGGACGGGCAGGCGGGGGTGGCCGCGTTCGCCGAGGGTGAGGTGGAGGAGCGTGGCCCGGTCGCCGCGCAGGACGTGCTGGGCGAGCACGGCGCCGGCGGTCAGGTCCAGGTCACCCGCGTGAGCGCCGATGGCCAGGACGTGTGTCATGACTTCCTCATCACGTGGAAGCGCCGGGTGACCTCGTAGCCGGCCCTGGCGTAGAGGCGGCCGGCCGGGCTCGCCTCGCCGGTCCAGAGGAACCATGACGAGTGGAGCCCTTCGGCACGCATCATGGTCATGGTGAGATGGAGGAGGATCTTGCCGAGGCCGGTGCCGCGCCGGTCGGGGTCGACGCCGAAGGGGCCGAAGCGCTCGGGGACGCCACGGTAGGCCGCATACAGCGCGAACCCCACTATCTGATCTTTTTTCGCGATGATCATGCGTTTTGGGTCGCGGTGCTGGCGGATCGCCTCGCCCCAGTCGGGATTGAAGGCGCCGGCCGCGAAGCGGATCAGCTCGGGCAGCTCGCCGTCGGTGGGGCTGCGGAAGACGTACCCCTCGCTCTCGCGCTTGGCACGCAGCTCGCGTACCTCGTCGGGGGTGACGTAGCCGACGAGCGTCCGGTCCATGGCGACCGGCGAGTACAGGGTGCGGAAGCCGAGCCCGTTCAGCAGCCGGTAGCCGTCGGGGTAGAGCTCGACGTCGGCTCCGGGGAGCACATAGTTCGGCGTATAGGACGAAAAATCGACCTTTAGTCGGCCGGTCCGCTCCAGGAACGCCAGCGCCTCACCCACCAGCCGCCGCCCGAGCCCGCCCCCGCGATGCTCGGGGACGACGAAGAAGAACGGAATCCATCCGGTGTCGGGCTCCAGGTCGGTCCCCGGGGCCAAGGGGGTCAGGCGGCGTACGCCGTACGCGCAGCCCACCACCCGACCACCGGAGACGGCCACGCGCAGGCCCTCGGGGTCGAAGTTGGGGTCCAGCAACACGCAGTCGCGGAACCAGGCGGAGGTGGTGGGATCGGCCGGCATGCTGCGGTTCCAGGCGTCTACCAGGGAGACCTCGTCACCGGACGCGAAGGCGCGGACTGTGACCATCAGGGTCCTTTCACCTTTGGCTCTCCCGTCACAGCTTTCCCATGGTCATCGGCCCGGTCAAGATGAATCGGGAATTAATTTTCTCCGTCGACGCAGGTTTGAAAATTTCTTTTGCCCCCACCCTCGGCCGAAACTTTCACGACCTCCCACTACTCGCTCGCCCTTCTCCGCAGGTCACCCAGTCCACTCCACACATCACCACCAGCGACGATTGCGTTGACGAAAGTTTCTCTTCACACTCGCAATGTTTCAGGCGAACGAGAGGAACCCGATGAACGTGAGAGCTCGGATCGTGGGTGCCCTGATCGCCGCCGTGACGCTGATCGTCGCGGGGCTGATCACCGCGCCACCGGCCTCGTCGGCACAGTTGACGGAGGTGACCGGCTTTGGCACTAACCCGACAAACCTACGCATGCACCTGTACGTCCCGGACGGCGTCGGGACCCGACCACCTCTCCTGGTCGCCGTGCACTACTGCACGGGATCGGGCCCGGCCTTCTACTCCGGCACGGAGTTCGCCTCGCTGGCCGACCGGTACAAGTTCATCGTGATCTACCCGTCCGCGACCAGGAGCGGCTCCTGCTTCGACGTCTCCTCGCCGCAGGCGTTGCGGCACGACGGCAGCAGTGATCCGGTGGGCATCGTCTCCATGGTCAGGTACGTACAGCAGCGCTACGGCACCGACACCGACCGCACGTTCGTCACCGGGGCCTCGTCGGGCGCCATGATGACGAACGTCCTGCTGGGTGACTATCCCGACGTCTTCAAGGCCGGAGCCGCGTTCGCGGGCGTGCCGTTCGCCTGTTTCGCCACCACGGACGGGTCGATGTGGAACAGCGCCTGCGCCAACGGCCAGGTCTCCAAGACGCCGCAGCAGTGGGGCGACCTCGTACGCGGCGCGTACCCCGGCTACACCGGGCCCCGGCCGCGCATGCAGGTGTGGCACGGCACCGCCGACAACACGCTGTACTACCCGAACTTCCAGGAGGAGATCAAGCAGTGGACCAACGTCCACGGCCTGAGCCAGACGCCCAGCAGCACCGACCAGCCGCAGTCCGGTTGGACCAGGACCAGGTACGGCGGCACCGGCACCATGGCCCCCGTCGAGGCGATCAGCCTCCAGGGCGTCGGCCACAACGTCCCGATGAGCGGGATGGCCGCCGCCGTGATCGCGTTCTTCGGCCTTGACCAGGGCGGCGGCGGGCCCACGACGACGCCGACCCCACCGCAGACCCCGACGCCCGGGACCGGGGCGTGCCAGGTCACGTACACGATGAACACCTGGAACACCGGCTTCACGACCGCGGTCACGATCACCAACACCGGCACCAGCCAGCTCACCTCGTGGGCGCTGGCCTTCACGCTCCCCGGCGGCCAGACGGTCACCTCCGCGTGGAACGCCACGATCTCGCCCGCGAGCGGCCAGGTCACGGCCAGGAACGTCAGCTACAACGGCACGATCGCGCCGGGCGCCTCCGCCTCGTTCGGCTTCCAGGCCACCCACACGGGCAACACCTCCAAGCCGTCGGCCTTCACCCTCAACGGCGCCACCTGCACGTGACGGCTCTCCGCACCGGGTCCGGCCCCTCGGGCCCGGTGCGAACCTCCTTGATCAACTGATGGATACTGGCCCTCTCGGAGAATTTGGGAGCGCTCCCGAAGCGCTCCCGCTCTAACCGAAAGGGCACTCCTTGTCCATATTTCACACGCGGTTATCGGCGGTGTTATCGGGCTCGGCGCTCATGCTCGCCGCCGGACTCACGCCCCTTCACCAGGCGGCGGCCTCCGCCGAAGTCACGCCGCTCCACCAGGCGGCGGCCTCCGCCGAAATCACACCGCTCCACCAGGCGGCCACCTCCGCGGAAACAACGCCACCCCACCGGACGGCAACCGCAGCAATCGCGGCCCCCGAGACCGCCGAGAGCCGGCCGACCCGCGAGCCCGCCGAGACCCAGTCGGCCAGTGTCACCCTCACCCTCATCACCGGGGACGTCGTCGACTACGCGCCGGCGCAGAGCGGGGCCCCCTCCATCACCATCAGGCCGGCGCCCAGGCCCGACGGCGCGGAGGTCACGTTCGCCACGCTGCCCGGCAGGGACGGCGGATATCTCGTCCTGCCCTCCGACGCGGCTCCCATGGTCGCCGCCGGGACGCTGGACGAGGAGCTGTTCGACGTCGAGACGCTGGCGCGGGACCAGCGCGTCGAGGCGATCCCGCTGCTCGTCACCTACCCGGGCGACCCGGCCCCCGCCGCCCTCGCCAGAGCCGCCCAGGCCCTGCCGGCCGGCGAGAACGTACGGGTGCTCGACAGCGTCAACGGCGCCGCGCTCACGGTACGCGCCGACCGGGCGGACGACTTCTGGGCCGGACTCCGCGGCGGCGCCAAGCTGACCGGCGGCGCGCCCTCCAAGATCTGGCTGGACCGCAAGACGCGAGCCTCACTCGACAAGAGCGTGCCCCTCATCGGCGCGCCGGCCGGATGGGAGCGAGGGTTCGACGGCAAGGGCGTCAAGGTCGCCGTTCTCGACACGGGGATCGACGTCGGCCACCCGGACTTCGCCGGACGGATCCTCTCCAGCGAGAACTTCTCCGACTCCGTCGGCATCGCCGACAAGGTGGGGCACGGCACGCACGTCGCCTCGACGATCGCCGGCGCGGGCCCGACGTACAAGGGCGTGGCGCCGGCCGCGTCCCTCCTGGTCGGAAAGATCCTCGCGGACAACGGGCTGGGCGACTGGTCGTGGGCCATCTCCGGCATGGAGTGGGCCGCCGCGCAGGGCGCCGACGTGGTGAACATGAGCCTGGGCACCTGCTGCGGCAACGGGACCGACCCGATGAGCCAGGCGCTGAACGAGCTCACCAAGAAGTACGGGACGCTCTTCGTGACGGCGGCGGGCAACGAGGCGGACCCGCTCACGGTGAGCGTCCCGGCGGCGGCCGACGAGGCGCTGGCCGTGGGCGCGGTGGACAAGGAGACCGGCACGACGCTGGCTGACTTCTCCAGCAAGGGGCCGCGGCTGGACGACGCCGCCGTCAAGCCGAACATCGTCGCCCCCGGCGTCGACATCGTCGCCGCACGCTCGGCCGACTCCTCGCTGCCCGGCATCCCGGGCGACGACAGGTACACGACCTTCAGCGGCACCTCCATGGCGACGCCGCACGTCGCCGGGGCCGCCGCGATCCTGGCCCAGCAGCATCCCGGCTGGCGGGCCGCCGAGTTGCGTGACGCGCTGACCTCGACGGCCGTGCGCAACGACGGGCACAACTGGTTCGAGCAGGGCAGCGGGCGAGTGGACGTGGCCCGCGCCGTCACCCAGAGCGTGTTCGCCACCTCCGTGGTGGACTTCCGGCTCCTCGGCAAGCCCGCCACCAGGCAGGTCACGTACCGCAACCTCGGCTCAGAGCCGGTCACGCTGGCCGTGTCGCTCGTCACGCGTGGCTGGAGCGGCAGCCCCGCGCCGGACAAGGCGGTCAAACTGGGCGCGCAGAGCGTCACTGTCCCCGCGAACGGCACCGCCGACGTCTCCCTCACCGTCGACCCGTCGGCCGGCCCGATCGGCGCGTACGGCGGCTGGGTGACGGCGAGCGGCGGCGACGTGCGGCTCGTGACGCCGTTCAGCTACTACACGGGTCCCGCCACGCACCGGCTGGGGGTGTCGCTGGTCAACTCGTACGGGACCAAGGAGTTCTTCCCCGGTTACCAGGCCGAGCCCCTGGTGTACGCGATCCCGTCGAAGCGGGCGAACAGCCCCGAGGACCCGTTCAACCCGTACGGGTACTACTACCTGCGTACCGACTATTCGGGCAACGGCGAGTTCTGGCTGCCCGCCGGGGACTACGAGGTGATCGGGGTCGCGAACGAGAGCCGGATCAGCAACCGTACGAGCTGGGTGATCGAGAACATCCGGCTCGACGGGGACAAGACCGTCACCCTGGACGCGCGCAAGACGGCGCCGATCCGGCCGCGGACGCCGAAGGCGCTGGACGGGGGCGGGAACGCGTACTACGTGCGCACGTTCACCGACCGCACCCAGCCGGTCTCTCTCTATGGCGGGGTTCAGGGCGGCGGGCAGGACCTGTTCGTCACACCGGTGTCCTCGGTGAAGACGGGCAAGGTGCGGCTCTCGCACCAGTGGAACCTGGAGCCCCCCGTGCTCACCTCGGCCACCGCCGACGGGCTGACCCTGCACCCGGCGTACGACGTGGACTCCCTGCGCCGCCTCACCACCGCCACCACATACCCGCTCGTCTCGGTCGGAAGAGGCCGGCCGGAGGATTTCTCCGGTGTGGACGTCTCCGGCAAGATCGCACTTGTCGGGATCCCGGTCGAGAGCGGCTACGTCAACGCGAGCGTCCAGATGGACGACGCCGGCCGCGAGGCCTCCCTGCGCGGCGCGGCGGGCGTCATCGGCTTCCTCGACGTGGACGGCGGGCGGGCGCGCGTGCCGCAGGGCTGGTCGCTCCGCATGGGTCTGACCGCCGCCGAGGGCCGCTCGCTGCGCTCCGCGCTGGCCAAGGGCCCGGTGTCACTGCGTCTGGAGCCGTACGCGGGGCCGGGCGCGACCTACCACCTCCGCTTCGACTCGCGCGGCCGGGTGCCCTCGCAGCCCGTCAAGGTCGACCTGCGGCGGCTGGTACGGATCGACACCGCCTACCACGCCGACAAACCGGACACCAGCGGCTGGGAGTTCGGCGAGTCGACGACCGGCGAGGAGCCGGGGCGGATGGCGTACGGCGGGCCGCTGCGGATGCCCGTCACCCGGGCCGAGTACTTCGGACCCGTGTCCGACGACGTCGTGTGGTCCCGCACGATCACGAACGACGGACTGATCCTGCACTCCGACGACCGGTTCACCGGCGAGAACCGGCGGGTCTCCGAGCAGTGGTTCAAGGCCCCGCTGGTGCCCGGGGCCGCGGACGTGCCGTCGGGCTACCCGGTCAAGGTGCCGTGCGCGCTGTGCCGGGACTCGGATCGGTTCGTACCGTTCGAACAGTGGCGCGACTCCGACCCCCGCCACTACAGCGACCTGAGCCCGGTCACCTCGACCCCCCGCCTGTTCGTCGGGGACCGCGAGATCGCGCCGCAGGGCCGCCGGCCCCGATCCTTCACGGTGCCCGGCGACCCCGGCTCCTACCGCGTGGAATCGCTGGACACCTCCGGCCGCACCCTGTCCACCAAGATCACGACCACGTCCCGCTTCCCCACCTCCCCACCGCCACCGTCGGGAACTCCTCGCGGCTATTCGTGCTCGTTCGGCCCGGCCTGCGCCTTCCAACCGGCCGTCCAACTCACGTACGACCTCCCCCTCGACCTCCAGAACCGCGCCCCGGCCGGACAGCCGTTCACCTTCGACCTACGCGCCGGCACCCACTCCACCATCCGCCGGGCGCCCGCCGTCAACCAGGTCACGGTCGAGTTCTCGGTCGATGACGGAACCACGTGGCGCACCGCGACCCGCGTCAAGAAGCGCGGCGACGGGCGATTCCAAGTGGAACTGCCACACCCCGCCCTGGCGCAGACCAACGGCTTCGTCTCGCTACGAGTCACAGCATCCAACCCCCCAGCCACCTCAACCACCCAAACCATCACCCGCGCCTACACCCTGAAATAACCCCCGGACGGCCAAGACCCACCGTCTTGGCCGTCCCCCTCCTCCCACAACCAAGCCCTTCCCCCATCCCACATCCCTCCCCCGGCTCTGACCCACACACCTTCCTGCACCGATGACCGCCGCCACACCCACCCCTTGGACCACCGCCCACCCCACACCCCAGCCACCAACCTTCAGCGCGCCCGCCACTCCCCACCCCCTCAACCACCGGCCTTCCCGCGAACCCTGACCACCGCCCACCCTTAACCACCGGCCATCCCACGGACCCCGACCACCGCCCTCGCCCTGCCCCCACGCCCCCTTAACCACCGGCCTTCCCACGGACCCTAACCACCGCCCTCGCCCTGCCCCACAGGTGACGACTGCCAGCTGGCCCTCCCCATGGGCGACCGCCACGCGTTATCCACAGCCGCAACCCCGGCACCCCGCCCCATCCCCAGAACCCGATTCGGCGCCCACACACCTCGGCCCGCCAAAGCATCCTCGTTCCACATCACCACCCACCCTTCGGAAGGGAGCCACAGGATGCCCGGAGGCCCACCCACGCTAGGTTTCAGCCTGATCATCTACGCCATGGTCGGCTTGGTGACCCTGATCAACCTCAAGCTGAGGAGGCGCAGGTGAGCCCACGCCCAACCCCCAGCACCCACTCAAGCTCCACCACCAGCCCAGAAACCTCCACCAACCCGGACACCACCGCCACTGGCCCAGGCACCACCACCGCTCCGGGCACCACCACCTCTCCGGACACCTCCACCACCACCTCAGACCCGGAGACCACCACCACCTCAGACCCGGACACCGCCACCACCTCAGGCCCGGACACCACCGCCACCACCACTGGCACAAAAGGCAACAGGATGACAATCACCGTCATCATCCCCGCCCACAACGAGGAGTCCGGCCTCCCCGCAACCCTCCACTCCATCAAGACCCAGTCAGTCCCACCCGAAAAGATCATCGTGGTGGACGACGGCTCGACCGACCGCACCGGCGAGGTCGCCACGTCCTACGACGGCGTGACGCTCCTACGCCCACCCTGCAACCTCGGCAGCAAAGCCAGGGCCCAGAACCACGCGCTCCCCCACTGCGACACGGACCTGGTCCTGGCCGTGGACGCCGACACCGTCCTGGCCCCCGACTACATAGAGCGCATCAAGCCCGCCTTCGACGACCCTGTCGTGGGCGTGGCCGCAGGCAACGTGCAGACCCGTTTCACCCGCACCCCCTGGGAACGCGGCCGATCGACCGAATACCTCTTCGGCTTCCACTGGCACCGCCCGATCCAGCAACTGGCCAACAGCCCCATGGTCTGCTCAGGCTGCTGCTCGGCCTTCAGACGCACGACGCTGACCGAGTTCGGCGGTTTCCCCGAGCGCACGATCGTCGAGGACATGGACTTCACCTGGAGCCAGCAACTCGAAGGCCGCAAAGCGGTCTACGTGTCCGACGCCATGGCCTGGGCCGCCGACCCGGAGACCCTCACGTACCTCCGCAAGCAGGTATGGCGCTGGATGGCGGGCTTCATGCAGAACGTCCGCCTCCACCTGCCCCGCCTGATCACCCGCAAGCCCATGCTCGCGACCTGGATCATCGTGGCCCTGCTGGAGATCATCCTGGCCCCACTCTGGTGGGCCACCCCGCTGATCCTCACCTTCGCCATGCACAGGCCGATCTCCGGCACCTTGGCATGGTGGGCAGGCGGCGAACTCCTCCTCACCATCCCCGCCCTCCTCTACGCCGCCAAACGCCGCCGGCTACCCATCCGCCAGGTGCTCTTCAACCTCCCGTTCGTCTACCTGAACAAGGCCGTCAACCTGTACTACGCCTGGAAAGCCTTAGTGATCGAGCTCATCATGGTCCCCCTACGCCTGTCCCACGGCCTCCTCATCTACGAAAAGGGCCGCTGACACGACAACGGGAGCCGGGCAACCGGCGAGCCCCAGACTCAACGCGAAACGGTGAACGATAATGCGTTCACCATGATCGATGAGATCCTGCCCCCGTGGGTCGCCACCACCGAGCTATTCGGCGACCCACCTGACATCACGCTCTTCCCTGAGGAGGAAGCACTCGTTTCGGACTCGGCGGAAAAGAGGCGGCGCGAGTTCCGCACATCCCGCCACTGCGCCCACCTGGCACTACGACAACTCGGCGTAAACCCCCACCCCATCCTCCGCAGCGACCGCGGCGCCCCCACCTGGCCAGCCGGCGTCGTGGGCAGCATCACGCACTGCGCGGGCTACCGAGCAGCAGCAGTAGCCCACGGCGCCCTGTCGATCGGCATCGACGCAGAGCCCCATCTCCCGATGCCCCCCGGCGTCTTGGAACGAACCGCAACCCCCGCAGAAGCCACCGCCCTAGACCTCCTGGGCATCCCCAACCCCGGCCGCCTGCTGTTCAGCGCAAAGGAAGCGATCTACAAGGCGTGGTACCCCCTGACAGGCCACTGGCTCGGCTTCCTGGACGCCACAGTAACCTTCACAACTTCCCGCTCCTCGCCTCTCTCCCCACCCTCCACAACCCCAATACCCGCACCCCACACACCAACCTCCTCGACACCACACACCCCCTTCCAAACACTCAAACCCCCATCACCACCGCCCGCCCACACACCCACGCCCTCAACACCCCCGCCTGCGGCCCAGGCCCTCACACCACCAACGCCCCCGCCAGCTTCCAACGCCCCCAGTCACTCGGCACAACATGCCTCCGACGCCCTTAAATTCAGCGCCCAACCTGCACCACCCGCTCGCCTCAGGACGCCCCCAGCCCACACCGGAGCACTCACCGAATCAGGACCTCTCGCCGGAGCGGAGGCAGCCGCGCAGTCCGGAACGCTGACTGTGTTCGGGACCTTCACCTCCGAGATCGCAGTCCACGGCCCGGGGTGGCCGACCCGCTTCGAGGGCCGCTGGCTGGTGAGCGGCGGCTTGATCCTGACAGCGATCGCAGTCCCAGCCCCCTCTGCCTAACCCCACACTCCGCCATCACACCCACCGGCCATCACACCTACCTGCACGCACCTCACCCCACCTCACCCCACCGCACCCCACCGCACCTCACCGCACCTCACCGCACCTCACCGCACCTCACCGCACCTCACCGCACCTCACCGCACCTCACCGCACCTCACCGCACCTCACCGCAC
>NZ_JBEXCR010000011.1:287617-323712 GCF_040605375.1 Nonomuraea sp. NPDC005650
CCCACCGCACCTCACCGCACCTCACCGCACCTCACCGCACCTCACCGCACCTCACCGCACCTCACCGCACCTCACCGCACCTCACCGCACCTCACCGGACCTCACCGGACCTCACCGGACCTCACCGGACCTCACCCCACCGCTGGCACGTACCCCACCGCACCGCTCCCGCACCTCACACCGCCGCTGGCACGCACCCCACCCCACCGCTCCCGCATGCCCAGTCGTCCCTACGCCTCCGGGACCTGCACCTGGGTCGCGCCCCCTACGCTCGGGAGAAAGCACCCAGCCCGGTCACCACCTCACGCGCTAGAACGCGCGCCTACATCCGGGTCGCACCGCCTATCAGGACAGCCCGCCACCCAAGCCCGCCACGCTTGAGGCCTGCCCAGACCCGCCATTGCGCATCCGCCGACAGCCCACCGCGCCAGGTCCCCGGTCGCAGCCCGGACTCGCCACCGCGGCACCCTCCAGGCAGCGTGCCGCACCCAGCCCACCGTCACAGCCCGGACCGCCACCCACTCACCAGGCGGCGTGTCGACCGCGGGTTTGCTGCCATATCCCAGCCCAGCATCGCCACGCCTCGGGCAGCGTGCCGCGCCCACCATCACACCCCCGGGCAGCGTGCCGCGCCGACCATCACACCCGACGCCGTGCACCCCACAGCCGGCGGGCCGCGCCCGGCCCCCAACTCCGTGCGCGACGGACCCCCGAACGACGGACCCCCGAACGACGGAGCCCCGAACGACGGAGCCCCGAACGACGAGCCCCCTGGCGGCCGGCTAGAGCACGGGTGGGTCGAAGTCGAAGTCCAAGCGGTTGCCCTGGCGGGACACCAGCACGTCGGGGTGGTTGGACCCGAGCACCCGGTCGTAGCGATCCAGCACGTCCTCGCGCAGCGCCCCCGCCTCCTCCGCCGCACCCGTCGCGAACAGGTCGACGACGAGGTTGGCCGCGGCGGCCAGCGTGACCGGGTGGTCGTCGCCGAACAGGGCCCGCAGGTCCTGCAGCGTCTGCTCCCCGAGCACCCGCGCCTCCTCGTGCAGCCCCACCTCGGCCAGGTCGCTGGCGAGGTTGATGGCGCAGGTCAGGGAGAAGTAGTGCTTGCGCGTGAGCCGCCGGTCGAAGCCGGCCAGCGCCGCCTCGTCGATCGCCCGCGCCTGATCCTTGTCTCCGTTCACCCGCAGCAGCAGGGCGAAGTTGCTGTCGCAGCCGTACTTGAACGGGTGGTCGTCGCCGTACATGCTGGCGAATCTGGAGACGATGTCCCGCAGCAGCCGCAGCGAGTCGTCCACCTGGTCGGCGGCCCGCTGGGCGTTGGCCAGGCAGAGGGCGGCGGCGAGCGTGTCGGGGTGATCGATGCTGGTGCCGCGTTTCTGCACCTCGAAGGTGCGTTCGGCGAGTTCGAGCGCCTCTTCGATGAGGCCGGCCCGGCGTTTGGCGATCGACAGGTCCTTGGCGCTGCGCATGGTCCAGGGGTGCTCCTGGCCCAGCTCCTGGAGGCCGAAGTCGTAGGCGTCCTGGCCGAGATCGCACGCCTCGCGGTAGCGGCCCTGGAGGCGCACAACGCGGGCGAGGTTGTTCATCGAGGAGAGCACGTTGGCGCGGCTCGCGCCCGATCCGGCCTGTCGCTGGAGCTTGAGCACGCGGGCGTGCAGGGACTGCGCGGTCTCGTAGTCGCCGAGCAGCAGGTGGTCGAGGGCGAGGTTGTTCATGGCGCGGAGGGTGCGGCGGTGCGACCGGCCGAAGACCGCCTCGTGCCTGCTCAGCGAGTCTTGGTCGTGCTCCCGCGCCTCCGCGAACTCGCCGCGGAAGCGCAGGTCGGCGCCGTGGCTGTTGGTGAGCAGCAGGGTCTCCTCGTCGCCCTCGCCCAGCACGCGCCGCATCCGTTCCATGAGGGCCTTGTTCAGCTCGAACGAATCGTCGATGTTGCCCAGCTCGCGGATGACGATCGCGTAGTGGCGCTGGGCGGTGAGCACGTGCCGGTCGTCCTCGCCGCTGTCCTCCCGCCAGGCCTCCAGGAACTCCTGCACCAGCTCGCGGGCCGAGGTGAAGTCACCCGAGATGTAGACGTAGCGGATGATGTTGAGCGCGAACTTGCGGACGTTGGGGTCGCGGCTGCCTTTGACGTCGGCCGTGGTGATGTGGCCGAGGAGGTTGGCGTAGCGGGGCCAGGCCGTGGTGTCGTCGGGCTCGTAGTCGGCCACCGAGGCCGACAGCAGGAGGTGGACCTCGCGGCGGAACGCGTCGGCGTCATCCTCGTCGAGCTCGTCCCGCAGCAGCGCCTGGACCAGCCGGTGCACCTGGACCGTACGGCTCTCCGAGTCGATCCGCACCAGGGCGTACCTGCCCAGCTCCCGGATGACCTGGCTGAGCTGGATCGGGTCGGCCAGCAGGCCGGCGATCTTGGATCCGGCGGCGTACTGCTCGGGCAGCTCGTCCAGCAGGTCGCGCGGGATCGGCTCGGGCCCGAAGAACGCGAAGCAGCGCAGCAGCTCGACCGCCTCGGGCAGCCTCGCCTTGAGCTGCGACACCGAGGTGGCCCACGCGGCCGTCATCGACAGCGGGTAGTCGGACGGCTTGTTGGCGCCCAGGAGCCGGGTGGTCTGCTTCTTCAGCAGCCGCAGATATTCCTCGGCCGACATCCCCGACTCGGCCTGCAGCGCGCCCGCCTGCTCCAGGGCCAGCGGCAGGTCGCCCAGCGCCTCGGCCAGCCGGTCGGCCTGCTCCCTGCCGAGCGCCTGGCCCACGCGCTTGACCAGGAACGCGACGCTCTCCTCGCGCTCGAACACGTCCACGGGCAGGGTGTCGACCACGCCCTGCCAGCTGTGGTTGCGGGAGGTGATCAGCACGTGGCCGGGGCCGCGCGGGACGATGTCGTTGATCTCCAGGTTTTCGGCGTTGTCGAAGATCAGCAGCCAGTTCCGGTACGGCTCGCCGCGACGCAGCGCGTCCAGCGCCGCCTCCGCCGCGTCCTCGACGCTGTGGGGACCGACCTTGAGATGCAGCTCGCGGGCCAACCCGGCCAGCGACGACTTCACCAGCATCGTCTGTGCCGACGGCACCCACCACACCAGGTCGTACGCGTGCCTGAAGCGGTGGGCGTACTCGATCGCGAGCTGCGACTTGCCCACTCCGCCGAGTCCTTGCAGAGCGTGAGGCGCGGGTTGAGACTGGTCCTGTGCCTGGGGGAGGACGGCGGTGACCTTGGACTGAAGCCCCGTGCGCAGCTTCTCGATGAGGTCGTCCCGACCCGTGAAGTTCTTGTTCCGCTGGGGTACTTTCCCCCATACGGACGGAGCATGGCCAGAATCGTGGTGCGAGCTCGAATTTGTCACGATATCGCCTCGAGTCGGCCGGTCGTCACATCAGCTGAGACAAGCATAGACAGCATATTGAAGCCAGAGATAGACAGGATCCGCTAGATCCATCAGGTCCAGGGAGAGCTATGAACAAGGAAGCAGTGCCGGGGTACGGTGGTGGGCTCATTGACGTCAGTGGGCGCACCCTGGAGGAGCTGAAAGACCTCGACGACTCCCGGCTGAAGGACGCCATAGACCGCCTTCTCGACGAGACCGGCGTGACACCCGTGGCCAAATTCCAGTCTTCCATCTGAGCCGGCCCGCGGGTCGGCCGCCACGCCTGACCTGCGGGCAGACACTTCCCCCACATTTAGGCCGGCCCGAAAACAATCACATATTTCCATCCGTCCCAGGTCATATACTCCTCAGCACAAGAATGGTCCTGCCGGTGGGGTGGCGCGTGAACGAAGCGGACTGGGTGCGATTGGTCAGACAGCTCCGCAGAGGCGACTGCACCCCGCTTCTCGGGGCGGGCGCCTGCTATGGGCGACTTCCGACCGGCAAGGAGCTCAGCAAGCACTTCGCGAAGGAGTACGGCTTTCCGTTCACCGACAACGGAAATCTCGCCCATGTGATGCAGTACGCGGCTCACGTGCATAACGATCCCACTGATCTCAAAGTGGAAGTCTGCACTTACCTGAAACAACGCGCGGCGGCTGCCAACGACCCGCTCGACCCGCACACGGTGCTGGCCGAGTTCCCGATCAAGACCTTTCTCACCACCAACTACGACGACTTCATGCTCCAGGCTTTACAGCACTGCCGCAAAGGTCCGCGCACCCCGAATGTCTGCAGGTCGACGTGGTGGGAGCCGACGAAGCGCGCCGTCGTGCCCGACCCCGACCCCGACCACCCGCTGATCTATCACCTGCACGGGAACTGGGACGACCCGGCCTCCATCGTGCTGACCGAGAACGATTATGTGCAGTATCTCCTCAACCTGCGCGACGTCGACGACGCGAACGGCCGTCAACTGCTCCCGATCCCCGATCCGGTGCTCGACGCCATGACCTCCAGCCCGCTGCTCTTCCTCGGCTACAGCCTCCAGGACTGGAACTTCCGGGTGCTCTTCCACGGGCTGATCAAATCCATTCCCTCCACCCGCCAGCGCACGCATATCAGCGTGCAACTCCTGCCGGACCTGAACACCTCGCTGACCGACGCGGAGAATCTGGCGAGTGATTTCCTGAGGAGCTATTACGCCGACCTGAAGATCTCGATCTACGTCGGCACCACGTCCGCGTTCTTCAAGGAACTGCTCGACTGGAATGCGAGGACGCCGCTATGACCGTGACCGATCCCGCCGGTCGGCCGTACGTCGGGTTGCGGCCCTTCGGCCGCGCCGACAGCGACCTGTTCCACGGGAGGGAGCAGGAGTCACGGGAGATCGCCACGCTCTGGCGGGCGGCCGGGCTGACCGTGCTCTACGGCGCCTCCGGCGTGGGCAAGACCTCGCTGCTCAATGCGGGCGTGCTGCCCAGGATCGACCCGGAGCGGGCCGACGTGCTGCCCGTCGCCAGGATGGCGCCGCACGCCCCGCTCCCGATCGCGGGCGGCAACCCGTACGTCATGGCGCTGTTGTCGGCCTGGGCGCCGGACGCCACGCCCGGCTCGCTGGCGGGCATGACCATCACGCGGTTCCTGGCCGAGCGCCCCCGGCGCGAGGACGAGTACGGCGACCCGCTGCCCGTCCTGGCCGCCATCGACCAGGCGGAGACCATGTTCCACAGCGACCTGGCCCGCCAGCGCGACCGCAAGGAGTTCGTCGACCAGCTCGTACGGGCCATGCGCGACCACCCGAGCCTCCACCTGCTGCTGTCGCTCCGCGAGGAGTACCTGTTTCTCGTCCTGCCTTACGAGCGCCCGTTCGGCCAGGGCTCGCGCGCCCGCTTCCACCTGCAGCCGCTCTCCCCCGAGGCGGCGCGGCAGGCCGTGGAGCGGCCGCTGGACCGCACCGCCAGGACCATCACCGGGGCCGCCACCCGGCTCCTGGTCGGCGAGCTGCGCTCGGCGACCGTCAAGGACGCGTGGGGCAACCTGTCCACCGTCGAGCTGGACCTGGTGGAGCCCGTCCAGCTCCAGGTGGTCTGCTCCGCGCTGTGGGACTCGCTGCCCGTCGAGGTGACGGAGATCGGCGAGGAGCACGTGCGGGTGTACGCCGTGGTGGAGGAGTTCCTGTTCGACTTCTTCAAGCGGGCGGTCGGGGAGGTGGCGCGCGAGTTCGGCATCCCCGTCGGGGAGCTCCTGCTCTGGCTGCGCCGTACGTTCATCACCGACCACGGCACCCGCAACATCGCGTACGAGGGCATCGAGCAGACCATGGGCGTGCCCAACGCCGTGGCCCGCGCCCTTGAGGACCGGCACATCCTGCGCGGCGAGCATCGCATGGGCAGCCGCTGGTACGAACTGGCCCACGACCGGCTCATCGGCCCGGTCTCGCACCGCGGCTCGCCCTCGACCTACCTGGAGGCGGCCCGCGAGGCCCAGTCCCAGCGCAACTGGCCGCTCGCCGCCCGCCTCGCCGACGAGGCCAGGCACGCGGCCGAGCCCGACGACTCCTGGGTGCGTGCCGAGGTCGCCGAGATCCACGCCGACGCGGCGCTCGCGCAGGGCGACGTCAAGGAGGTGCGCCGCTACTGCGAGGAGGCGGTGAGCCTGTACGCCGAACGCGGACGCTTCGACGGCGTCGCCCGCGCGCTCACCATCGACGGCCGCTGGCACCTGGCACACGGGGATCTCACCAAAGCCATCGAGCAGATCAACGCGGCAGTGACCCTCGCACCTAATGACATATCCGCACAAATGGCACTGGCGGAGGCCTTTCACCGCTCGGGCACTCCGCGAGCCGCCGCGGCCGTACTTCACGGTATCTTTCCCCTGCTCACGGACGAGGCGCTCGACAGGGCGAACGAGATGCTTCGACTATCGGAATGACGTCATATGCTGGGCACCTCGCAAGTCTCAATGTGGAGGCTGATCCGCGGTGTCAGAGTGGCCAGCGACATTGGACGTCGACGCGCTGCTGGCCCGCGGCTGGCGGCCGACGCCGTTCCGGCAGTTCATCCTGAAAGTACATAGCAGATGTGATTTGGCATGCACATATTGCTACATGTACGAAATGGCGGATCAAAGCTGGAGATTTCGCCCAAAACGTATGTCACGGGAAACGGTCGAGGCCACCGCGGGCAGGATCGCCGAGCACGTCAAGGCCCACGATCTCGACGGCGTCGACGTGATCCTGCACGGCGGGGAGCCGCTCCTGGCCGGTCACGACGAGATCCGCGACCTCGTGGGCGTCGTCAGGTCCGCCGTGCCGGTCCGCGTCGACGTGAGCGTGCAGACCAACGCGACGCTCCTCGACCCGCGCTTCCTGCGGCTGTTCGACGAGCTGGAGATCGGCGTCGGGGTCAGCCTCGACGGCGGGCAGGCCGACCACGACCGCTCCCGCCGCACCGCCGACGGCCGCGGCAGCTACCACCGGGTGGCCGCCGCGCTGGAGCTCCTCGCGTCCGAGGATTTCCGCCACCTGTTCCACGGGCTGCTCTGCACGGTCGATCTCCGCAACGACCCCCTCGCCACCTACGCCGCACTCCTGGCCTTCGATCCGCCGGTGATCGACTTCCTCCTCCCCCACGGCAACTGGTCCGAGCCGCCGCCGGGCAGGGTCCCCGGGTCGCCGGACACCCCGTACGCGGCCTGGCTGGCGACCGTCTTCGACCGGTGGTACGCCACCCCGTCCCACCCCACCCGCGTCCGGCTGTTCGACGAGATCATCCACCTGCTCCTCGGCGGGGAGTCGACCACCGAGCAGATCGGACTCTCGCCCGCGGCCATGATCGTGATCGAGACCGACGGCGAGATCGAGCAGTCCGACCTGCTCAAATCCGCCTTCGAGGGCGCCGGGAGCACCGGGCTGCACGTGACCCGCGACTCCTTCGACGACCTCCTGCTGCTCCCCTTCACCGCCGCCCGCCAGATCGCCCGCCTCGACCCCGCGCCGGAGTGCGCCGCGTGCGAGGTGGGCATGATCTGCGGCGGCGGCCTGTTCGCCCACCGCTACAGAGCGGGCAGCGGCTTCCACCACCCCTCGGTCTACTGCGCCGACCTGCTGCGCCTGGTCAAGCACGTGGGCCAGACCGTCCAGGCCGACGTCCGGCGCCGTATCTAAGGATCCCGATGAACCTCACTGACCACCGGATCCCGGCGGACGCGTTCGACGCCCTCGCGAGCGGCGCCGGAGGCGGCGGCGCGGTGCGACGGCTCAAGAGCGCCCAGTACAGCAAGCACCTGCTGCTCATCAGGGGCGTCCTCGGCGTGGCCCGCGAGCTGGGCCACGACTCCTGGGCGCAGACGCGCCGCGCCTACGACCTGCTCGCCACGCTGCAGTCGAGCCATCCGGAGGCGGTCGGCAGGGTCCTGCAGCACCCGTCGGTGGGCGCCTGGGCCCGTCACACGGTCCGCTCCCGGCGCTCGCCGGAGCAGCTGGCCGCCCTGGCCGCCGCGGCGGCCATCCACGCCCGTACGGCGTGCGAGGTGGACGTGCCGGTCATCGCCGGCCGGGCCATGCTGCCGTCGCTGGGGCAGGTCACGTTCCCCAGCGGCGTGACAATGGCCACCGTGCACTGCTGGCCGGAGGGCGCGGAGGTGAGCGCGGGCGACCTGGTGGTCGAGATCCGCGACGACGCCCCCGGCTGGCAGCGGCTGCGCGCCCTCGCGGCCGAGTCCGGCGGCAGGCGCCTGAACGTTCTCATCGACGATCTGGACCCGCACCGGCTACCGGGGGCGAACGATCTTCTCGGCCGGCTCACGGACGCGGAGGCGGCCCGCTGGCAGCGCCTCCTGGACGAGTCCTGGCGGCTCCTGGTGAGCCACCACGAGCCGGTCGCCGAGGAGGTGGCGGCCGGCATCACGGTCCTCACCCCGCTGGCCGCCCCCTCGACGGGCTCGACCAGCGCCTCCTCCCGCGACGCCTACGGCTGCATAGCCCTCTCCGACCCGCCGGACCCCCGTACGCTGGCGGAGACCCTCACCCACGAGGCCCAGCACGCCAAGCTCGCGGCCCTCCTCGACATCGTGCCGCTGACCAAGCCCGACGACGGCTCCCGCTACTACGCGCCCTGGCGCGAGGATCCCAGGCCCGCCGGCGGCCTGCTCCAGGGCGCGTACGCTTACCTGGGCGTGACGGACTTCTGGCGGCGGCAGCGGCGGCACGAGACGGGCGAGGACGAGATCCGCGCGGGCGCCGAGTTCACCCGCTGGCGCGCGGCGGCCCACCTGGTCACCCGCACCCTCCTGAGCAGCGGCCGGCTGACCGAACACGGGGTGACCTTCGTGGACCGGATGGACAGCCGGCTCGACTCCTGGGCCGGCGAGCCGGTGCCCGCCGCGGCGACGGCGCGGGCCGAGGACGCCGCCGCGCGCCACCGGGCCCGCTGGCGCGCCCGCAACGGCGACCTGAACTGACCGGGGCCCAGGGACCGGGCCCAGCAGGCGTCGGCCAGGGGTCACCTGGTTATTGGCACTTCCCCTTCAGCCACGCGCTGAACTGGGACGTGTAGTCGGTGGCCACCCGCTTGGCGCCGCGATCGAGCGCCCCCTGCCATGCGCTCTCGTTCAGCGTCCACGGGGGAGGCGGCTCTTCCCACTTGGTGACCTCCGGCCAGATGGGCCCGCCGCTCAGCACCTGCGCCATGCCCGCGGCGCTCACGCGGCTCCTGAGCTCGGCGGCGATCTCGCTGTTGTGGGAGTACAGGATGATCTCCTGCGACTGGTAGCGCTCCTTGACGGGGTCGAGCACCTCGGCCCAGGCCCGCGACTTGATCGCGGCGTCGGAGCTCATCAGCGACTGCCGGGCCTCCGGCTTGATCTCGACCAGCCCGATCATGCCGGCGGTCTTCATCGCGGTCAGCCACTCACGGAAGGTGTGGACGGTCTCGCCCTGGAACAGGCCGCGGTTGATGGTCCGGCCTTTGAGCGCGGTGTCGCCCGCCGCCCACCAGATGTCGGTGATGTTCTTCTTGGTGCCTGTCAGGCCCCAGGTGGAGGTGTTGTGCCACATGACGGCCTTGGTGCCGTCCTTGGTGAGCTGCAGGTCGGCCTCGACGCCTAAGGCGCCCCAGGACTGGTAGCGGCGGATGGCCGTGGGGTTGTTGGGCTGGCGCACCTGGTCCCGCTCCCAGGCGTTGGCGCCGGTGGGGTAACCGCCGTGCCCGAAGATCTGCGGGCAGGCGGGCAGGGCGGCGGACGGAGAGGTGAGTAACGAGGCAAGCGCTAACGCGACGAGGGGGACTGCCAAGATTCTTACCTTTCGATCTTGTTGTCCCCTCGCACTCTGCCACACGGGCAGCGGAAAAGGTGGAGCTATGGGGATTCGAACCCCAGACCTCCTCCATGCCATGGAGGCGCGCTACCAACTGCGCTATAGCCCCTGGTCACCGCTCCGAGTCCACCCGTTGCGGCGCTCCGAGAGCATATAGCCATCCGCGCCGATTCGCCTAATCGCGGGCGCGGTCGTACGGCCCCCGAGCCGTACGAGCTCGCTACGCCTCGGCCTCCGGCCGGTCGTCACTGCGGACGGGCTCTGGCAGCGTCCCGGCGTTGTGCTCGAGCAACCGCCAGCCCCTGCGCCCCTCCTGCAGCACCGACCACGAACAGTTGCCCAGCCCGCCCAGCGCCGGCCAGAGCGACTCGGGCAGCCCGAGCAGCTCGCAGATGCCCAGCCGCAGCGCGGCCCCGTGGGAGGCCACGACCAGCAGGCCGTCGTCGTCGAGCTTGGCCGCCCAGCGCCGCATGGCGCCGGCCACTCTGGTGGCCACGTCGGTGACGGGCTCTCCACCCGGCGCCTCCCAGGCCACGTATTCGTCGGGCCAGCGCGCCGCGATCTCGTCGCGCGTGAGCCCTTCCCATTCGCCGCCCCCGCGTTCGCGGAAGTCCTTGTCCACGGCCACGTCCAGCCCGACGACCCGCGCGAGCGCCAGCGCCGTGTCGTTGGCCCGCTGAAGGTCGGAGGAGACGATCAGGGTGGGCCTCAGTGAGGCCAGCAACGACGCCGCCCTGGCGGCCTGCGCGATGCCGGTCTCGTCGAGGGGGATGTCGGAGTGTCCCTGAAATCGCTGCTCGACGTTCCACAAGGTCTGCCCGTGGCGCAGGCAGACGATCCTCTTGCTCATGCGGAACGCTCGGATTCGAGATGGGGGAGCCCGCTCACGCGCGCGCCCGCTGGAGGTTGGCCTGCATGACGCTCTCCGGCAGCGAGATGGCCGGGCAGTCCTTCCACAGGCGCTCAAGCGCGTAGAACGTACGGTCTTCCTCGTGCTGGACGTGCACGACGATGTCGATGTAGTCGAGCAGCACCCAGCGGCCCTCGCGCTCGCCCTCTCGGCGCACGGGCTTGGCGTCGGCCTCGGTGCGCAGCCGCTCCTCGATCTCGTCGACGATGGCGCGTACCTGGCGGTCGTTGGTGGCGGAGCAGAGCAGGAAGGCGTCGGTGATGACGAGCTGTTCGCTCACGTCGTATGCGAGGATGTCATCGGCCAGCTTGTCCGCCGCGGCTTCCGCGGCGATGCGCACGAGCTGGACGGATCTGTCGGATGCGGTCACGATGCGGGTCTGTCCTCCTGTGTCGACAGCATGCCTATACGTTGAGGGTACCCTTCCGGGCCGAAACCCCTCACCTACGGCACGGAGGCGTTCACCCTTCCGAGTGATACAGCCCCCGCTTGTTGATGTACTGGACGATGCCGTCCGGCACCAGATACCAAATCGGCTCCCCCTTGGCGACACGTTGCCGGCACTCGGACGACGAGATGGCCAGCGCGGGAATTTCCAGCAACGTCACCCGTCCCTCCGGCAGCCCCGGGTCGTGCAGCGTGTGCCCCGGACGGGTGCAGCCGACGAAATGGGCCAACTCGAACAACTCGTCCGCGTTCTGCCAGTCCAGGATGGCGCCGAGCGCGTCGGCGCCGGTGATGAAGTACAGCTCAACCCCAGGACCGTAAATTTCCGAAATATCGCGCAAAGTATCGATGGTGAACGTCGGCCCCGGGCGATCAACGTCCACCCTGCTCACCGAGAAGCGGGGATTCGACGCGGTCGCGATGACCGTCATCAAATAGCGGTCCTCCGCGGCCGACACCTCGCGCTCGGCCTTCTGGTACGGCCGCCCGGTCGGCACGAACACGACTTCGTCCAGGTCGAAGTGGTGGGCCACTTCGCTGGCGGCCACCAAGTGGCCGTGGTGGATGGGATCAAACGTCCCACCCATCACTCCGACTCGCCGCTTCCCCTGCACGCCAGGCGCATTCATCATGAAACGGACCTTACGCGGACCTTGTACCACAACATGATGGCACCCCCCTTGGTGATGACCGCGCATCACCCTCGTTGCGGACGTAGCATGCCGGGCATGACGACCACCCCGGACCGCAACCGCGTCCAACTGCCCGGCATCTCGTCCCGAGCCTACGAACACCCCGCAGACCGGTCCGCCCTGGTCGCTCTGCGTAAGTTGAGTGGGTTCGACACGGTTCTCAAGCAGATGTCCGGCCTCGTAAGTGAGCGCCGCCTGCGCCTGATGTACCTGGCGTCGGCCGTCCGCGTGAGCGAGACCCAGTTCCGCTCCGTCTACGACATGGGCCGCGACGCCGCCTACACGCTCGACCTGCACCGGATCCCGGAGATCTACATCCAGCAGGATCCGCGGGTCCAGGCCAAGGCCATCGGCTTCGACGACCCGTTCATCGTCGTGACCACCGGTCTGCTCAACCTGATGAACGAGGAGGAGCAGCGCTTCGTCATCGGCCACGAGACCTCGCACATCCTCTCGGGGCACGCGGTCTACCGGACGATGCTCGACATCCTCACCACCCTCGCCGCCCGCGTGGCGTGGATCCCGCTCGGCTACATCGGCCTGCGGGCGATCGTCGCGGGCCTGGAGGAGTGGTACCGCAAGTCGGAGCTGTCCTCCGACCGGGGCGGCCTGCTCGTCGGCCAGGACCCCGAGGCGGCCAAGAGGGCGCTGATGAAGCTCGCCGGCGGCGACTACACCCACGAGATGAACATCGAGGCGTTCCTGGAGCAGTACCAGGAATACGACACCGCGGGCGACCTTCGCGACGGCTTCCTCAAGGTGCTCAACCTGCTCGGCACCACCCACCCGTTCGCGGTCGTGCGCGTGGCCGAGCTGGACAAGTGGCAGCGCAGCGGCGAGTACGAGCGCATCCTGGGCGGGGACTACCCGCGCAGGGAGGACGACGCCAACGCACGGGTGACCGACGAGATCAAGGCCGCGGCCGAGTCCTACCGCGCGTCCTGGTCCCAGTCGCAGGACCCGTTCATCGGCGTCCTGCGCGACGTGGCCGAGGGCGCGGTCAACGCGGGCGAGCGCATCTTCAACCGTTTCTCGCGCCGCGACGGCGGCCAGGGCTGACCGGCCGCACCGCCGTACGCGGCCGATCAGCTTGATCGGCCGCGAAACCCACCGCGATCGGCGACGAGCGGCGGGTTCCGAACCCTGAGGGGCAGCTTCGGCCTGCCTTGGAGAGCGGCAGGTCAGAGCAGGAGAGCGATAGCGCGCACGGCGGCCGCGCACAGGGCGACGAACCCGCCCAGCACGGCCAGTGCGCGCAGCCCCTCCCTCCGCAGGTCAGGCAGCCGATGCCCGATCCGCTCGATCTCGCGCCCGGCGAAACCGCCGCACAACATCCCGAACACCACACCCGCCACCGTCACGGGCGCGGGCTGCTGCCACCAGTCGGAGTCGATCACTCCGCCACCGGTCACCCAGAGCGCGCCACCCGACGCCAGCGCGACCGGCACACCCGGCCACACGGCGGCGGTCGCGGCCGCCCCGACCAGGGCCACCGGGAAGAGCAGCACGCGCAGCGCCACCCGCGTGCCCCGTGAGCTGCGGTTCCTGATCAGCCAGTGGCTCATCCAGAGCGTCCTGGTCAGCACCACGAACACCGTGGTGATGGCGATGGAGGCGATCGGCCAGATCACCGAGGTCACCACGCACGGCACGGCCAGCACGGCCAGCATCAGCAGAGCGCCGTTGCCCGCGGGCAGCGTGGTGGCCGACTCTGTCCTGAGCCCGGCCTTCCTGCGCACCTGAGGCCGGCTCCGGACGGCCGCCGCCGCACGCTGGCGCGGCGCGGTCATCTTGGAGCGCGCGAGAGCGGACTTGCCGTCCGCGCCCGCGCGGGCGCGCGGCGCGGGCACCTCGGCGCGGCTGCGCACCGCGGCACCCTTCCCATCCGTCCCGGTACGGCTCCGAGCCGCGCCGCCCTTGCCGTCGGCGCGAACGGCCGAGCCCTTCGTGTCCGGGTTCGTACGGGAACGAGGCGGAGGAACCTTACTGTCAGTGTTCGCCCGGCTACGCGCGGATTTGTCATCAGGGGCGGCACGGCCTGTCTTGGCCTCCTCCGCAGGCCCGGAGGCGGGCTCCGCTTCGGCCGCGCTGGTGGCTCTGGCCAGCCGCGAGAGCCGATCGGCCAGCAACGCCGCCGTGGGCCGCTTGCCTGGCTCCCTGTTGAGCGCGGCGCGTACCAGCGGCAGCAGCTCCACGGGCACGCCCTTGAGGTCGGCCTGCCCGTTCAGCACCGCGTACATCTGCGCCTCGGCAGTGCCCCGCCCGAACGTCGGCCGCCCCGTCGCCGCGAACGCCACCGTCGCCGCCCACGCGTGCACGTCGGCGGGCGAGTCGACGTGCTCGTCGGCGAAGATCTCCGGCGCGGTGTAGCCGGGCGTGCCGAGGAACGTGCCGGTTATGGTGAGCCGGGTCGCGTCGAGCACCTGCGCGATGCCGAAGTCGATGAGCACGGGCCCCTCGGAGCCCATGATGATGTTGCCCGGCTTGAGATCGCGGTGCACGACCCCGGCCGCGTGGATGATCGCGAGCGCCGCGGCGATGCCCTGGGCCAGGCCCACGAGGTCGGCGACGTCGAGCGCGCCGCTCTGGCGTACGCGGTCGAGGAGCGTGGAGCCCTTGATGTACTCCATGACCAGGTACGGGCGGGCGCAGCTGAGGTCGGCGTCGAGCACCTTGGCCACGTACGGGCTCTCGACCCGGCGCAGCGCCCGGACCTCGCGCTCCAGTCTGACGCGGGAGGTCTCATCCTCGGCCAGGTCGTGCAGGACCTTGAGAGCGACACTCTCGCCCCGGCGGGTGGTCGCGAGGTAGACCTCGCCCATGCCACCCCGGCCAAGCCGCTCGACCAGGCTGTACGGCCCGATTTTGCCGAGCTTGCTCACCGTCCCTCCCCGCCCGGCCCACCCATAAGGGACCTAACCCTAGCGCTGGGACGCCCGTCGACGCTTGAGGCACGCCGAAGGATTATCGGCGAGTGTGATCGGAGAGCATGCTGTCGAGCGCCACCGTGGGCTCCTCCGACAGCTGCCTGCGTCCTTTTCTGCGCCAATGGACGTGTCCGCGGCTCTCTAGCCAGAGCAACAGCCGGTCGGCGCCGATCAGCACGGCCGCCGAGAAGACAAGGGCGACGACAATCTCCATGCCTCTCAGTCAACCTGCGCTCCTCGGCGTCGGTCAGGCCGACACGCCGGTCAACCGGCCACCACCGTGCCCTCTGACGTGCGCAAATGCCCCTCACCGGTATAGACCCACTTGGTGGAGGTGAGCTCGGGCAGCCCCATCGGGCCACGCGCGTGGAGCTTCTGCGTGGAGATGCCGATCTCCGCCCCGAACCCGAACTCCCCGCCGTCGGTGAACCTCGTCGAGGCGTTGACCGCCACGGCCGCCGAGTCGACCAGCGCGACGAACCTGCGCGCCGCCCGCTGCGACCTGGTGACGATGGCGTCTGTGTGGCCGGAGCCGTACTTCCTGATATGGGCCACCGCCTCCTCCAGCGAGCCGACGACCGCGCCGGCGATGTCGAGCGAGAGGTATTCGGCGTAGAAGTCGTCCTCGGTGACGGGCACGACGCCGGAGCCGTACCCGGCGACGCGGTCGTCGCCGTGCACGGTCACGCCCGCCTCGGCGAGCGCCGTCAGCGCCCGCGGCACGAACGCGTCGGCGACACCCTCGTGGACGAGGAACGTCTCGGCCGCGTTGCACACCGACGGCCGCTGCGCCTTGGCGTTGACCAGGATCTGCACGGCCAGGTCGAGGTCGGCCTCGGCGTCCACGTAGACGTGGCAGTTTCCGACGCCGGTCTCGATCACCGGCACCGTGGACTCCTCGACCACCGAGTTGATCAGCGAGGCGCCGCCGCGCGGGATGAGCACGTCGACCAGGCCGCGGGCCCGCATGAGCTCCTTGACCGAGTCGCGGGTCTGCCCCGGCACGAGCTGGACGGCTCCCGCGGGCACCTCTGTGCCCTCCAGCGCGTCCTGCATCACCTTCACCAGGGCCGTGTTGGAGGAGTAGGCGCTGGAGGAGCCCCTGAGCAGCACCGCGTTGCCGCTCTTGAGGCAGAGCGCGGCGGCGTCGACGGTGACGTTGGGGCGGCCCTCGTAGATGATGCCGATGACGCCGAGCGGCACCCTGAGCTGGCGCAGCTCCAGCCCGTTGGGCAGGGTGCCGCCGCGTACGACCTCGCCGACCGGGTCGGGCAGGTCGGCCACCTGGCGCACGGCCTCGGCGATGGCGGCGACCCTGGCCTCGTCGAGCCGCAGCCGGTCGATCATCGCCTCCGACGTGCCCTGCGCCCTGGCCTGCTCGACGTCCTTGGCGTTGGCCTCGACGATCTCCGCCGCGTGCGCGACCAGGGCGTCGGCCACGGCACGCAGCGCCCGGTCCTTCGGCGCCCGCGGCAGCGGGGCCAGCTCGGCGGCGGCCTCTCGCGCCGCCTGGGCGACCCTCAAGAACTCAGTGCTCATGGCTACGCTCCGCTCCGCTGTTCGGGGCTCTCCGAGCCCCTCACGCTCATGGGCCACGCTCTTGGCCTTAGTTGTGGGCTTCCAGTATGACGATGTCGTCACGGTGGATCAGCTCACGTTCGTATTCCGGACCCAGGGCACTGGCCAGTTCCCTCGTGGAGCGGCCGAGCAGCCCCGGGATCTCGACGGCGTCGAAGTTCACCAGGCCGCGGGCCACCACGAGCCCCTGAGGCCCGCACAGGTCCACCGGATCGCCCGCCGCGAACTCACCCTCCACGGACGTCACCCCGGCGGGCAACAGCGACTTGCGCCGCCCCACGATGGCCTCCACCGCCCCCTGGTCGAGGTGGAGGCGGCCGCGCCCGGTGGTGGCGTGCGCCAGCCACAGCAGGCGCGTGCCGGGATGGCGCCCCCCGGGATGGAAATAGGTGCCGACATCCGCCCCGCCGAGCGCCTGGGCGGCGTGCGCGGCCGCGGTCAGCACCACGGGGACGCCCGCCCCCGTGGCGATCCTGGCGGCCTGCACCTTGGTCACCATGCCGCCGGTGCCCACCGCCGCGCCGTTCTTGCCGAGCTCGACGCCGACCAGGTCCTCCGGCCCGCGGATCTCCGACAGGCGCCGGGAGCCGCTGCGGCTCGGCGGGCCGTCGTAGAGGGCGTCCACGTCCGACAGCAGCACGAGCGCGTCCGCGTGGATCAGGTGCGCCACCAGCGCCGCCAGCCGGTCGTTGTCGCCGAAGCGGATCTCGTCGGTGGCCACGGTGTCGTTCTCGTTGACGATGGGCACGATGCCCAGCTCCAGCAGGCGCGCGAGCGTGCGCTGGGCGTTGGCGTGGTGGGCGCGCCGCATCATGTCGTCGGCGGTCAGCAGCACCTGGCCCACGCGCAGGGAGTAGCGGGCGAAGGAGGAGGTGTAGCGGGCGACGAGCACCCCCTGCCCGACGGACGCGGCCGCCTGCTGGGTGGCCAGGTCGCGTGGTCGCGCGGTCAGCCCGAGCGGGCCGAGGCCCGCCGCGATCGCCCCGGAGGAGACCAGGACGATCTGGGTCCCCGTACGGCTCCGCGCCGCCAGCACGTCCACAAGGGCGTCGACCCGATCGACGTCGATCGTGCCCTGGGGGGTGGTGAGCGAGGAGGAGCCGACCTTGACAACGACCTTCGACGCTGAGCTGATCTGTTCCCGCACGTCTGGCAGCCTATCCGAGCCCCGGGAGCCCTTGACCCGCCCGGCGCCGCGGCCGCCCCGCCTTACACGAGGCGGTTGTCGGACCCTCGCGGGCCCTGCCGTACGGACTCGGCGCTGAGCGTGGGCTGCCAGTCGAAGACGTAGCCGCCCTCCATCGGCCCGATGACCACCTCGGCCCCGGCGGTGGCGCCGACCTTGGCCAGCTCCGCCTCGACGCCGAGCCGCTCCAGCCGATCGGCCAGGTAGCCCACGGCCTCGTCGTTGCTGAAGTCGGTCTGCCTGATCCAGCGCTCCGGCTTCTCGCCGGTGATCTGGAACAGGTTGTCGTTGACCCGCCGCACCCGGAACCCGGCGTCGCCGAGCTGCTTGGGCCTGATGACCAGCCTGGTGGGCTCCTCGACCGGCTTCTGGGCCCTGGCCGCGGCGACCCATTCGCCCATCGCGTACGTGAGCTCCCGCAGCCCGTCATGCGTGGCGGCGGAGATCGTGAACACCCGCAGCCCCCGCGCCTCGAACTCGGGCGCGACCAGCTCGGCCAGCTCCCGCGCGTCGGGCACGTCGGCCTTGTTCAGCACGACCAGCCGCGGCCGGTCCTCCAGCTTCCCGTACGCGTGCAGCTCCGCCTCGATCACCTCGTAGTCCGTGATCGGGTCGCGCCCGGGCTCCATGGTGGCGCAGTCGATGACGTGCACGAGCATGTCGCACCGCTCGACGTGCCGCAGGAACTCGTGCCCGAGCCCCTTCCCCTGCGAGGCCCCCGGGATCAGCCCGGGCACGTCGGCGACGGTGAACACGGTCTCCCCCGCGGTCACCACGCCCAAATTGGGGATCAAGGTCGTGAACGGGTAGTCCGCGATCTTGGGCTTGGCCGCGCTCAAGGCGGCGATCAGCGAGGACTTGCCAGCGCTCGGGAACCCGACCAGCGCCACGTCCGCCACGCTCTTGAGCTCCAGCATGACGTCGAGCGCGTCCCCAGGCTCCCCGAGCAGCGCGAACCCGGGCGCCTTCCGCCTGGTCGTGGCGAGGGCGGCGTTCCCCAGCCCGCCGTGCCCGCCCTCGGCGATGACGTACCGCGTGCCGGCGCCCACGAGGTCGACCAGCACCTCACCCGTGGAGGCGTTCTTCACCACAGTGCCGTTGGGCACGGGAAGGATCACGTCCGGCCCGTTGGCCCCGTCCCGGTTGGACCCCTGCCCCTGCTTGCCGTTCTCGGCCTTGCGATGCGGCCGGTGGTGGTATTCGAGCAGCGTCGCCGTATTGGGGTCGACCTCCAGGACGACGTCACCGCCCCGGCCGCCGTTGCCACCGTCGGGGCCGCCGAGCGGCTTGAACTTCTCCCGGTGGATGGAGGCGCACCCGTTCCCCCCGTCACCGGCACCGATATGAAGGACCACCTGGTCCACAAAGTCCGGCACTCTGCACTCCTCCACACACACCGCCCACCGGCGGAAGTCAGCCAAAAGCAAAGGGGTGGATCGACACCGCGATCCACCCCTTTGGCAAGAAAACCCAAGGTCTACGGAGAGGAAGAGCCCTTACTCCGCGACGGGAACGATGCTCACGGCCCGCCGGCCGCGCTTGACACCGAACTGCACGTGCCCGGCCGCCAGCGCGAACAGCGTGTCGTCGCCGCCACGCCCCACGTTGTCGCCGGGGTGGAAGTGGGTGCCACGCTGGCGGACGATGATCTCGCCCGCGTTGACCAGCTGACCACCGAAGCGCTTGACGCCCAGGCGCTGGGCGTTGGAGTCACGGCCGTTCCGGGTGGACGACGCGCCCTTCTTGTGTGCCATCTCTCAAACTCCCGTTCAGGCCTGCTCGATACCGGTGATCTTCACCTGGGTGTACCGCTGGCGGTGACCCTGGCGCTTCTTGTAACCGGTCTTGTTCTTGTACTTGAGGATGCGGATCTTCGGGCCCTTGGTCTCACCGAGGATCTCGGCGCTGACCGTGAACCTGCCCGCCTCCGTGGTCACATCGCCGTCGTTGACGACGAGCACCGTCGGCAGCGAAACCGAAGAGCCGACCTCGCCGGCGACCTTGTCCACCTCGAGGACGTCACCGACGGAGACCTTCTGCTGCCTGCCGCCGCAACGAACGATCGCGTACACCGCGGAACCCTTCTACTGACTCACTGTTGTCTCGTACATCGGCCGCCTCATCGAGAGGCGGCCGCCGAATGCTGCGCCTGTCATTCGGCCTGTCTCAAACCGACGAACCGAGTAAGCGCGCCAACAGGGCACGTCACCTGACGCACCGATACACCAGGGTACCGGATTAACGGTCCCCTAGGCGAACCGGACGGAACGTCGGAAGCCTGCCGAGAGCTACTCGGCCGACTTGGCTCGGCGCGAGCGTCGCCGCCCTCTGCCGGAAGTCTGGCTTGCCTGGTCGTCCTCAGCCGGGACGTCTTCAAGCGCACCGGTCACCGTATCACGGCTCGAGGTGTCCTTGGCCGCGGAAACCTTGTCCGAGACCGCCTTCTCGACGGCCATCTTCCCCTGCGTGCCGCGCGGCTCGGGCTTGGGCTCGACCGGCTCCGTGGAGACGATCAGACCCCGCCCGTTGCAGCACTCGCACGGTGTGGAGAACGCCTCCAGCAGCCCCTGTCCGACCCGCTTACGCGTCATCTGGACCAGGCCCAGCGAGGTGACCTCGGCGACCTGGTGCTTGGTCCTGTCGCGGGCCAGGCACTCCAGCAGCCGCCGCAGCACCAGGTCGCGGTTGGACTCCAGCACCATGTCGATGAAGTCGATCACGATGATGCCGCCGATGTCGCGCAGCCTGAGCTGGCGCACGATCTCCTCGGCCGCCTCGAGGTTGTTCCTGGTGACGGTCTCCTCGAGGTTTCCGCCCTGCCCGGTGAACTTGCCGGTGTTGACGTCGACGACGGTCATCGCCTCGGTGCGGTCGATCACCAGCGAGCCGCCGCTGGGCAGCCAGACCTTGCGCTCCAGCGCCTTGCCGAGCTGCTCGTCGATCCGGTAGTGCTCGAACACGTCGCCCTGGTCGCCGTCCCACCTCGACAGGCGCTCGCCCAGGTGCGGTGCGACGTACTTGACGTAATCGTCCACCGTGTCCCAGGCGTCGGAGCCCTGCACGATCAGCGAGGTGAAGTCCTCGTTGAAGACGTCGCGCACGACCCTGATCGTGAGATCGGGCTCGGCGGACAGCAGCTCGGGCGGGCTGGCCGACTTGGCCTTCTTCTGGATGTTCTCCCACTGGGCGGACAGGCGGGCCACATCACGCGCCAGCTCGTCCTCGGAGGCGCCCTCCGCGGCGGTACGGACGATCACACCGGCGTTCTCCGGCATGACCTTCTTCAGGATGCTCTTGAGCCGCGTGCGCTCCTTGTCGGGCAGCTTGCGGCTGATGCCGGTCATCGACCCGTCCGGCACGTAGACCAGGTATCGCCCGGGCAGGCTGATCTGGGACGTGAGCCGGGCGCCCTTGTGCCCGATCGGGTCCTTCGTGACCTGCACGAGCACCGACTGGCCCGACTTCAGCGCCGCCTCGATGCGCTTGGGCTGGCCCTCCAGCCCGGCGGTGTCGAAGTTGACCTCGCCGGCATACAGGACGGCGTTGCGGCCCTTGCCGATGTCCACGAACGCCGCCTCCATCGAGGGCAGCACGTTCTGGACCTTGCCGAGGTAGACGTTGCCGACGTAGGACTGGCTGGCCTCGCGGTTGACGTAGTGCTCGACGAGCACGCCGTCCTCCAGGACCGCGATCTGCGTGCGGTCGCCGTGGCGGCGCACCACCATCATCCGGTCGACGGACTCGCGGCGGGCCAGGAACTCCGACTCCGTGATGATCGGCGGCCGCCTGCGGCCCAGCTCGCGCCCCTCGCGGCGGCGCTGCTTCTTGGCCTCCAGCCGGGTGGAGCCGCGCACGCTCTGCACGCCGTCGGTCGCGGTCTCCAGCGTGCTGCTACGGCCCGCGCGCGGCGCGCGGATGCGCACCACCGTGTTCGGCGGGTCGTCGCTGGCCGGCTCGGCGCCCTCCTCGGAGCCCCGGCGGCGACGGCGGCGGCGGCGACGCGAGGTGGAGGACTCCTCGTCCTGCGCGCCCTCGTCGGCCTGCTCCTCCTCGGACTCCTCGTCCTGCTCCTCGCCGTCCTCGGCCTCGTCACGCTCGCGAGCCTTGCCACGGCCCCGGCCGCCCCGCCTGCGGCGGCGGCGCCGGCCCGCGCCCTCTTCCTCCTCCTGCTCGTCGGAGGTGTCGACGTCGGTCTCGTCCTCTGTCACGGACTCGTCGACCGACTCCTCGATCTCCTCGGGCTCGGGCTCGGGAGCGGGCTGCGGCACCTCGGCCCGCCGGGTGACGACGGGCTTGGCCTTGCTGGGGTCGGGCGCCTGGAACAGCGGCGCGAAGATGGCCGCCGGCCGCTGGAACGCGGTGCCGGACTCGTCCGGCCTCCGCGCCGCGAACCCGAACGGGTCGGACAGCAGGCTCGGCCGTACGGACTCCTCGTCAAGGTCCTCGCCCGCGGGCTCGTCGTCGAGGGGCTCGTCCTCGGGCAGGATCTCGAGGATGTCCTCGTCCTCGGCCGCCTCAGCGCCCTGCGTGGTCGCGGCCTCAGCGGCCGGGCCCTCGCTGGCGGCGGCCTTCTCGGAGTCGGCCACCGCCCCCACAGCGCCCGCGACGGCCTCCTCGACGGCGATGGCCTCTTCCGGCTCGGCCTTCTTGCGCGTCCTGCGCCGCTTCACCGGCTCGGCGGCCTCGGCGGGCTCCTCCACCGGGAGCGCTTCCGCGGCCTCCGCCTCCGCCTCGGCGGCCTTCTTCGTCGTACGGCGACGCGTCGTCGTGGCGGTGGACCGGGTGCGCGTGGTCCTCTTGGGCTTCTCCTCGGTGACGGCCTCGGCCACGGCCGCCTCGACCGGGCTCTCCGGCGCGGCCTGCGCCGTGACGGCTTCCGCCTCGGTCGCGGTGGCGAGGATCTTGGGTGCGGGCTCTCCCGCCGCGCGCTGCGCGGCGGTGCTCTGCACCGGTTGTACGTCAGCCACGGACGGCGCGGTCTGCGCCGCGATAGTGGTGACCGGAACGTGGGCGGGCTCCTCCGGCAGCTCCGGCGGTGGACCCGCGGGGCGGCTGGCTGAGCGGCGACGTGGGGTCACCTCGGGCTGTTCAATTGTCTCCCCGTCAGGGCCAATGGCCCCGGCGTTGGGCTCGTTCTCGAGCATGCGGGCGCTCTCCCGTCAGCTCCCGGGCGCGTCGCCGCGCCGCGCAGGAGCTCTCGTGTCTCGTTGTCCGCCAACGCCCCCGATGAGGGGGTGTCGGCGCCAAGTCCTGTCAGCGGTCGTGCCCCGCTCACGCAGGGCACCTCCTCAACCGGCGACGTGCTCACTCGCCGATCCCGCCTCGCCGCCGCGCGTCGTGTCGCGGTCCAGGTCGAGCGGATCGGCAAGCGCACCAGTGCTGACGTCGAGCGGCCCCTGCGCCAGCCTGGTCACCTCGGGGGGAACCGGCGGCGCGAAGTCGGCCACAAGGCGCAGCCCTGTGAGCACATCGTCGGGTCGAACGGCAGGCGTCATGTGCCGAACAACCATGCGCAGTATGACACACGGCCGTCCAAGCACCTGAGCTGCGGTTCTGTCTGTTCCCTCGGAAACCGTGAGCCCCAGGACGGCCTCCCGTGCGTCGAAGCGACGGGGACCCTTCTTGGTGAGGCGCTCAACCTCCACAGCGCCTGCCGCGAGGAACTTCTCCGCCGCCACCTCGGCGAGCTCGCGATCGGCACCGGGCAGCCGCACCTCCCAGTCGGAGACCTCCAAGCGGTCAGCCAGCCCACCCGAGCCCGCCGCCACAACGTCGAGCACATCGAGCCCCGGCGGCAGCGACCCGTCCAGGTCCTGTCTCACCTGCTCGGGATCGCACAGCGTGGTGACGCCGATCTCGAGATATTCGGCTTCGCTGGCGACGCCGGTCGGCGCCGCGCCCGCGTAGGAGATCTTCGGGTGGGGCGAGAAACCCGCGCTGTAGGCCACCGGTATGCCGGCACGGCGGACCGCTCTCTCAACGGCCCGCGAGATGTCGCGGTGGCTGGTGAAGCGCAGGCGACCGCGCTTGGCGTAGCGCACGCGTAGGCGCTGCACCGTAGGCGCGGGCGGAGGCCCTTCGGGAACAGGTTTCAGAGCTTGTCGTCCTTCCCTTGTAAGAGTTCCTTCGTCTCAGGATAAGCCGCCCCGGCGTATGTACGTGTACGCCGAGACACCGGCTGCCCACTGAGCGCGCTAGACCACCGTAAGTGGAAGGAGTTTCCGCCCCGTGGGACCGATTTGAATTTCCGTGCCCATCGTCGGGCAGACGCCGCAGTCGTAGCAAGGAGTCCAGCGGCAGTCTTCGACCTCACCGCCGGTGACGGCCTCCTGCCAGTCCTGCCAGAGCCACTCGCGGTCGAGCCCGGCGTCGAGGTGGTCCCACGGCAGGACCTCGTTCTCCTCCCGCTCGCGCGTGGTGTACCAGTCGACGTCGACGCCCGCCTTGGCGGCGGCGGTCATCCAGCGCTCGTAGGAGAAGTGCTCGCTCCAGCCGTCGAACCTGCCGCCGTCCTCCCAGACGGCGCGGATCACGGCACCGACCCGGCGGTCGCCGCGCGAGAGCAGGCCCTCCACGATCGAGGGCTTGCCGTCGTGGTAGCGGAAGCCGATGGCTCTGCCGTATTGCTTGTCACCTCTGACCGAGTCGCGCAGCTCCTTGAGGCGGCGGTCGACGGTCTCGTGGTCGGCCTGGCCGGCCCACTGGAACGGCGTGTGCGGCTTGGGCACGAAGCCGCCGATGGAGACCGTGCAGCGGATGTCGCGGCTGCCGGTCGCCTCACGGCCCGCCTTGATGACCTTCTTGGCCAGGTCGGCGATGCCCAGGACGTCCTCGTCCTGCTCGGTGGGCAGCCCGCACATGAAGTAGAGCTTGACCTGCCGCCACCCCTGCGAGTAGGCCGTGGTGACGGTGCGGATCAGGTCTTCCTCGGTGACCATCTTGTTGATCACCCTGCGCATGCGCTCGGAGCCGCCCTCGGGCGCGAACGTCAGGCCGGAGCGCCTGCCGTTCCTGGAGAACTCGTTGGCCAGGTCGATGTTGAACGCGTCGACCCGGGTGGACGGCAGCGAGAGCGAGGTGTTGGTGCCTTCGTAGCGGTCGGCCAGGCCCTTGGCGACCTCGCCGATCTCGGAGTGGTCGGCCGACGACAGCGACAGCAGGCCGACCTCGTTGAAGCCGGACTCCTTGATGCCGTTTTCGACCATCGCCCCGATCGTCGTGATCGAGCGCTCCCGCACCGGGCGGGTGATCATGCCGGCCTGGCAGAACCTGCAGCCACGGGTGCAGCCGCGGAAGATCTCCACGCTGAACCGCTCGTGCACCGTCTCGGCCAGCGGGACCAGCGGCTTCTTCGGGTAGGGCCACTCGTCGAGGTCCATCACGGTGTGCTTGTGCACCCGCCACGGCACGTCGGCCCTGTTGGGGGCGACGCGCTTGATGCGACCGTCCGGGTGGTAGTCCACATCGTAAAATTTCGGGATATATACCCCGCCGGACTCGGCGAGCCGCATGAGCAGCTCGTCCCGCCCGCCGGGTCTGCCCTCGGTCTTCCACTCGCGGATGACCTCGGAGATGGCGATGGAGATCTGCTCTCCGTCGCCGAGCACGGCCGCGTCGACGAAGTCGGCGATCGGCTCGGGGTTGAAGGCCGCGTGGCCGCCGGCGAGCACGATCGGGTCGTCCTCGCCTCGGTCCACGGCCATCAGCGGGATGCCCGCCAGGTCGAGCGCGTTGAGCATGTTGGTGTAGCCCAGCTCGGTCGAGAAGGACACGCCGAGCACGTCGAAGGCGCGCACCGGCCGGTGCGCGTCGACGGTGAACTGCGGGACGCCCTCGGCCCGCATGAGCGCCTCGAGATCCGGCCACACCGCGTAGGTGCGTTCGGCCAGCGTGCCGGGCAGCTCGTTGAGGATCTCGTAGAGGATCGCCACACCCTGGTTGGGCAGCCCGACCTCGTAGGCGTCGGGGTACATCAACGCCCACCGCACGTCGGCGGAGTCCCAGTCCTTGACGGTCGAGTTGAGCTCACCCCCGACGTACTGGATGGGCTTCTGCACCTTGGGCAGCAGCGCTTCCAGGCGAGGGAATATCGACTCGACAGGCATACCGTCCAGGGTAGCGGCGCTCAGACGGTGGCAGGTCCAGGGATGTCGATGTCGTTTCCGCTGAGCACCAGGAGATGGTGCCCCTCGTAACAGGTCAGCTCGACGGCGATCACCCCGTTCGCCAGGTTGTGCACGCCGACGACATGGCTCGCGGGCAGCAGGAAGCGCTCCTCGCACTCATCGCAATATGCCAAGAACATGACTCTAATTAAACGACTGTCTACGCACTCTGATGGCCTGGAGAAGCCCAATCGCAATCAGATTCGCGAAAGTGGCCGTACCGCCATACGACACGAACGGCAGCGGCAGCCCCGTGATCGGCATGATCCCGATCGTCATGCCCACATTGATGAACGTCTGGAACGCGAACCAGCACACGATCGTGCCCGCGACCAGCGTCCCGAACCTGTCGTCGCACTGCCTGGCGATCTTCAGCCCGCGCAGCAGCACCACCCCGAGCAGCAGCACCACCGTGACCGACCCGAGGAACCCGAACTCCTCCCCCGCCACCGTGAAGATGAAGTCGGTGTGCTGCTCGGGCACGAACCTCCCGGTCGTCTGCCCGCCGCCCAGCAGCCCCTTGCCCAGGAGCTGCCCGGAGCCGATCGCGATCATCGACTGCGTGCTGTTGTAGCCCACCCCGCGCGGGTCCACGCTCGGATCGACGAACGCCGTGAACCGCGCCACCTGGTACGGCTCCAGCAGCTGGAAGTAGAACACCGAGAACACCCCGGCCACCGCCACCAGCGACAGCGCCGCGATCCACCGCTTGCGCACCCCCCCGATGATCAGCCCGGCGGCCGTGATCACCGCCAGCACCAGCGCCGTCCCGAGGTCCGGCTGGAGCATCACCAGCCCCATCGTGACCCCCGAGGCCAGGAGCGCCAGCCATATGTCCAGCCCGCGCGGCCGATCGCTGCCCTCGGCCGGCTGTGCCAGCAGCATCGCGATGATCAGCAGCAGCCCGACCTTGGCGAACTCCGACGGCTGCACCGCGAACCCGCCGCCGAGCAGGATCCACGAGTGCGACCCGTTGATCGTCGCGCCCAGCGGCGTGATGACCAGCCCCAGCCCTAGCAGCGACACCAGGAACACCAGCGGCGCGTACGCCCGCATCGCCCGGTGATCGACCGTGGCCACGACCGCGCACAGCACGATGCCGATCATCTCGTTGAACAGGTGCTTCTTCACCAGTCCCGTCGAGCCCGGGGCCCAGGTCCTGGTGGACGACCAGACGAGCAGCGTGCCGATCACGCACAGCCCGACCACCGCGACCAGCATCAGGGCGTCGAGCCTGCGCACCGTCGAGTTCTCACCGGCGACTCGGCGGAACAGCGAGGGCCGCCGGACGGCCACCGTTCTTTCGATCACCTCCGGACCCCCATCCCAGCGACCATCGACCCGACCGCGCAACCGATCACCCATCCGGCCGCACAGCCGCTCACCCAACCGACCACCCGCCCAAACGCACCAAGCCAACCCGCCACCCTCAACGAACTCCCACGGCCACCCACCACCAGGCTCCGGGTGCTCATCCTCCGGCCACCGTTCCGTCCGGCGAGAAGCGGGGCAGTCTCGTCGTGAGCCGCCCCCCGGGCACGGCCGGAGGCCGCTTGATGCCGTAGATCCCTTCGTAGATCTCCCGCGCGGCAGGCGCCGCCGTCTGCGCGCCCATGCCGCCCTGCGAGACCATGACCACGACCACGTACTGCGGATTCTTCGTAGGCGCGAACGACGCGAACCACGAGGTGTCGTTCTTGCCCCAGACCTCCGCCGTACCGGTCTTGCCACCGATGCGCACCTTGTCCATCGGGAACCCGGCGAAGGCCCCCGCCGCGGTGCCGTCCGAGGGCACCTGGCTCAGCGCGTTCTTGATGTAGAGGCGTTCCTTCTCGCTGATCGGCAGCTTGCCCACCACCGGCACCGGGATGGTCCTGACCACCGTGCCGTCGGGCCGCACCTGCGCCCACCCGATGCGCGGGCTACGCACCTTCCCATCGCTCACCAGCGCCATGTACGCCCGCGCGAGCTGCATCGGCGTCACCAGCACGTCACCCTGGCCGATGGAGAAGTTGGCCGAGTCGCCCGGCCGCAGCAGGAACCCCTCGGTGCAGTTCTCCAGCGCCAGCCGCTTGAGGAAGTCGGCCCGCGCCCGGTCCTTGACCTCCGGATATCCCTTGCGCGACCGCTCGCAGGTCACCGCGTTGGTACGGTTCCAGAGATCCTTCTTCCACGCCCGGTCAGGGATGCGCCCGGAGGACTCACCCGGCAGATCCACGCCGGTCGGACTGCCGAACCCGAAAGCCCTGGCCGTGTTGGCGAAGATCTCCTTGGTCGCCTTCTTCGGGTTGCGCCCGCCGTCCTTCAGGTACTGCTCGTACGCGGCCTTGTAGAAGATCGTGTCGCACGACTTGACCAGCGCGGTGTGCAGGCTGAGCGAGCCGAGCGAGACCCCGCGGAAGTTGCTGAAGGCCCGGTCGCCGACCATGTAGGAGCCCGGGCAGCCGTACGTGCCGTTCAGCGGGTATCCGGCCCGCAGCATCGCCGACACAGACGAGATCTTGAACGTCGAACCGGGCGCGAACTGGCCGTTGATCGCCCGGGACACGAGCGGCTTGTCGGATTTGTCGGACAGCAGCCACTGGTACCCGCGCGCCGAGATCCCGCCCGCCCAGACCGCCGGGTCGTACCCGGGGGCGCTGGCCAGCGCCACCACCCGTCCCGTACGCGCGTCGAGCACCACCCCCGCGCCGCCGTCGGCCCCCGGCGCCGACTTCATCGCCTTCGCCAGCGCCTTCTCCACCACGGACTGCACCCGCGAGTCGATGCTGGTCACCAGGTGGTCACCGGGAACCGGCGTGATCTGCTCCTCGACGCCGAGCGCCTTGCCCATCCGGTCGACCTGCACCCGGCGCAGCCCCGCCTTGCCGCGCAACGCCTCGTCGTAGACGTATTCGAGGCCGTCACGCCCCGCCAGGTCCACCCCGGAGAAGCTGGCCTTCAACCCTTCGCGCTTCTCCAGCTCGGCCTCGGTGACCGGCTGCAGGTAGCCGAGCATCTGGGCCCCGTCGCGCCCGCCGGGATACTGCCTGACGGAGTGGACCTCCGCCGTCACCCCGGGAAACTCCTCCTGCCGCTCGAGGATCTGCAGCGCCTCCCGCGTGTCCACCTTTTCGTCGAGCGGGACCGGCTGGTACGGCGACCCCGTCCAGCAGGGCTTGGAGACTCCCGGCCCGCACGGCGTGATGCGATGCTGCAGATCCGCCACCGGCCGGCCGAGCACCGCCGCCAGCTTCTGCAGCACCTTCAGGCCGCCGTCCGGCGTCCTGGTCAACCTGGTCCTGTCCACGGACACGACCAGCGCGGTCTTGTTGCGCACCAACGGCCGCCCGTGCGAGTCGAGGATCTGCCCCCGCACCGCGGGCACGATCACGGCCCGCGTCCTGGTCTCCGTCGCCCGCGTCACGAACTCGTTCCCACGCACCACCTGCACCTGCCACAAGCGCACAGCCAGCACGACGAGCAACGTCACCACGAGCACCTGAACCACCAGCAGCCTGGCCCGCATCCGCATCATGTCGAGAACCCCGCCTCCCTGCCGCGTGTGGTCAGCCAGATCACGATGGGGGACACGACCAGCGTGTAGACGATGGTGACGGGCACCTGCTCGGTCAGCGTGGCGACCGTGACCCGGGGATCGGCGATCAGCCCGCCCACGACCGCCGCCAGCAACGGCGCCATCAGCACGCACAACACCACGGTCGTCACCGGACCGCCCGCGCCGCGCCCGGCCACGTAACCGACGAGCGCCAGCACGAACGCGTACTGCCCCACGAGGTGCGCGGTCGGCGGCATGACGTCGACGAGCAGCCCGGCGCTGAACCCGAGCACCGCCCCGGACGACGCGCCCCGCCCCAACGCCGCGCCGATCACGGCCAGCAGCACCAGGTCCGGCGAGCCCCCGGCCGGCAGGGGAAATCGGTTGACCAACATGACCTGCGCCAGCAAGGCCAACAACACGGACAACCCGCCGATCACCGCGCTCCCTCCCGGGAATCCCTCACAATCCGCCCAACTCCGCACGCCCGCCCCACGCCCGATCTACCGGGACGAGCCCGGCCAGGTCGGTCGAGCCGTCCCAGCGGACGGCGTCGCCGACGAACCGCCCCCGCGGGCCATGCCCAGCCCCCGCCAGACGCCGCCACAAGCGCTCTCAGAGACGCGCAACGGCGCACCCCGATGGAACGCTCCACCTCGCCGCCGCCACCGTCACACTCGCCCACACGCTCGCCGGCACCCCACCCAGCGCCCAGCCGGCCGTCACCGCCACCGCGAGCACCCAGGCGATCGCGCCCATTGATCGGCAGGCGCCGCGGAACCGCCCGCCGCCCGGTCACCGCGATCCCCCCTTGGCGGGCAGCGCCTTGGTGGGCAGGACCGCGTCACGCGGATCCCGCTTGGGCGCCTCCACCACCACGCCGACCACGTCCAGCGCCGACAGGTCCGCGTACGGGCGGGCGTACGCGATGCGGGTCAGCTCCCCCGGCGTCGACTCCACCCGCTCGATCACCCCGATGGGCACCCCGGGCACGTACGGGCTGCCGTTCTGCGAGCCGAAGCTGACGATCCGCGCGCCACTGGTCAGCGGCGCCGTGGAGTCGAGGAGCCGGAACTGGACGAGCCGCCCGTTCTCCCCCACCCCATGCACCACGCCGATCTCCTTGCCGCCCTCCAGCCTCGCCCCGACGGCCGAGGCGGGGTCGCTGAGGAGCACCACCGTCGAGCTGTGCGGGGCGGCGTTGATGACGCGCCCGACCAGCCCTTGGCCGCTGAGCACGGTCATCTCCGTATGGATGCCGTCACTCGTGCCCGCGTCGATCTGCACGGCGTCCTCGAAGCCGGGCAGCCCGCGCCGGGCGACCACGTTGGCCGGGACCATCTTGTATCCACCCGAACCCGACAGGCCGAGCAACTGCTTGAGCTCGTTGGAGCGGCTCGCGTCGAGCTTGCTGGCCACCAGCCCGGCCCGCAACTGGGCGTTCTCCGCTTTGAGGGCGTCGATGCGATCCTGCGCGCCGGGCGCGCTCAGGAGGGAGCTGACGAACCCCCCGACGGGGCGCACCAGCCCCCCGCCGAACTGCTCCGCCGTGCCGAACACATAAGCCGCGGCCGTCCGCAGCGGACGCAGCGGTGAGCTGTCGCCAGTGCGATGGTCGACGGTGAGGATGATCAGGGCCGCCGTCAGCAGCCCGCCCAGGATCAGTCGCGCATGGCGAGAATCTCTCATCGGTGCCGCGACTCCGGCACCAGGACCTGCTGGAGCGCCTCGAACTCCTCCGCGCACTTGCCGGAGCCGATGGCGACCGAGTCGAGGGCGTTTTCGACGAGGTGCACGGGCATCCCCGTCTCGGCCTTGACCCGCTCGTCGAGCCCCTTGAGCAGGGCGCCCCCGCCGGTGAGCGCGATGCCACGGTCCATGATGTCGCCGGACAGCTCGGGCGGGCACTTGTCGAGCGTGGTCTTGACCGCGTCGACGATGGCGTTGACCGGCTCCTCGATGGCCTTCCTGATCTCTTCGCTGGACACGACGATGGTCTTGGGCAGCCCGCTGACCAGGTCACGCCCGCGGATCTCCGCGTGCGACTCCTCGCCGCACGGACCGGCCGAGCCGATGGCGATCTTGATCTCCTCGGCGGTGCGCTCGCCGAGCATCAGCGAGTATTCCTTCTTGGCGAACGCGATCACCGCCTGGTCGAGCTCGTCGCCGCCGATCCTGATCGACTGGCTGGTGACCACGCCGCCCATCGAGATGATCGCCACCTCGGTGGTGCCCCCGCCGATGTCGACCACCATGTTTCCGGTCGGCTCGTGCACCGGGAGCCCGGCCCCGATGGCGGCGGCCATGGGCTCCTCGACGATGTAGACCTTCCTGGCGCCGGCCTGGTATCCGGCTTCCTTCACCGCGCGCTGCTCCACGCTGGTGATGCCGCTCGGCACGGCGATGATGATGCGTGGCTTGGCGAGATGCCGACGTCTGTGCACTCTCTGGATGAAATATCGCAACATCCGCTCAGTAACGTCAAAGTCGGCGATCACGCCGTCTTTGAGCGGGCGGACGGCGACGATATTGCCAGGCGTACGACCGATCATCCGCTTGGCCTCGATGCCGACCGCCACGATCTTGCCCGTGGCGGTGTTGATCGCGACGACTGAGGGCTCGTTGAGCACGATGCCCCGGCCGCGCACGTAGACCAGCGTGTTGGCGGTGCCCAGGTCGACCGCCATGTCACGGCCGAGAAACGCGAGCTTGCTGCCCATGGGGAACGGAGCCCTCCGTAACGTCGTTCGCGAATGATTACGGACCGAATTCGAATCGTAACGTGACGTACCCACCGATGGGCGCAATGAGCCCTCGCGCCCCACAAAAATCTCCAGCCCCTACCTCAACCGCAATTTTGCCCGGATTACACCACAACACCCGATCGCTTGCTGGAACGATCCAAAACGCCCATCCACTCGGCACTCACATCTCGACCTTGCCAACCGTACGCGGAAGCGCCGACAAAATCCCGCCCCGGCCTTGCCCACGGATCCGCCCCTCGCACCAAGACCCCGCCACCCTACGGCAGTCGCCCGACAAAAACGCGCGCCCGCGCAGCGACATGCTGCGCGGGCGCGGTCGAACGGGCGGAATCGCCTAGAAACGGTCCGGGAAGAAGATCTTGATCTCCCTGGCGGCGGACTCGGGCGAGTCGGAGCCGTGGACGACGTTTTCGCCGATCTCGAGTGCGTGGTCGCCGCGGATCGTGCCGGGGGCCGACTTGACCGGGTCGGTGGCGCCGGCCAGCGCGCGGAACGCCTCGACGGCGCGCGGGCCCTCGAGCACCAGGGCGACGAGCGGCCCCGAGGTGATGAACTCGACGAGCTCACCGAAGAACGGCCGCTCGGAGTGCTCGGCGTAGTGCGACTTGGCCGTGTCGGCATCGAGGGTGCGCAGGTCCATCGCCACGACCTTGAGGCCCTTGCGCTCCACACGGGCGATCACGTCACCGATGAGGCCGCGCTTAACCCCGTCGGGCTTGATCAGGACAAGAGTGCGCTCGGACACTTGGAGTTCTCCTTCGAACAGAGTGAGGATCGCGGTCACGGGCGCCCGGCGCCCGACCGCGGGACGCTTCGCGGGGGACGGGCCCACGCGTCGCCGTGGCTTGGGCCTCAGCTTACCGTCCCGCGCCCCCACCCTCGGTTTTCTACGGAACGGCTTTATGAAGAGGCGGTGTCCTCGGGCGATTGGCCCTGCGGCGGCACGGCGGGCACCGGGCCTTCCGCCTCTCCGCCCTCCTCCGCCTTCTCGGCTTCGTCGACGGGCGCGGCGGCCGCGTCCTTGGCACCTCGGCGGGCCATCACGGTGGAGAGCACGATGACCAGCACCACGAGGAACCCGCCGATCAGCGCCCACGAATGCAGCGCGCCGACGAAGCTGTCGACCAGCTCCTGGGCCGACGAGACCCCGTCCAGCATCGCCATCTGCACGCCCGTACCGAGCAGGAACCCTGCCAGCACCCCGGCAACGCACAGCGAGAGCCCGAACACCGCCGTCCCGACCCCCACCTCCTGCAGCGCCGACGTCAGCGCCACCGCCGCCCCCACGGCGAGCAGCGTGAACGGCACCGCCAGCACCAGCCCGTCGGGCGACGGCACGACGAGCCGCACGGAGCACAGCCCCACGACCATCGCGAGCAGCCCCAGAGGCACCAGCCACCGCCCGGAGGCCGCCGCGAAGCGCCGCACCGCCGCGGAAGCGCCGACGGCCAGCAGCCCCGCCACCCCGTACGGCACCCAGAGCCCCTTCAGCCCCGGCCCGCCGAGCCCGCCCAGCTCCACCAGCGTGACCTGCGCCGCGCTGGGCAGCAGCACCACGCCGACCGCCACCATGGAGTACGCCAGCGTACGGCTCTCGGGGGCCCCGATCGTGGCCAGCGCCAGCAGCCCGGCCACGGCCACCACCGCCAGCAGGATCACCGGAACGGCCCGCCAGCCCTCGCTCGCGGTGCTGATCGCCACGACCGCGATGCCCGCCGCCGGCACGGTGGCCAGCAGCAGCCGGCTCCGCTCCCCGTCGTTGAGCACCGGCGCGGCAGGCCGCCCCAGCATGATCCAGGCGATCAGGTACGCGCCCGCCAGGGCCAGCGCGATCCCCGTCAGCATCGGGTACGGCTGCAGCGTGACCCGCCAGCTGGTCGCCTTGTCCAGCGGCCACAGGGCCAGCGCCTCCGCCGCGAGCAGGCTCAGGCTGAACATGCCCACCCACAGCGCCCGCAGCACCAGCACACGGTCCCAGACGGCCGCCAGGGTGGCGGGCACGACCAGGCCCGCGCCGACGCCGCGCAGCACCCGCGCCACTCCGGCGAGGAGCTCCGAGCCCGCGTAGCCACCGGCGACGTCGGACAGGGCCACCAGCGCCAGCCCCGCCAGCACCACGTGAACCACCTGCACGCGCCGCAGCACCACGGCCGCCAGCGGCACGGTCAGCATCAGCACGGGCAGGGCGAGGCCGTGCGTGCGCATCAGCCCGACCTGGTCGATGTCGCCGGGCAGCAGCCTGGCGACGACGGAGAGCGTGTTGGGAACGGTGACGATCGCCAAGGGCAGCGCCACAACGACGAGCAGCCCGAGCGTCACGTCGAGCAGCCACGGGACCCTGGGCCCGGCCGACCGCTCAATCGGGGGGACGGTCATGGGCCGACTTTAGCGGGAAGTAGCGCCCTCAACACGCCGAGCGACGATAATCGCCGTGATCCACAGCGCCGCGAAGATCGCGCCGAGGAAGAACATCATGGGCACCAGGAAGCCCGTGCAGATCGCCAGCACCTGTACGAGGCTGCCGAGGACATAGCCGAAAGGCCGCTTGAGCAGGCCCGCGGCGACCACGCACAGGACGGCCAGCCCGATGCCGGCGGTCACCGCCAGCGCGGGCGTCACCCCGCCCACGGTGATCGCCACGGGCGTGATCAGCCCCGCCACGATCGCCTCCATGCCGAGCACGCTGGCGCCCAGCCTGCGCATACCTGGAGTTACCTGGAAATTCATCGCGAACCATCCGCCTTGAGCAGTTGCCGCGCGTCACCCGCCGTCACGACCGACCCGGTGATGAGCACGCCCGTGCCGCTGAACTCGCCTTCGGCGTCGGCCATGCCGATGGCCTGGTCGATGGCGTCGTCGAGCCGGTCGACGACGTGTACGCGCTCCTCGCCGAACAGCGGCTCGGCCAGGGACGCGAGCTCCTCCGGCGACATGGACCTGGGCGAGGAGTTACGCGTGACGACGATCTCCTCGACCATCGGTTCGAGCAGCTCGAGCAGGGCGTCGACGTCCTTGTCCCGCATGACCGCGACGACCCCGACGACCTTCGCGAAATCGAACGCCTCGTGCAGCCCCTCCAGGGTCGCCTGCATGCCGCCCGGGTTGTGGGCCGCGTCGATCACGACGGTCGGCGTCCGCCGCACGACCTCCATCCGCCCCGGCGACGAGGCCTGCGCGAACGCCTGCCGGACGAGATCGACGTCGAGCGGGTCGTCACCGCCGGTCAGCGCCTCGACGGCGGCCAGCGCGCAGACCGCGTTGCTCGCCTGGTGCGCGCCGTAGAGCGGCAGGTAGACCTCGTCGTAGACGCCCTTGAGGCCGCGCAGCGTGAGCAGCTGCCCGCCGATGGCCACCTCCCGGTTGAGCACCCCGAACTCGAGCCCCTCACGGGCCACGACCGCGCCGACCTCGGCGGCCCGCCGCATGAGCACCTCGGCCGCGGCCAGCTCCTGCTGGCCGAGCACGGTGGTGGAGTCGGGCTTGATGATGCCCGCCTTCTCACCGGCGATGCTGGGGATGTCGGGGCCCAGACGATCGGTGTGGTCGAGCGAGATGGGCGTGATGACGGAGACGATGCCGTCGGCCACGTTCGTCGCGTCCCAGGACCCGCCCATGCCGGCCTCGATGACGGCGACGTCGACCGGGGTGTCCGCGAAGGCCGCGAAGGCCATGGCGGTCAGCAGCTCGAAGAACTGGATGCGCCGCCCCTGGGTGTCGGTCAGCTCGACGTAGGGGATGATCTCCTCGTAGACCTCCGCGAACCGCTCCTCACTCAAAGGCTCGCCGTCCACGGTGATCCGCTCGCGCACCGACACCAGATGGGGGCTGGTGAACCGTCCCACCCTCAGGTTGCGCTCCTTGAGCAGGGCCTCGGTGAGCCGCGCCGTGCTCGTCTTTCCGTTGGTGCCCGCGATGTGTATGACCGGGTACGCCCTCTGCGGCGAGCCGAGCACATCGAGAAGGGCCGCGATCCTGTCGAGCGTCGGCTCGAAATCCCACTCGACGCCGCGCTCCATGATCGCGCGTTCAACCGCACGATAATCCACACTACAACCCTACTGACCGCGGGAAGCGGTCCCGACCGGGGGCTGTGACGACGTGGACGCGCAACAAAAAAAAGGGGCCCGACGCACAAGGCGTCGAGCCCCTACAAAGATTGTCCGGCGGCGACCTACTCTCCCACACCCTCCCGAGTGCAGTACCATC